>NZ_CP045701.2:5511024-5866536 GCF_009601685.2 Pseudomonas brassicacearum
TGGCTACACAGGCCTCGGCCCACGGCCTATGGACCGAACAGCGTCGCGGCAACATCGAAGTGATCTACGGCCATGGCGCCGAAGACAATGCCTTCAAGGCGCAGAAAATCAGCGGTGCCTGGGCCTATGACCTGGGCGGCAAGATGATCCCCGTCACCGTGGAACGCTTGGCGGACCACGCCCGCCTGCAACCGCTCAAGCCGCCGGCTGTGCTGGCCGTGGCCCTGGACAACGGCATGTGGTCCCAGACGGCCGACAAGAAGTGGATCAACGAAGGTCGCAGCAAAGTACCCGGGGCGATCGAATCGACCCATACGTTCAAGTACAGCCTGGCGATCTATGAACCGGGGGCGAAACTACCGACGCTTGCACCGATCAAGTTCGTGATCATGCCGGAGGTCGACCCGCTGACCGTAGGCCCGGGCCAGTCACTGCCGGTAAGGGTGCTGCTGGACGGCAAACCGGCGGCCGGTGTGAAACTGGTGGGTGACTACCGCAGCGCGCCGAACACCGTCTCGACTGAAACCGACGCGCAAGGCCGGGCCAAGGTGCTGGTGCGCAACGAAGGCTTGAATGTGATCGCGGCGCAGATGGAAATTGCGCTCAAGGACAACAAGGACGTGGCCACCCGTGGCGTGTTCACCTCGTTGACCTTCCTCGGCGAGCCACATCACGAGTGACGCCCAGAACCTAAAGTGCGGGCTTGCTCCGAGCGGCGATCCGACGATGAGGCCAATACAAGCGCCGAAAAACTCAAGCCGGGGTCAAGCACTCCGGCCCATTGAGTTTCGGATCATTGACCATGTTGGCCAGCACTCGCTCGCGCAGTGGCGCCGGCTCGCTTGCCAGCAGCCCTTGCAAGGCATGCAATGGTGTCTCGGGATCGAGCCACAGGCGCTGGCCGTCTTCGTCCAGGATCAACGGCCGGCGTTGACCCGCCGCCGGCTGGGTGATGACTGCCGTGCTCAGCCACACCTGTTCCTGCACTGGATACGCCTCCCAGATCGCGGCAAAAAACAACGACGAACCCTCCCCCGGCGTCAGCCAGTACGGCCGCTTGCGCGTGCCGCCGCGCCACTCATAGAAACCATTGGCCGGCAGCAGGCAACGGCGCAGGCGCAAGGCTTCTCGGAACATCGGTTGTTCGGCCACGGTTTCGGCCCGGGCATGGGCCGGGGTGCGGGACAGGTCGGTCAGCCACGGCGGCGTCAGGCCCCAGCGCGCCCGGGCCAGTTCGCGCTGGCCCTCGGCGCCGGCCCGTAGAATCAGCACCGAATCGTTGGGCGAAATATTCCATTGGGCCTTCTGGTCGGCGGGAAAACCGGGCAGGGCCGCGAAAGTGGGGTTCCAGCGAAACAGGGCATAACGTCCACACATGGGGCAACACGACTCTTGATCGAACAAACGGCCGCCAGCCTAACAGACCAGCGTACCGGGGTAGCTGTCCGGTTCATCGCCGGGCAACGGCAGTGCGGCATTGTAAGCGGCGATCAACTCCCGAGCGTATTGCGCCTGCTCGTCATCCACCGCCAGCCCCAGCAGGCCTTGCATGGGCAATTCCCCCGCACCACCGACCAGATCGCGCCCCACCAGATGCGCCGTGATGCCTTCGCTGGCAAGCATGCCTTGCAACAACTCGCCTTCCATCAGGTTTTCCAGTTCGTAGATTCGCCGCATCGGTGTTGCCCCCGTCAATCGTTTTCGCTGAAGACCTCGAGATGCCATTCCTCACCATGAACCTGCAGCACAAAGTTGATTGGCCGGCAACACACCTGGCAATCCTCGATGTAGGTCTGGTCGCCGCCGGACAAGTCCACGGATGTCTCTACTTCCTCCCCACAATAGGGACAATCATAACTAGCCTGTTCCAGCATCGCGGTCTCCCAGGTGACTTGTGCGTATAATCGCCGGTCTGTTTGCAGGGCTATTTTTGTCTGGCTTATCTTCCAGGCCGTGCCCTGTCGTTTTTTCGATCGAACCTTTACTTACCCTAGCCGTTTCCAACAAGAGAGCATGATGGGCGAATTCGATGCCATCCGACCTTACGACGACAGCGAAGTCCCAGCGGTGCTGGCACGACTGCTCGGCGACAAGGCGTTTCTAGATATCCTCACCCACTTCCGCTTCCCACGCCTGGCCGGCGCCTTCGGCTGGATGCTCAAACCCCTTATAGCGCAAAGATTGCGCCGTGAGTTCGCCGGTGTGACCTCGGTCGCCACGCTGCAGGACAAGGTGGAGTTCTATGTCGACCACACCATCGAGCGCGCTACCGATGGCGTGACCTATACCGGGGTGGAGCAATTCAAGTCCGGCAGTGCGTACCTGTTCATCGCCAACCACCGCGATATCGTGATGGACCCGGCCTTCGTCAACTACGCCGTGTACCACGCCGGCCTGCCAACGCCGCGCATCGCCATTGGCGACAACCTGCTGCAAAAGCCCTTTGTCAGCGACCTGATGCGCCTGAACAAGAGCTTCATCGTGCACCGTTCCATCACCGGGCGGCGGGAAAAAATGGCGGCGTACCAGTTGCTGTCGGCGTACATCAATCATTCGATCCGCAACGACTGCGCCTCGATCTGGATCGCCCAGGCCGAAGGACGGGCCAAGGACGGTGACGACCGGACCGAATCGGCGATCCTCAAGATGTTCCACATGAGCCGCAAGGACGAGCCGTTCGGCGAGGTGATCCAGTCACTGAATCTCACCCCGGTGTCGATCAGCTACGAATACGACCCGTGCGACCAGGCCAAGGCCCGCGAGTTGTACATCCGCGCCACCACCGGCACCTACACCAAGGCCCCGGGCGAGGACGACGTGAGCATCGCCAAGGGCATCACCGGCTACAAGGGCCGGGTCCACGTGAATTTCGCCGCGCCCATCACCGAGCTGTTCGAGGACACCAAGCAATTGGCCCAGGAGATGGATCGGCAGATTCTCGGCGGCTACCGCCTGTTCCCGGTGCACTACCTGGCTTATGCCCAATGGGCCGACGCCGACCCACAGTTGAAGGTGCCCACGGCTGCCGAGGTGTTTGGTACCGAAGAGCTGGCCAAGGCCCAGGAAGAATGGCAACGCCGATTGGACGCTTGCCCACAGGAACACCGGCCGTTCCTGGTGCTGCAATATGCGACGCCGGTGCGAAATCAGTATCGGGTCAAGGCGGGGTTGGCGCTTTAAAGCGGCTCCCGCGGGGGTTGTGTAGGAGCTGCCGAAGGCTGCGATCTTTTGATCTTTTGATCTTTTGATCTTTTGATCTTTCGCTTGAGATTCAAGTGTCTGGGGAAAGATCGCAGCCTCGTTGCACTCGACAGCTCCTACACAGCGCCTACATAGCGCCTTCGCGGCTCCTGCGGGCGCAGCCCAGCGGGAGCAAACGCCCTTGCCATGGCTATTTCGTCAGAACTGCGTACTGATCCACGACACCAGCAATGCCAGCGCCAGGCAGCCAAAGCCAAACCGGTAGAAAAACCGGTTCATTCGCTGAGTGGCCAGGTCCAGCAGCGCTTCGAATCGTTCGTTGCCTTCGCGATTGCGCGCTTCAAGGCAGGCACGCGCCCGTTGTTCGCGGCGGCGCGTCGCATGCAGCACCCAGCCGCCAGGGCAGGCAAACAGCAACGCGAGCAGGTTGATCAGTTTGGCGGGGTGGGCGGCGAACAACGAAAACAGATGCAGCGACATCACGAACCTCAAGCGAAAAACGGACAGGACACGTCCGTGGCCTACGAACAGGGCACGGATTCTACCGAAAGCCTGCCGCCCTGCGCCGTTTTTTCCGACCAGTAACGATCATGTTCGGGGCTGGCGTAGTGACTTTGTGGCGAGGGGATTTATCCCCGCTGGGTCGCGCAGCAGCCCCAGAGCTCAGCCATGCAAACCTTCTAATTCTTCACGTCACGGTTTCGTCATCTGATTAGGCCACTCTGTCGCCCTTCAAACCTGCACGGAACCCGTCATGCTGCACGCCGAAAACCAGGACCGCCTCTATCTCATCAGCCCAAGCGACGAACAACAGAACCTCGTCGACAGCCTGTCCTTCAACGTGCAGGACCGACATTGGCTGGTGTATTGCGCCCTGGGCGGCCATCCACATGCCGACCTGCCGGAGACAGACCTGCTGACCGGGATCAGTGTGCTGGAGTTCTATTCCCAAGCAGCCTGAGAATCTTGCCCATAAAAAACTTGTGGGAGCGAGCTTGCTCGCTCCCACAGGGATATAAGGCTTATGACTTACTCAGCCAATACCTGGCCAATGGTCGGGTCCTTGAACAGCCGGGTCAGGGCATCGCTCAAGACGTCGCTGACCAGCTTGGTGTTGGTGTCCTGGTTAGGCGCCATGCCGAAGCGCTGGTCCAGGGAAGCACCGTAACGACCGCTGTAGCGGCGGTTGGCGTTCTGTACCTCGGAGCGGAAGGTCGCGCCGATAGTGGCTTCGGTCACGTACATGCCTTCCTTGGGTGACTGGTACTTGAGCTCGGCCAGGGTCACGGTCAGTTGCGGTGCATTCAAGGCATTGGCGGTCGGCGTAAAGCCCAGCAAACGCACGGCAGCTTCAGCCTGGGCCTGCAGCTTGGGCAGGATCTGCGCGCCCTGCACCGTGATCACACTGGTTTCCGGGTACAGCCCGCCACGGGTGCCGAGCGTCGGCGACGGACGACCGTCCACCACCCGCACCACCACCGGCTGGCCATGCCCCACAGGCGCCAGTTGGGCATTGAGCTTGGGCTCCGGGTTAAGTTGTTGCGGGCTGTGGGCGCAGCCGACGAGGGTCAGACTGGTCACAGCGATCAAACCGAACAACAGGCGTTGCAACATGCTCTTCTCTCCAGAATCGGGCACAAACAGGCCAGCAGTATAGCGGTGCGCCATCGCGGTGAACTAGCGCCTTACGATGAATACTGAAATGTCTGACACGGGCCTCGATTGCCGGTTCCTGTCACCCCATTGTCACGGTCCTTACACCAGCATGTCATGGCCCGCTGTCAGGCTTATCCCAAGCTCCCTGACCCGGTATCCGATCATGCGCTTCCTTATTTCCCTGTTCACCCCGCGCCCTCATCACCGCAGCTTCGCCCTGCTCGATCGCAATGGCCGTTGCCAGGCATTCAAGCAGTGCAGCCTGCAACCCATGGGTGAAGGCTGGGTGGAAATCGACGAGATCCGTCTCAACTGGTTGCACCAGCCATTGCCCGCCAGCGCCCGCGTACAACCGCTTCGTGCTCGCGCACGCAGCCGGCAGCTGTTGACCATCTGACCGGACGGCTAATAAAAGTCATTAAACACGACCATTTCCCTGCGTTTCTTCGATACAATCTCCCCCCGATTATAAGGACGTCTCCTGATCGGGCCTCGCAACACCGCTGATACCCAGGTATTGGCACCCCGCAACGCCCACAGAGAGCCGCCCACACAGATCGAGTGAAGCTGGCGCGCTTGCTGTTCCTCCAGGCAAATCACCACTTTTCGCGAATCTGCAGAGCTGTCATTACGCTCGGTCACTGAGCTGTCTGCCCGTTTTGCCTGTCATGTACTACATGGGGGCAACCAAACCGGGCGCAGTGCCAGGCTGGGACAGCCCTTTTTTGAGGTTCACGTCTTCAAAAGAGCGTGAAAAAACGGGTTTTCACAACTTCACGAGAGTGTGGCGAGCAAATGAATAGTTTTGCGTCTGAACAAGCACCATTAGCGTCTGAAACAGCCCAACGACACAGGACCGGATATCGCTCAAGAACCGGCGCCTGAAGCCTGTCCGCTACGGATTTGGTTGCACGAACGGATGTCTCGGCCATAAGTCGAATTGCCCGCCCGGCGCTTAAATGAGTTCATGTGACTCTTGAGGCCAGGCTGCATGCATCCGCAGTAGGTGCGAAAAATTGCGAAGATTCGGACATGGCGATCCTGGCCATGGATAACTGGGGCGCAACTGACCTGCCCCGCCACTCCTGGCCGCTATGCCGACAATTTGGTGCTGCAGATTTTGGAGACGCGTTAAATGGCGCATAACGAAGCAGTCGATGTAGTTCTGGTAGGGGCCGGCATCATGAGTGCCACCCTGGCCGTACTGCTCAAGGAGCTCGACCCCGCGATCTCGCTGGAAGTCGTCGAGCTGATGGACTCCGGTGCCGCGGAGAGTTCCAACCCGTGGAACAATGCCGGTACCGGCCACGCCGGGCTGTGTGAGCTCAATTACACACCCCAGGCGGCCGACGGCAATGTCGACATCAAGAAAGCCGTGCATATCAACACCCAGTTCGAGGTGTCGAAGCAGTTCTGGACGTACCTGACCAAAAAGGGCACGTTCGGCTCCTCCAAGTCCTTCATCGCCCCGGTGCCACACCTGAGCTTCGTGCAAGGCGAGAAAGGCGTGTCGTTCCTGAAAAAGCGCTTCGAGCTGATGCGCCAGCATCACGCTTTCGCCGACATGGAATACACCGAGGACAAGGCCCGGATGGCCGAGTGGATGCCGCTGATGATGCCTGGCCGGCCGGCCGATGAGGTCATCGCCGCCACCCGCGTCATGAACGGTACCGACGTCAACTTCGGCGCCCTGACCAACCAGTTGCTCAAGCACCTGACCAGCGCCCCGGACACCCAGGTCAAATACTGCAAGCGCGTCACCGGCCTCAAACGCAACGGCAGTGGCTGGACCGTGAGCATCAAGGACGTCAATTCCGGCAGCAGCCGCGATGTCGACGCCAAGTTCGTATTCCTGGGTGCCGGCGGTGCGGCGTTGCCGCTGCTGCAGGCCTCGGGCATCGAGGAAAGCAAGGGCTTCGGCGGCTTCCCGGTCAGCGGCCAGTGGCTGCGTTGCGACAACCCGGAAGTGGTCAAGCACCACCAGGCCAAGGTCTACAGCCAGGCCGCCGTGGGTTCGCCGCCGATGTCGGTGCCACACCTGGACACGCGCGTCGTTGATGGCAAGAAATCCCTGCTGTTCGGGCCGTACGCCGGTTTCACCACCAAGTTCCTCAAGCATGGTTCGATCATGGACCTGCCGCTGTCGGTACGCGCCGGCAACATCGGCCCGATGCTGGCCGTGGCCCGGGACAACATGGACCTGACCAAATACCTGATCAGCGAAGTGATGCAGTCCATGGAGCAACGCCTGGAATCGCTGCGTCGCTTCTACCCCGAGGCGAAAGCCGAGGACTGGCGCCTGGAAGTGGCCGGCCAGCGGGTGCAGATCATCAAGAAAGACCCGAAGAAAGGTGGCGTCCTGCAGTTTGGTACCGAGCTGGTGGCGGCCAAGGACGGCACCCTCGCCGCCCTGCTCGGCGCATCGCCGGGTGCTTCGGTGACCGTGTCGATCATGCTGGAACTGATCGAACGCTGCTTCCCGGACAAAACCAAGGGCGAGTGGGCTGCCAAGCTCGCAGATATCTTCCCGGCCCGGGAAAAAGTACTGGAAACCGACGCAGCGCTGTATCGCAAGATCAATGCGCAGAACAACATTGCGTTGGAGTTGGTTGAAGAAAGCAGTGAGACCCAAAGCTACGCTTGATTGCATCGCATGAAAAAACGCCCCGTTCTCCATGAGAGCGGGGCGTTTTTGTTTAAAGGATCGCAGGCTTGGCGATCTCCTGTAGGAGCTGGCGAAGCCTGCGATCTTTTGATCTAACCGCGAGCCTTGTTGACCAACTCGATGTAATCCTCGGCATTACGCTGGTCGCGAACCAGCGCAACGAAATCGTTGCCGTGCTCATCCTTGCCATTGAAGTCATGGCCGGCCTCGACGAAGAACGTCAGGAAGCGCTCGAAATCGTCGACCCGCAGGCCACGGTAAGCCTTGATCAGTTTGTGCAGCGACGGCGACGTGGCATCGACCGGTTCGAAATTGAGGAACAGCTTGATCTGTTCATCGCCAATCTCGTCGCCAATCACTTGTTTCTTGTCTTTACGCATTGCCGGCTCCAGCTCGCACAGTTCACGGGGCGGGCAGTTTACCCCCGGCAAGGCCCGGGGCTCAACGCGGGCGTTCGGCGCCGGTGTGCAGGTCGGCCCAGATATGGCCGTTGGCGTACGTGAGAAACTGTACATAGACCGTGTTGTGGCGCAGCAGATCGATGACCACTCGGTACTGGGCCTGTGGATAAGACAACGTCAGGGTCTTGCTCGCCTCGTCGAAGGCCGGCTTCTTCAGGCTTTTGCTTTCGCCATCGAAGTTGAGGATCACCTGGTTGAGGGTGGCCCCCTTGTTCATCGGCTTGCCCTTGAGACGGACCAGCAAGGGGGAAGTGACCGGTATCGGTTGCTGGTTGGACTGTCGCTGGTTACCCAGCACCACTGAATACTCGGTCACTTGCAGCAACTGCTGCTGTTCCGGCTGCTCCTGGCGCACCATCAGGTCATCAGGCGGCAAGAACTGGCTGTGCATCGGCGCGGCCACGGCCGCCAGGGGTAGGCTGGACATCAGCAGCAAAGTGGCGCAGCGGCGGGTCGATACACGCATGACAAGCTCCGAGGTCTTGGCCTGGCACTCTAGCATGAGCCTGAGCGGTAAAAATAACGACCCAGGTCAATACTTGCATACGACAAGCACGGCATACTCAAAGAGCCATCAGCCCTCGCATCACATGATGCCCTTGTGGCGAGGGGATTTATCCCCGTTGGGCTGCGTAGCGGCCCCCACCGAGTATCCGGTTCAGGACTGCTTCGCAGCCCAGCGGGGGTAAATCCCCTCGCCACCGCTTGGGTGTATGCCGGGAGTTCGGCATTTTCCCCGTTCATTTTCGTGGAGTCCCTATGTCATTCTCCGCCCCACCCTTGTTCGCCGCCTGGCGCCAGACCTGGCGCGCCGGTTACACCCTTGAACGCCTGCGCGGCGACTTGGTGGCCGGGCTTACCGTCGGCATTATTGCCATCCCACTGGCCATGGCCCTGGCGATTGCCGTTGGCGTACCGCCGCAGCATGGTTTGTACACCGTGTTGGTGGCAGCGCCGTTGATCGCCCTCACCGGCGGCTCGCGCTTCAACGTCAGCGGACCGACGGCGGCGTTCGTGGTGATCCTGCTGCCCATCACCCAACAATACGGCCTGGGTGGCCTGTTGTTGTGCACCATGCTCGCCGGCCTGATTCTGATCGCCTTGGGATTGATGCGCGCCGGACGGCTGATCCAATACATTCCCTACCCGGTGATCCTTGGTTTTACCGCCGGGATCGGCGTGGTCATCGCCACCTTGCAACTCAAGGATCTGCTGGGGCTGACCACCGTCGGGCAAGCCAAGCACTACATCGAACAGTTAGGCGAACTGATCGTGGCACTGCCCAGTGCCCGACTCGGCGATGGCATCATCGGCGTCACCTGCCTGGCGGTGCTGATTGCCTGGCCACGCTGGGTACCGCGGATTCCCGGGCACCTGGTTGCCTTGCTGGTCGGGGCGCTATTGGGACTGGCGCTGGAGCGCGGCGGCTGGCCGGTGGCGACTCTGGGTGAGCGTTTCAGCTACGTGGTCGATGGCATCAGCCACCCCGGCATCCCACCCTTTTTACCGAGCTTCGAGTGGCCATGGAACCTGCCAGATGGCCAGGGTCATCCCCTGGCGCTTTCCTACGACCTGATCCGCCAATTGCTGGGCCCGGCCTTCGCCATCGCCATGCTTGGCGCCATCGAGTCGCTGCTGTGCGCCGTGGTGGCGGACGGCATGACCGGCAGCAAGCACGACCCCAACGCCGAGCTGATCGGCCAAGGCCTGGGCAATGTCGTGGCGCCGCTGTTCGGCGGTATCACCGCCACGGCGGCCATTGCCCGCAGCGCGACCAATGTGCGCAGCGGCGCCTCTTCACCGCTGGCCGCCATCATTCATAGCCTGGTGGTGCTGCTGGCGATGGTGCTGCTGGCGCCCTTGTTCAGCTACCTGCCCATGGCTGCCCTGGCGGCGCTACTGGTGATAGTGGCCTGGAACATGAGCGAAGCCGGACATGTGGTGCATACCTTGCGCATCGCCCCGCGCAGCGACGTACTGGTGCTGCTGACCTGCCTTAGCCTGACCGTCCTGTTCGACATGGTCATGGCTGTCGCCGTCGGCCTGCTGCTGGCCGCCGGGCTGTTCATCAAGCGCATGAGCGAGTTGACCGACAGCGCCGAACTGCCGCGCCACTTCCACCAGGCCCTGCTGGAGATGCCTGAGCATGTGCGCTGCTACGCCATTCGTGGGCCGCTGTTCTTCGGCGCGGCAGAAAAAGCCCTGGATGTGCTGCGCAAGTTCGATCCGGGGGTGCGCGTGGTGGTGGTGGAAATGAGCGCCGTGCCCATGCTGGACATGACCGCACTGGCCGCGTTTGAAAACATCCTGAAGGATTACCGCAAGCAGGGCATCGGGCTGATCCTGGTGGCGACGGCGCCAAGGGTGCGCCTGAAGCTGCGCCGCGCCGGTATTCATCGCGAGCAACGCCAATTGGCGTATGTGCAGACCCTGGAGCAGGCGCGGGTCAAGAGCGAGCAATGGCTGGCAGCCAATAGCACCGCCCATTCACGACTGGCTTGATCGGTAGTGAGGGCGCAGATGTACAGCTAAATTCAAGTGGCGAGGGGATTTATCCCCGCTGGGCTGCGAAGCAGCCCTAAAAACAGGCAACCCGTTATCTCAGGCTGATCGAGTCGATCGGTTTGGGGTCGCTTCGCAACCCAGCGGGGATAAATCCCCTCGCCACAGGCTAGTCGAACTGGGCGCGCATCCAGGCGTGGTATTGCGCCACGCCGGCCTCGCCTTCACGGGGTGCCCAGTGGGCCAGTTCGCCCTCGCCCACGGGCCGGTAGGGGCCAGCCTTGCATTCAAACATCAGGCTGTCGGCTTCCAGCACCACCAATCCGTGATACACGCCGGCCGGCAGGTCGACGCCGAGGCAGTCGCCACCGGCCTGCAGGATGCGCTTGTTAACCACCGCACCGGCTTCATCGAAGATCAACACCCCCAACCGGCCCTTGAGCACCAGCAAGGTTTCCGCCTTGTCGGCGCTCAGGTGGCGGTGCGGCGGGATGTAGGTCGAAGGCTGCAGGCCCACCGCCATGCGGTGGCACGGCTCATCCATCTCGTGGAAGTTATGGTGCTGCCGCCCACGAGGACTGGCCGCAGCTTTTTCGGCCAAGTCATCGAACAGTGCATGATCCAGAAAGCTTGGCCGAGTCATCGATTACATTCCCTTGACGGCGAAAATGCCATTGGCGTTGCGCCAGTAACCTTTGTAGTCCATGCCGTAGCCGAAGATGTAACGGTCGATGCACGGCAGGCCGACGAAATCGGCTTTCAAGTCAGGGCGAGCCTTGCGGTCGTGGTCTTTGTCGATCAACACGGCGGTGTGCACGGCGCGGGCACCGGCGTGTTTGCAGAAGTCGATGATCGCGCCCAGGGTGTGACCTTCGTCGAGGATATCGTCGATGATCAGCACGTCGCGGTCGATGAACGAGACTTCCGGCTTGGCTTTCCAGAACAGGTCGCCGCCGCTGGTTTCGTTGCGATAACGCGTCGCGTGCAGGTAGGACGCTTCCAGGGGGAAGTTCAGATAGGTCAGCAGCTTGCCGGAGAAAATCAGCCCGCCGTTCATGACACAGAACACCACCGGGTTGGCATCGGCCAGTTGATCGTTGATTTGCGCACCGACACGGGCGATGGCCGCTTCGACTTCGGCTTCGGTGTACAGGCAGTCAGCCTCTCGCATGATTTGACGGATATGCTCGAGATCAGCGGACATGGCGCTCTCCAGGGGAGGTTGAGGGGGAGGGACGGTTCGGAAAAGCGGGCAAAGGTACGCATCCCGCCCGGCCAGATCAAGCGTTTGTGGACTAACGTTCTGTATTGTCTATAGGACAACACCCTCGGATAGATTAATCTAGGCCGGTTTTTTTGCCCGCCGCCGGAGCCTTCCCCATGCCCATCCTCGAGATCCGCCATCCGCTGATCAGACACAAACTCGGCCTGATGCGCCGCGCTGACATTAGCACGAAGAACTTCCGTGAACTCGCCCAGGAAGTCGGTGCCCTGCTCACCTACGAGGCCACCAAGGATTTGCCGCTGGAGTCCTATGAAATCGACGGCTGGGCCGGCACGGTCCAGGTCGAAAAAATCGCCGGCAAGAAGATCACCGTGGTGCCGATCCTGCGCGCCGGTATCGGCATGCTCGAGGGCGTACTGAGCCTGATCCCGGGGGCCAAGGTCAGCGCCGTGGGCGTGGCTCGCAACGAGCAGACCCTGCAGGCGCACACCTACCTGGAAAAACTGGTGCCGGAAATCGACGAGCGCCTGGCGATGATCATCGACCCGATGCTCGCCACCGGCAGTTCCATGGTCGCCACCATCGACCTGTTGAAAAAAGCCGGCTGCCGGGACATCCGCGCCATGGTCCTGGTCGCCGCTCCCGAAGGCATCAAGGCCGTGCAGGACGCCCACCCGGATGTGACCATCTACACCGCGTCCATCGACCAGAAACTCAACGAACACGGCTACATCATCCCGGGCCTGGGCGATGCCGGCGACAAGATCTTCGGCACCAAGCAGAAGGACGCTTGAGCATGCAGGATGAGTTCAACGATCCGCTCTGGCGCCAAGTGCTGTCCGGCGCGCAGATGCTGTTCGTCGCCTTCGGCGCGCTGGTGTTGATGCCGCTGATCACCGGGCTGGACCCTAACGTGGCGCTGTTCACCGCCGGCCTGGGAACGATCCTGTTCCAAATCGTCACCGGGCGGCAGGTGCCGGTGTTCCTGGCCTCGAGCTTTGCCTTCATCACCCCGATCATCCTCGCCAAGGGCCAGTTCGGCCTGGCCGCGACCATGGGCGGCGTGATGGCGGCAGGTTTCGTCTATACCTTTCTGGGCCTGGCGGTGAAGATCAAGGGCACCGGGTTCATCGACCGGCTGCTGCCGCCGGTGGTGATTGGTCCGGTGATCATTTCCATCGGCCTGGCCATGGCGCCGATTGCCGCCAACATGGCGATGGGCAAGGCCGGCGACGGCACCGAGCTGATTCATTATCAAACCGCGATGCTGATTTCGATGCCGGCCCTGCTCACCACCCTGATCGTGGCGGTGTTCGGCAAAGGCATTTTCCGCCTGGTGCCGATCATTTCCGGCGTGCTGGTGGGCTTTGCCATGGCGTTTTTCTTCGGGGTCGTGGACACCGCGAAAATCGCCGCCGCGCCATGGTTCGCCCTGCCAGCCTTCACCGCACCGGAGTTCAACTGGCAGGCGATCCTGTTCATCGTGCCGGTGGCGCTGGCGCCGGCCATCGAGCATATCGGCGGCGTGATTGCCGTGGGCAGCGTGACCGGTCGCGACTACCTGAAAAAACCCGGCCTGCACCGCACACTGCTCGGTGACGGCATTGCCACCACCGCCGCCGGCCTGTTCGGCGGCCCGCCCAACACCACCTACGCCGAGGTGACCGGCGCGGTAATGCTGACCAAGAACTACAACCCGAAAATCATGACCTGGGCAGCGATCTTTGCCATCAGCCTGGCATTTATCGGCAAGTTCGGCGCGCTACTGCAAAGCATCCCGGTGCCGGTGATGGGCGGCATCCTGTGCCTGTTGTTCGGTTCGATTGCCGCGGTGGGCATGAACACGCTGATCCGCCACAAGATCGACCTGGGCGAGGCGCGCAACCTGGTGATCGTGTCGGTGACGCTGGTGTTCGGCATCGGCGGTGTACTGGTGGGCACCGGCACTGGACCGGACGACTTCGGCCTCAAAGGCATCGCGCTGTGCGCGGTGGTGGCGATCGTGTTGAACCTGCTGCTGCCGGGCAATGACAGCTGGAAGCAGAAGCAGGCGGATGAGCCGCTGCTGTAGATTCACCGCCTGTACTATTGTCATCGCGGGCAAGCCTTGCTCCCACAGGTTTTGAGTGGACCATGCTTGAGTGGTCAAGACAAAATCTGTGGGAGCAAGGCTTGCCCGCGATGCTTTTCGAGGTTTACAGAGCTATCGGCGCCCGTTCGCAGAGAGTACTCAACGCCTGCGCCCACTGCGGCTCATCGTTGAGGCAAGGCACCAGCACCAACTCCTCTCCCCCCGCCTCGCGGAACTGCTCACGGCCGCGATCGCCGATTTCCTCCAGGGTTTCAATACAGTCGGCCACGAACGCCGGGCACATCACCAAGACTTTCTTCACGCCGCTTTTGGCCAGTTCCTCCAGGCGTGCCTCGGTATAGGGTTCGATCCACTTGGCCCGCCCCAATCGCGACTGGAACGACACCGACCACTGGCCGCCCTTGAGCCCCATGCCTTGGGCGAACAACTCGGCAGTGCGAATGCATTGCGCGCGGTAACAGGTCGCCATGACCTCCGGCGGCGCGTTCTTGCAGCAGTCGGCATCCTTGAAGCAATGAAATCCCGTAGGGTCGAGCTTGGTCAGGTGTCGCTCCGGCAAGCCGTGGAAACTCAACAACAGATGATCGTGTTCCTGCATCAGGTACGGCTTGGCGCTGGCCACCAGGGCGTCGATGTATTCGGGCTGATCGTAGAACGGCTGGAGAATCGAGAACTGCACATCGAGTTTCTTCTCCCCCACGACTCGCTTGGCCTCCTCGATCACCGTGGTCACGGTGCTGTCGGCGAACTGCGGATACAACGGCGCCAGCGTGATTTTCTTGTGACCCTGGCTCGCCAGCCGCACCAACGCCGATTCAATGGACGGCTCGCCATAACGCATTGCCAGCTCCACCGGGCCCTGGGTCCACTGTGCGGTCATGGCCTGTTGCAGCCGGCGACTGAGCACTACCAGCGGCGAACCCTCCTCCCACCAGATCGAGGCGTAGGCATGGGCCGACTGCTCGGGGCGCTTGATCAGGATCAGCGACACCAGCAAGCGTCGCACCGGCCATGGCAAGTCGATGACATACGGGTCCATCAAAAATTGATTGAGGTAGCGGCGCACATCGGCCACCGAAGTGGAGGCAGGCGAACCCAGATTCACCAGAAGCAACGCGTGATCGGTCATGCAACGTCCTATTTCAAAGGCGGCTGGACAAGTCTTCCAGGGCCGCAGGCAAATCAGTGAACCGGAAGGTGAAACCCGCCGCCTGCAATCGGGCCGGCGTTGCGCGCTGGCCGCCAAGTAACAGCAATGACAACTCCCCCAGCGCGACTTTCAACGCAAGTTCCGGCATCGGCACCACGGCTGGCCGATGCAATACATGCCCCAGGGCCTTGGCGAAATCGCGGTTGCGCACCGGGTTCGGAGCGCACGCATTATAAGGACCGCTGGCATCAAAGCGGTGCAGAAGAAAATCAATCAGGGCGATTTGATCGTCAATATGAATCCACGGCATCCACTGCCGACCATTGCCGATACGCCCGCCCAACGCCAGTTTGAACGGCAACAGCAGCCGCGACAAAAAGCCGCCCTCGGCAGACAGGACCAGGCCGGTACGAACCAGCACCACACGTATGCCCAACGCCTCGGCCCGTTGCGCGGTTTCTTCCCAGGCGATGCACAACTGGCTGGCGAAATCTTCGCTCACTGGCCCCGACTCCTCGGTCAACTCTCGCTCGCCACCGTCGCCATACCAACCCACTGCAGAACCGGAAATCAACACCTGCGGTTTCGGCTCGCAACGCTCCAGCCACGCCAGCAAAACTTCCGTCAAGGTGATGCGACTGCTCCACAACAACATCTTGCGCTTGTGGCTCCAGGGCCGGTCGGCAATCGGTGCTCCCGCGAGGTTGACCACCGCGTCCACCGGCTCGACAATTTCATCGAGCTTGGCAACGCCTCGCACATCGGCCCCACAGATTTTTGCCACCTCTTCGGGTCGGCGACTCCATACCGTCAAGTGATGTCCCTGCCCCAACCAGAGGCGGCAGAGCTGACGTCCGATCAAACCAGTACCGCCGGTCAGCAATATGTGCATGAGATGTTCCTCGCAACGCGTTTTACCCGGCCCATTAGTCTATTTTTATAAGCAGGGATTTTTCGTATCGGACAGGGTCTGTGTTTAACAATAGGACAACCTGTCCAAACGCGAACGGTAAAACTTATACCAAAAACCCGAATTGTACAGGTTCAAACGACGGCGTAGTCTGTACAGAAAGGTAAACGAGGCCCTCATGACTGTACCTATCGCAATCATCGGCACCGGCATCGCCGGACTTTCAGCCGCCCAGGCCCTGACGGAGGCCGGGCATATCGTTCAACTCTTCGATAAAAGCAACGGCAGCGGCGGACGCATGTCGAGCAAACGCAGCGACGCCGGCGCATTGGACATGGGCGCGCAGTACTTCACCGCCCGCGATCGGCGCTTTGTCACGGAGGTCCAGCGTTGGCAAACCAACGGCTGGGCGGCGGAATGGAACCCGCAACTCTACAACTTCCAGAACGGGCAACTGAGCCCATCGCCGGACGAACAGACCCGCTGGGTCGGTACGCCGCGCATGAGCGCCATCACCCGCGCCTTGCTCGACAAGTTGCAGGTGCAGTTTTCCTGCCGGATCACCGAGGTGTACCGCGGCCAGGAACATTGGCATTTGCAGGACGCAGAAGGTTTCACCCACGGCCCCTTCGGCCAGGTGGTGATCGCCACGCCAGCACCCCAGGCCACCGCATTGCTGGCGGCCGTACCGAAGCTGGCCGCAGTGGCCGCCGGCGTGAAGATGGACCCGACCTGGGCCGTGGCGCTGGCCTTCGAAACGCCGCTGGATACGCCCATGGAAGGCTGCTTCGTACAGGACAGCCCCCTGGACTGGCTGGCACGCAACCGCAGCAAACCGGGGCGCGACAACACGCTCGACACCTGGGTACTGCACGCCACCAGCGACTGGAGCCGGCAGCACATCGACCTGTCCAAGGAAGCGGTGATCGAACATCTGCACGGCGCCTTCGCCGAATTGCTGCACAGCGCGATGCCCGCACCGAGCTTCAGCGTGGCCCATCGCTGGCTCTACGCTCGCCCCGCCGGCAGCCACGAATGGGGCGCCCTGGCCGATGCCGACCTGGGCCTGTATGTGTGCGGCGACTGGTGCCTGTCCGGTCGGGTCGAAGGCGCATGGCTCAGCGGCCAGGAGGCTGCACGCCGCTTGCATGCAAGCTTGCAGTAAACGCGTCACCCATCGCTATCCGCTGCTGTCGAAAGAGACAGCAGCCTGCCTGCGACATAGATTGACGCCGCCTCGCTACATAAATCCGGTTGACTTGTGCGCGTTCGGACCTATGATGAAAATATTGTACAGAAATGAAAAACTGTACAAGATTTACCAATCAGAGGTCGCCCATGCCGAGCACAGCCATCGCTAAACCCAGAATTGCCATTAGTGCCTGCCTGATGGGTGCTGAAGTTCGCTTTAACGGCGGGCACAAACAATCGCAGTTGTGCAGCCGCACCCTCGTCGACTATTTCGACTTCGTGCCGGTGTGTCCCGAAGTCGCGATCGGGCTGGGTATCCCCCGGGAGCCGATCCGCCTGGTGGGTAACCCCGAGCACCCCGAAGCGCTCGGCACGGTGAATCGCGACCTCGACGTGACCCGGCCACTGGCCGACTACGGGCAGCAAATGGCTGGGGAACTGGATGACATCTGCGGCTACATCTTCATGCAGAAATCGCCATCCTGCGGACTGGAGCGGGTCAAGGTCTACGACCACAACGGCGTGACCCAGGACGGCGGCGGACGCGGCATCTATGCCCAGGCCTTCTGCGAACGCCACCCCGACCTGCCGGTGGAGGAAGACGGTCGTCTCAACGACCCGGTGCTGCGGGAGAACTTCCTGACCCGGGTATTTGCCTATGCCGCCTGGCAACTTTTGCGTCGCGGCGGACTGACCCGTCGCAACCTGATCGAATTCCACTCGCGCTACAAATACCTGCTGATGGCCCACAACCCGGTGCAATACAAGGCCCTGGGCAATTTGCTGGGCAGCATGGGCAAGGCTGACCCCAATGAGCTGGGCCCACGCTATTTCAGTGCATTGATGGCGGCCTTGAAGAAATGTGCCACCCGCCGCACCCACTCCAATGTGCTGCAACACCTGAGCGGCTACCTCAAGCGCGCCATCGACGCCGAGGACAAACAGGAAGTACAGCATCTGATCGGGCAATACCGCCTCGGCATCGTGCCCTTGGTGGTGCCACTGACGTTGCTCAAGCATCACTTGCGCCAACACCCCGATCCTTACCTGGCACAGCAGGTCTACCTGCAACCGCACCCGGAAAACCTCAGCTTGCGAAACGCTATTTGATGAGCAACGAACCTGACTCCAGTGCCAGCGAAGACCTGGGGGCCGATTTTGCCAAGGCCTTGGCGCAAGGCTGGCTGCCCATACGCGAGGTCGCCCGGCAAACCGGTGTCAACGCCGTCACGCTGCGAGCCTGGGAGCGCCGTTACGGCCTGATCGTGCCGCACCGCACGCCCAAGGGCCACCGACTGTTCAATGCCGACCATGTACAACGGATCCTGAGCATCCTCACCTGGATCGACCGTGGCGTTGCGGTGAGCAAGATCAAGCCTTTGCTGGACGCACCACAGCCACCGACCGAACCTACGCAGGCGCCGGAGAATGACTGGCAGCGCCAACGCCACGCCTTGGTGCTGGCGGTGACGCAACTGGCCGAGCGCCAGATCGATGACCTGGTCAACCAGGCGATGGCGCTGTACCCGCCCTGGACCGTGTGCGAACAGTTGCTTTTGCCGTTGCTGGCCGAGTTGCACCTGCGCTGGCAAGGCCAGTTCGGCGCGCAGCTGGAACGGGTCTTCCTGTATTCGTGGCTGCGCAGCAAGTTCGGTAGCCGGATCTATCACAACAACCGCCAGTTGCGCGGCGCGCCCCTGCTGCTGGTCAATCATTCGGACTCGCCCCAGGAACCGCACCTGTGGCTCACCGCCTGGCTGGCCAGCAGCGCCGACTGCCCGGTGGAAGTATTCGACAATTCTCTCCCGCCCGGCGAACTGGCCCTGGCAGTCGAGCGCCTCAAGGCCCGCGGCGTCCTGCTGTATTCCAGTCACGCCCTCAACCTGTCCCAACTGCCCAGGCTGCTGGGGGCAATTGATTGCCCGATCATCATTGCCGGCCCGGCCGCGTCGATCCACCAAGCCAGGTTATCCACAGGCGTGTCGATGATTGACGTGTCCTGGGCCGAAGACCCGTTATCGGCTCACCGCGAACTGAGTCGCCGAGAACTCCTTTAGATGGAAGACAGCATGCAACTGATCTGGCTGCGCAGCGACTTGCGCCTGCACGACAACACCGCCCTCGCGGCAGCCGCAGCCCAAGGACCCTGCGTGGCGGTATACCTGACCAGCCCCGGACAATGGCATGTCCATGACGACGCACCGTGCAAGATCGATTTCTGGCTGCGTAACCTCGGCGCGTTGAGTGCGGCCCTGGCCGAATTGAACATCCCACTGCTGATCCGCGCCGCTGCGCATTGGCACCAGGCCCCGCACGTGCTGCTCAAGCTGTGTCGCGAACTGAACGTCGGCGCCGTGCATGTCAACGAAGAGTACGGCCTGAATGAAACGCGACGCGACGCCGAAGTCGCCCGCGCATTGAATGACCAGGGCGTTGAATTTCACAGCCACCTTGATCAATTGCTGTTCAAGCCCGGTAGCGTGCTGACCAAGACCGGCAATTACTTCCAAGTGTTCAGTCAGTTCCGCAAGGTCTGCTACAGCCGTCTGCACTTCTCATTGCCGAGCCTGGTCGCCACGCCGGCCCGGCAGGCTCCCACCGGCATTGCCCGTGACCCGGTGCCGACGCAAGTCGAGGGATTCGCCCCGCCCAGCCAAGCGCTACGCGCCCTCTGGCCCGCCGGTGAAGCCGAAGCCCGTCGGCGCCTGGACACCTTTGTCGAGCAGCACATCGATGATTACCAAGGCGAACGGGATTATCCCGCCAGGCCCGGCACCAGCCAGCTATCGGCCTATCTGGTGGCCGGCGTGGTGTCACCGCGTCAGTGCCTGCACGCCGCACTGCAAGCCAATCAAGGTGAATTCGAGAGCGGAAGTGCCGGTGTTGTGACCTGGATCAATGAATTGCTCTGGCGCGAGTTCTATAAACATATTCTCGTGGGCTATCCACGCGTGTCGCGCCATCGTGCGTTTCGTCCGGAAACCGAGGCGCTCGCGTGGCGCAAGGCCCCCGCAGAACTGGAGGCCTGGAAGCAAGCACGCACCGGCCTGCCGATAATCGATGCGGCCATGCGTCAATTGCTGGAGACCGGCTGGATGCACAACCGCTTGCGTATGGTCGTAGCCATGTTCCTGACCAAGAATCTGTTGATCGATTGGCGCGAAGGCGAGCGCTTTTTCATGCAGCACCTGATCGACGGCGACCTGGCCGCCAACAATGGTGGCTGGCAGTGGAGCGCCTCCACCGGCACCGATTCGGCGCCCTGGTTCCGCATCTTCAACCCGCTGAGCCAGTCGGAAAAATTTGACCGCGAGGGTTTGTTCATCAAACGCTGGCTACCTGAACTGAACGATCTGGACAGGCAACAGGTCCATACCCCAAATACCCAGGGCGGCTTGTTTGGCGCCGTGGATTACCCGACACCGATTGTCGACTTGAGCCAATCCAGAGCGCGTGCGCTGGCCGCGTTCAGAAACCTGCCAGCGCGACAGGACGCAGCCGTTGAAGGGATGGGCGATTAGCGAACAAGAAATTGCCCGTCTGTGGGATGCGTTATTCATCCGATAACATATAGTCTTACTAATCGTATGGACTCTATTTGAAAAACCCACATAGCAGTGCGCTGTCCAATCGAAAGGAGTAGGGAATGGGTTTAAGACTGCCACGGCGCTATTGGCTCACCGGGGCTGGCAACGGAATCGGCGCTTCGTTGGCTGAAGCGATACTGCAGACGGGTGCATACCTGGCTGTCAGTTCGCCCTCGGCCCGAGTGTGCGAAACCCTTTCGGTACGTTATCCAGGACAAGTGCTGAGCGTGCCCGGCAATTTGACCGACAGTCAGGCCGTGCGCGAGATCAGCGAACAGATCACCCGGCAGTGGGGCGCCCTGGACCAGGTGATCGTCAATGCCGGGACGGCGGAGTATGTTGACGGGCAGCCGACCGACCACACATTGATCGAGCATATCGTGCGCAGCAACCTGCTGGCTGCCAGTTTTTGCATCGAAGTGGCCGCGCCCTTATTGCGCGCCGGGACCGAACCTCATCTGGTAGGCATTGCCAGCCCGGCGACTTACCTGCCACCTTCGCCAATCGAAGCGGGTGGCGGCGGGATGCGTCATCTGTTCGAATCGGCTCGCTCAGAACTGGCGTGCGCGGGTGTTGATGTGACGTTGGTACACCCTGGCTACGGCGGCCCGTTGCAGGAGCCCGACGAGTGCTTTCCAACCCCGACTCACTGGTCGGCGGACGAAGCAGCGCGGCATGTGCTCAATCATCTGGTCGAGCGCCCGCGGGAAGTCGCGCTCCCCATTGCCTCCATGACCGCACTCTGGCCGTTACCGTCGTCGACCGAAACCCTGCCAACCGATATCGGCTCATGCCAGGCGAAGAACGGCTATCCGATCAAGGGACAACCCTGAGTCGCCGATTGCCTTACACTGCGCGCCATGAAAACCATCCCCGTCCATGAAATCCCGGCACCGGCCGTCACGTGCTCGACGTGCGCGGCGTGCTGCTGCCAGTTGGAAGTGATGCTGATCACCGATACCGGGGTCCCGGAGCGCTTTATCGACACGGACGATTGGGGTGGGGAAGTGATGCTGCGGCTCGACGACGGTTGGTGCGCAGCCCTGGATCGCGACAGCATGATGTGCACCATCTACGAAAAGCGCCCACTGATCTGCCGCGAGTTCGAGATGGGTGCACCGGAGTGCCTGGAAGAACGCCAGGGCATTGCGACGGCGTATCGATAAACTCTGGTCTGATCTACTGTGGGAGCGAGCTTGCTCGCGATAGCGGTGGCTCAGACAACTTTATCTTGGCTGGTCTATCGCTATCGCGAGCAAGCCCGCTCCCACAGTATTTAAGTGTTACAGCGGCATCGTGTAGTGCAGCGCGTAGCTTTCTACGCCATCGTTGGTCGACTTGATGCCGGCGTTGGAGTAATGAGTGGCGCGAATGCCCACTTCATGTCCGCCATTGAAGCGCAGGCCGAAGCCGATGCGATCTTCGAACTGGAAGGCTGTGCCAAGCTTGTTGTCTTCCACTTCGGTATTGGCGAACAACGCCACGCCGATACCCGCTTCGATGTAAGGCTTCACGTTCTGGCCGGAAAATTCATACACAAACACAGGCGAAAACGACAGGCTGTGATTGCTGGATGTCTCGTCCCCCTCCCAATAGGTATAGGCGCCGCTCCAGTAGCCGGTCAGGCGACCGACATCACTTTGCAGCCAACTCTTGTCCCAATCGAACTGCATGCCCAGACGATAAGTCATCGTCGAGTCGCTGGTCTGGCCCACCCCAAACTCCACACCCGCTGCTTGCGCAGTATAAGTGTGCCCCAACAATGCAGCCGCAAACGCGGCAAAGCAGAATAAGCGCTTCATTAGAAACATCCTTTTCCGAACAGACTTAGTTGATTTTGTTACAAACATACAAAGCTATAGAAATCCGCGCTAAAACAGAAGTTCAGCACGTTTTACGCAATTTTCACGTTTTTTTTACAGATCGAAGCTTCGCACATCGCCGGACGAATGCCATAGCGTAGGTAGGATTTTTCTTAAATGTATCGGGTCTGCACTCGTCCAGAAATGCGTTTCGCCGGCCGGCCCCTCAGCCAACAGCCCTCGCTCAGCCAAGAGGCGCTGAAGTTGCCGGGCCACGGCGGCACCGGTATCGATCAGGCTGATGTGCTCCGGAATCATCCGCGCGAGCAATGGCTTGAGGAAGGGATAGTGCGTGCAGCCCAGAATCAGCGTATCGCAGCCGGCCGCCAGCAAGGGGTCGACGTAATGTTGCAGCAATTGATACAAGGCCGGACTCTGCAAATCCCCCGTTTCGATCAGTTCAACCAGTCCCGGACACGGTTGCGTGATGACTCGCACATCGCTGGCAAAACGGTCGAGCAGCGCGGCGAACTTGGCGCTCTGCAAGGTGCCAGTGGTGGCCAGCACACCGACGATACCGCTGCGAGTCGCGGCGGCGGCCGGCTTGACCGCCGGCTCCATGCCGACGATAGGCCAATGGGGGAAATCACGGCGTAGATCGGCAACGGCAGCAACCGTTGCGGTGTTGCAGGCTACAACCAGCGCCTTGGCGCCCTGGCCCAAGAGAAAGTCGGCAATGATCGCGCAACGTTGTCGGATGTATTCCGGAGTCTTTTCGCCGTACGGAATATGCCCACAATCAGCGACATACAACAACGATTCATTGGGCAGCAGCCGACGGATTTCCCCCAGAACCGACAACCCGCCGACGCCCGAGTCAAGCACACCGACCGGCGCTTCACTCATGTTGGCCACCGCAGACGCTGCAACCTGGGTCGCGTTTGACCCGTAGTTCACGGAAACGCGTGCCCAGGGCATCGATCAACAGCAGGCGACCCACCAGCGGCTCACCGAAACCGGCCAGCAGCTTCAAGGCTTCAAGGGCTTGCAGGCTGCCCACCAATCCCACCAGCGGTCCGATCACACCTGCCTCGCTGCAGGTCAGCTCGGCTTCGCTGCCGTGGCCGTAAAGGCAGTGGTAGCAGGGGCTTTCGGGGCGGCGTGGGTCAAACACCGACAACTGCCCTTCCAGGCGAATCGCCGCGCCGCTGACCAACGGTTTCCCCGCCGCGACACAAGCCGCGTTCACCGCTTCGCGGGTCGAGAAATTGTCGGAGCAGTCGAGCACCACATCCACCGCCGCGACCGCCGCGGCCAGGCTGTCTTCGTCCATGGCCGCGCGGTGAGGCACCAGCCGAACCTCGGGGTTGATCGCCCCAAGGCGTCGCATCGCCGAATCGACTTTGCTCAGGCCGACGCTGTCGGTGTCGTGAATGATCTGGCGTTGCAGGTTGGTCAGGTCGACGGTGTCGAAATCCGCCAAGTGCATCTCACCCACCCCAGCGGCGGCCAGGTACAACGCCACCGGGGCGCCGAGACCGCCGAGGCCGATGATCAGCACGCGGCTTTGCTTGAGACGCAACTGGCCGTCGATGTCGACGTGCTGCAACAGAATCTGGCGGCTGTAGCGCAACAACTCCTGATCGTTCAGCATGGCAGGCACCCCAGGCTGATGCGCTCATGACCGCCCAGGTCCTTGCGGCTGTGGACCTCGACAAAGCCTTGGGTACACAGCAAATCGCGCACCGCCTCGGCCTGGTCGTAGCCGTGTTCGAGCATCAGCCAGCCACCCGGCTCGAGGTGAACCGGGGCCTGGGCAACGATCTGGCGCAGATCATCGAGCCCGTCCGGCCCGGCAACCAGGGCGCTGGCCGGCTCGAAACGCACGTCGCCCTCGACCAGGTGCGGATCGCTGGCTGCGATGTACGGAGGGTTGCTGATGATCAACTCGAAACGCTCGCCGTCCAGGGCATTGAACCAGTGGCTGCTCAACACCGTGACGTTGTGCAGGTCCAGGCGCTGGCGATTGCGTTCGGCCAGGGCCACGGCCTCCAGCACCCGGTCGACCGCCGTGACTTTCCAGGCCGGGCGCTCACTGGCCAATGCCAGGGCAATCGCGCCGCTGCCGGTGCCCAGGTCCAGGACCCGGGCCGGTGTCGCCGGCAACAAGGCCAGCGCGGTTTCCACCAGCAGCTCGGTGTCGGGACGCGGGATCAGGGTATGGGGCGCGACTTCCAGGTCGAGTTTCCAGAAACCCTGTTGCCCGAGAATGTATGCCACCGGCTCGCCGGCACGCCGGCGCCGCAGGTATTCGGAGAAAAGCAACGCCGCCTCGCTGGGCACGATCCGCTCGGGCCAGGTGTGCAGGAAGCTGCGGGACTTGCCCAGCGCAGCGGCCAGCAGTAACTCGGCATCCAGCCGTGACGTGGGCGAATCCGGCAACTCGGCCGCGCGCAACAGACTGGCGATGATGGTCATTTGTTCACCTGTGCTTACTCGCCAATCGCAGCCAACTGGTCGGCCTGGTATTCGGCCAGCAACGGCTCGATTACCGCATCGACACCACCGGCAAGGATCTCGTCCAGGGAATACAGGGTCAGGTTGACGCGATGGTCGGTGACCCGGCCCTGGGCGAAGTTGTAGGTACGGATCCGCTCGGAACGATCACCCGAGCCCACCAGCAATTTGCGTTCACTGGCGATGGCATTGGCCGCGGCACTGGTCTGCTGGTCGTTGAGCTTGGCCGACAACCAGGCCATGGCCCGCGCGCGGTTCTTGTGCTGGGAACGTTCTTCCTGGCACTCGACCACGATGCCCGAAGGCAAGTGCGTGATGCGGATCGCCGAGTCGGTCTTGTTGACGTGCTGGCCACCCGCGCCGGAGGAACGGTAAGTGTCGACCCGCAGGTCCGCCGGGTTGATCTCGATGGCTTCCTGCTCGTCCGGTTCGGGCAATACCGCCACGGTGCAAGCCGAGGTGTGGATACGCCCCTGGGACTCGGTGGCCGGCACGCGTTGCACGCGATGGGCACCGGATTCGAATTTCAGCTTGCCGTAGACATTGTCGCCTTCGACCCGGGCGATGACTTCTTTATAGCCACCGTGTTCGCCTTCGTTCTCCGAGAGAATCTCCACTCGCCAACCGCGACGTTCGGCGTAGCGCGAATACATGCGAAACAGGTCGCCGGAAAAAATCGCCGCCTCGTCGCCGCCGGTACCGGCACGGATCTCAAGGAACACGTTGCGCCCGTCATTCGGGTCCTTGGGCAGCAGCATGCGTTGCAGGTTGCTTTCCAGCTCAACCAGTTGCTCCTTGGCTTCGCGGACTTCCTCCACGGCCATTTCGCGCATGTCCGGGTCGCTGTCCTTGAGCAGCGCCTGGGCGCCTTCAAGATCGCCCTGCACTTTGAGCAACTGTTTATAGGTGGCGACAATCGGCTCGACTTCCGCGTATTCCTTGGAATAGGTGCGGAATTTGTTCTGGTCGGAAATGACTTCGCCATCGCCCAGCAAGGCGGTCAATTCTTCGAAACGGTCCTGGAGGATGTCCAGTTTGTTGAGCAGTGACGCTTTCATTGCGGTTTTTTATCCGAAAAGCTATCCGGTGAGCCCTCACCGAGGGCGAAGAGTTCCTGGGCCATGGCCAGCGCATCGAGGCGGCCTTCGGCGGTCAGCTTCTTGAGCTGGACGCTGGGAGCGTGGAGCAATTTGTTGGTCAGGCCGCGGGCCAGTTGCGCCAGCACCTCTTCGGCATTGCCGCCGTTGGCCAGCAGGCGCAGGGCTTTTTGCAGCTCCTCGTCGCGCAGGCGTTCGCTCTGCTGACGGTAGGCCTTGAGCACATCCACCGCCGCCAGCTCGCGCAGGCGCACCATGAAGTCGTCGGCGCCGACGGTAATCATCTCTTCGGCCGCCTGGGCCGCGCCCTGCCGGCTCTTGAGGTTCTCGGCGACCACCTCGTGCAGGTCGTCGACGCTGTAGAGATAAACGTCGTCCAGTTCGCCAACCTCCGGTTCGATGTCCCGGGGAACGGCGATGTCCACCATGAAAATCGGCTTGTGCTTGCGCAGCTTCAGGGCGCTTTCCACGGCTCCCTTGCCGAGGATCGGCAACTGGCTGGCGGTGGAACTGATGACGATATCGCTGTGCACCAGCTCGGCCGGAATGTCCGACAGCAGCACCGCATGGGCGCCAAACTGCTCGGCCAGGGAGCTGGCCCGCTCCAGGGTCCGGTTGGCGACGACAATGCGCTTGACCCCCAGGTCGTGGAGATGGCGGGCGACCAGGGTGATGGTCTCGCCAGCGCCGATCAGCAGTGCCTGGCTGCGTTGCAAGTCACTGAAAATCTGCTTCGCCAGGCTGACGGCAGCAAACGCCACGGACACCGGGTTCTCGCCAATAGCCGTGTCGGTGCGCACCTGCTTGGCGGCGTTGAACGTCGCCTGGAATAGCCGCCCCAGCAGCGGGCCGACGGTGCCGGCCTCGCGAGCCACGGCGTAGGCCGACTTCATCTGGCCGAGAATCTGCGGCTCGCCCAATACCAGCGAGTCGAGCCCCGAGGCGACACGCATCATGTGACGAACGGCCGCATCGTCTTCGTGCACATAGGCGCTGGCGCGCAGTTCTTCAAGGCTCAGGTTGTGATATTCGGCCAGCCAGCGCAGGACTGAATCGGCCGAAACGTGATCCTGTTCTATATAAAGCTCACTGCGATTGCAGGTGGAGAGGATCGCAGCTTCGCGGCTGTCGGTGAGTCGGCAGAGCTGCTGCAAGGCCTCAACCAGCTGCTCAGGCGTAAAGGCCACGCGCTCGCGGACGTCTACTGAAGCAGTCTTGTGGTTAATACCGAGTGCAAGGAAGGCCATTCAAGGTCGCTGATGGTGACGTGAAGCCGGCAATTGTCCTACTTCGTCAGATCCAGAACAACCACTCGATCTCTATCGCCCTGCCCGGGGTTGTAAATCGACGGGGCGGTTATGTTTGACCGAAGGCTTGTGTCATGATGATCCGACCGCAGGTTAGTCGTCCTCTTCCTATATGAATAGATCTTCCGCGTTGCTCCTCGCTCTTGCCTTGCTCAGCGGCTGCCAGTCCATGGCCCCCGTTTCGACGGACGGTACGCCGCCGGTCGAAGACAGCGTGCAGGCACCTGAAAAACCCAAGGTCTACGGCTCGTTCAGCGAAGAAACCATCTTCAGCCTGTTGAGCGCCGAACTGGCAGGCCAACGCAATCGCTTCGACATTGCGCTGGACAACTACGTGACCCAGGCCATCAACACCCAGGACCCGGGCATCTCCGAGCGGGCCTTTCGCATTGCCGAATACCTGGGCGCCGACCAGCCTGCGCTGGATACCGCGCTGATCTGGGCCAAAAATGCCCCGGACGACCTCGAAGCGCAGCGCGCCGCCGCCGTGCAACTGGCCCGGGCCGGGCGCTACGACGACTCCATGATGTATATGGAGAAGGTCCTGCTGGGCAAGGGTGACACCCATTTCGACTTCCTGGCGCTGTCCGCCGCCGATACCGACCAGGAAACCCGCAACGGCCTGATGAAAAGCTTCGATCGCCTGTTGCAGCGCCACCCGCACAACGGTCAGTTGATTTTCGGCAAGGCCCTGCTGCTGCAACAGGATGGTGATACCCAGGGCGCCCTTACCCTTTTGGAAGACAACCCGCCGGAAGCTGGCGAAGTGGCGCCGATCCTGCTGCGCGCACGCCTGCTGCAAGGCTCCAACCGCGGCGACGAAGCCCTGCCGCTGCTGGAAAAAAGCATCAAGAAGTACCCGGACGACAAACGCCTGCGCCTCACCTACGCCCGCATGCTGGTGGAAAACAACCGCATGGACGACGCCAAGGTGGAGTTCTCCAGCCTGGTCCAGCAATACCCGGAAGACGACGAGTTGCGCTATTCCCTGGCGCTGGTCTGCCTGGAAGCCAAGGCCTGGGAAGAGGCCAAGGGTTACCTGGAAGACCTGATCGCCCGGGAAAGCCACGTCGACTCGGCCCACCTGAACCTGGGTCGAATCGCCGAGGAACGCAATGACCCTGAGAGCGCACTGATCGAGTACGCCCAGGTGGGCCCGGGCAACGACTATCTGCCGGCACAGTTGCGCCAGGCCGATATCCTGATCAGCAATGGCAAGGCCGCCGAAGCCCAGAGCCGTCTCGCCGTACAACGCGACTCCCAACCTGACTACGGCATCCAGTTGTACCTGATCGAAGCCGAAACCCTGTCGGCCAACAATCAGGGCGACAAGGCCTGGAGCGTGCTGCAACAAGCCTTGAAGCAGTACCCGGACGATCTGAACCTGCTGTATACCCGCGCCATGCTGGCGGAGAAACGCAATGACCTGGCCCAGATGGAAAAAGACCTGCGCCTGATCATCCAGCGTGACCCGGACAACGCCATGGCCCTCAACGCCCTGGGCTATACGTTGTCGGATCGCACCACCCGTTATGACGAAGCCAAGCTGCTGATCGAACAGGCCCACCAGATCAACCCGGAAGACCCGGCGGTGCTCGACAGCCTTGGCTGGGTGAATTTCCGCCTGGGCAATCTGGACGAAGCCGAACGCCTGTTGCGCCTGGCCCTGGAGCGCTTTCCCGACCAGGAAGTCGCCGCTCACCTGGGCGAGGTCCTGTGGGCCAACGGCAAACAACGCGAAGCCCGGCAGATCTGGAGCCGATTCCTCAAGGATCAGCCTGACAGCCCCATCTTGCGCAGCACCATCAAACGCCTGACCGGATCCGAGACTCTCTAAGATATGTTTTTGCGCCATTTCATCGTTTTCAGCTTCATTGCCTTGCTCGCCGGTTGCGCGGGCTTCGGCGCCCGTGAATCCGTCCAGGGCCAGGGCAACCAGGCCCAGTGGCGCGAGCACAAGCAACAACTGAGCGGCCTCGACGGCTGGCAGATCGACGGCAAGATCGGGATCCGCGCACCCAAAGACTCCGGCAGCGGCACGCTGTTCTGGCTGCAGCGCCAGGACTACTACGACATTCGCCTGTCGGGCCCACTGGGCCGCGGTGCGGCCCGCCTGACCGGCCGGCCGGGCCAGGTATCACTGGAAGTTGCCAACCAGGGACGCTACGAGGCACCCACGCCCGAAGCGCTGCTGGAAGAACAACTGGGCTGGAAGCTGCCGGTTTCCCACCTGACCTGGTGGGTTCGCGGGCTGCCGGCACCGGACAGCAAAAGTCGTCTGACCCTCGACGCCGACAGCCGCCTGTCCAACCTGGAGCAAGATGACTGGCAGATCGAGTACCTCAGCTATGCCCAGCAGAGCGGCTATTGGCTGCCCGAACGCATCAAGCTGCACGGCAGCAATCTCGACGTCACGCTGGTGATCAAGCAATGGCAGCCGCGCAAGCTGGGGCAATGACATGAGCGCTGCACGCCTGACCCTCCCCTCCCCGGGCAAGCTCAACCTGATGTTGCACATCCTTGGCCGTCGCCCGGATGGCTATCACGAGTTGCAGACGATTTTTCAGTTCCTGGACTACGGTGACGAAATCACCTTCGCCGTGCGCGAAGATGGCGTGATTCGCCTGCACACCGAGTTCGAAGGCGTCCCCCACGACAGCAACCTGATCGTCAAGGCCGCGAAAAAACTCCAGGCGCAATCCGGTTGTCCGCTGGGCATCGATATCTGGATCGAAAAAATCCTGCCCATGGGTGGCGGCATCGGTGGCGGCAGCTCGAATGCAGCCACCACGCTGCTCGGTCTCAACCACTTGTGGCAGCTGGGATGGGACGCGGATCGCCTGGCCGCCCTGGGTCTGACACTGGGCGCCGACGTGCCGGTTTTCGTGCGTGGCCATGCCGCTTTCGCCGAAGGCGTAGGGGAAAAACTCACCCCAGTGGACCCCGAAGAACCTTGGTACTTGGTGCTGGTGCCGCAAGTCTCTGTAAGTACAGCAGAAATTTTTTCAGATCCGCTGTTGACACGTAACTCTCCTCCCATTAAAGTGCGCCCCGTTCCCAAGGGAAACAGTCGAAATGACTGCTTACCGGTGGTAGCAAGGCGTTATCCAGATGTTCGTAACGCTTTGAATTTGTTAGGTAAATTTACCGAAGCAAAACTCACCGGAACTGGAAGTTGTGTGTTTGGGGGCTTCCCAAGCAAAGCTGAAGCTGATAAAGTCTCGGCCCTTCTGACAGAGACCCTTACAGGGTTTGTAGCAAAAGGAAGCAACGTTTCGATGTTGCATCGCAAGCTGCAAGACCTGCTCTAAAGGAATCGAGTGCTGGGCACTCGCAGCAACAGATACAGGGGCGTCGCCAAGCGGTAAGGCAGCAGGTTTTGATCCTGCCATGCGTTGGTTCGAATCCAGCCGCCCCTGCCATTTTCCTATACTCATCCAGGTATACCCTCAGCCTTCAGGTACTGCGCGTGTCCAAGATGATGGTCTTTACGGGGAACGCTAACCCCGATCTGGCTCGGCGTGTTGTACGTCAGCTGCATATCCCTCTCGGTGACATCTCTGTCGGTAAGTTTTCCGACGGCGAAATCACTGCCGAGATCAATGAAAACGTTCGCGGTAAAGACGTCTTCATTATTCAGCCGACTTGCGCTCCGACCAACGATAACCTGATGGAACTCGTCGTGATGGCTGATGCCTTCCGCCGCTCCTCGGCTACTCGTATCACTGCTGTTATTCCTTACTTTGGTTATGCCCGTCAGGATCGCCGTCCGCGTTCCGCACGTGTGGCGATCAGCGCGAAAGTCGTGGCTGATATGCTGACCGTAGTCGGCATCGACCGTGTTCTCACGGTTGATTTGCATGCTGACCAGATTCAGGGTTTCTTCGATATTCCCGTGGATAACATCTACGGCTCCCCAGTCCTGGTGGATGATATTGAAGATCAGCGCTTCGAAAACCTGATGATCGTGTCCCCGGACATTGGCGGCGTCGTGCGTGCACGGGCGGTTGCCAAATCCCTGGGCGTGGATCTGGGTATCATCGACAAACGCCGTGAGAAAGCCAATCACTCCGAAGTGATGCATATCATCGGCGACGTCGAAGGGCGTACCTGTATTCTGGTCGATGACATGGTCGATACCGCCGGCACCCTGTGCCACGCGGCCAAGGCCCTGAAAGAGCATGGCGCTGCCAAGGTCTTTGCCTACTGCACACACCCTGTGCTGTCGGGTCGAGCGATCGAGAACATTGAAAATTCCGTGCTGGACGAGCTGGTGGTCACCAATACCATCCCGCTGTCCGCAGCAGCACAAGCCTGTGCGCGTATCCGCCAACTGGATATCGCCCCGGTTGTTGCCGAAGCGGTTCGCCGCATCAGCAACGAAGAATCGATCAGTGCGATGTTCCGCTAAGGGCCCTGCCCTTCCCTGGACATCTCGTTGACGAAAAGCGCCCCGCCCCGGCATTACCTGTCGGGGCGGGGCTTTTTTGCCCATACCGTGGTTGACGCTGGTCGCAAACGTCACTCGGTCATGGCTATTTTGGAGATACAACATGAACGAATTTACTCTGAATGCTGAAGTGCGTTCCGACCTGGGGAAAGGTGCGAGCCGCCGCCTGCGTCGTCTCGCAAGCCTGGTTCCAGCTGTAGTCTACGGTGGCGAGAAAGCCCCTGAGTCCATCAGCATGCTGGCCAAAGAAGTTGCCAAACTGCTCGAAAACGAAGCGGCCTACAGCCACATCATCGAGCTGAACATTGGCGGCACCAAGCAGAACGTCGTGATCAAGGCCCTGCAGCGTCACCCGGCCAAAGGCCACGTGATGCACGCTGACTTCGTCCGCGTTGTTGCCGGTCAGAAGCTGACTGCTGTTGTTCCAGTGCACTTCGTCAACGAAGCTGCCCCGGTCAAGAAAGGCGGCGAAATCTCGCACGTTACTTCGGAAATCGAAGTTTCCTGCCTGCCGAAAGACCTGCCTGAGTTCATCGAAGTCGACCTGGCTGACGCCGAAGTTGGCACGATCATTCACCTGTCCGACCTCAAGGCTCCTAAAGGCGTTGAGTTTGTTGCTCTGGCACACGGCGATGACAAGGCTGTTGCCAACGTCCACGCTCCACGTGTTGCTCCAGAAGCTACTGAAGAAGGCGCTGCAGAGTAATTTCACTCTGTCGCCGGAGTGACCGGAAACATCGCGGACTGGAACGTAGCGAGACAGCGGGCGAGAACGCGAAGTTTACTTAACGGTAAATCCGCCATTTTCGTCCACTGTCGCAACACCGCCTGATTGCGACATCGTTATCCACACTCCAGGAAGGGCCCCTATCGTGACTGCCATTAAACTGATCGTTGGCCTGGGAAATCCAGGCGCTGAATACGAACAGACCCGGCATAACGCAGGGGCCCTTTTTGTTGAGCGCATCGCGCAGGCACAAGGCGTCAGCCTGGCAGCCGATCGCAAGTATTTCGGCCTGACCGGTCGCTTCTCGCACCAGGGTCAGGATGTTCGCCTGTTGATTCCCACCACCTACATGAACCGCAGCGGCCAGGCCGTGGCGGCATTGGCCGGTTTCTTTCGCATCAAGCCTGAAGAAATCCTGGTGGCCCACGACGAACTCGACCTGCCTCCGGGCGTTGCCAAGCTCAAGCAAGGCGGCGGCCATGGCGGTCACAACGGGTTGCGCGACATCATCGCGCAACTGGGTAATCAGAATACCTTTCACCGCCTGCGGCTTGGCATCGGCCACCCGGGCGTTGCCAGTATGGTTTCAAACTTTGTCCTGGGTCGTGCGCCTCGCGCCGAACAGGAAAAACTCGATGCCAGCATCGACTTTGCCCTCGGCGTGCTGCCGGATATCCTCGCAGGTGAATGGAACCGCGCGATGAAAAACCTGCACAGCCAGAAGGCCTGACACTTATCCGAGGGGAAACACCATGGGATTCAATTGCGGCATCGTCGGCCTGCCTAACGTCGGCAAGTCCACCCTGTTCAACGCCCTGACCAAATCCGGTATCGCGGCTGAGAACTTCCCCTTCTGCACCATCGAGCCGAACACCGGCATCGTTCCGATGCCCGATCCACGCCTGGAAGCCCTGGCGGCCATCGTGATCCCGGAGCGCGTGCTGCCGACCACCATGGAGTTCGTCGACATCGCCGGCCTGGTGGCCGGGGCTTCGAAAGGTGAAGGCCTGGGCAACAAGTTCCTGGCCAACATCCGCGAAACCGATGCCATCGCCCACGTGGTCCGCTGCTTCGAAGACGAGAACGTGATTCACGTTTCCAACAGCGTCGACCCGAAGCGCGACATCGAGATCATCGACTTGGAACTGATCTTCGCCGACCTCGACAGCTGCGAGAAGCAACTGCAGAAAGTCGCTCGCAATGCCAAGGGTGGCGACAAAGACGCCGTCGCTCAGAAAGCCCTGCTCGAGCAGTTGATCGCCCACTTCACCTTGGGCAAGCCGGCACGCAGCCTGATCAAGAACATGGGCGCCGATGAGAAGCAGATCATTCGCGGCTTCCACCTGCTGACCACCAAGCCGGTCATGTACATCGCCAACGTTGCCGAAGACGGCTTCGAGAACAACCCGCTGCTGGACGTGGTAAAAGCTATCGCCGAAGAAGAAGGCGCGATCGTGGTACCGGTCTGCAACAAGATTGAAGCGGAAATCGCCGAGCTTGAAGACGGCGAAGAGAAGGACATGTTCCTGGAGGCCCTGGGCCTGGAAGAGCCTGGCCTGAATCGCGTGATCCGCGCGGGTTATGAAATGCTCAACCTGCAGACGTACTTCACCGCTGGCGTAAAAGAAGTCCGCGCCTGGACCGTACGCGTCGGAGCCACCGCGCCACAAGCCGCGGCCGTGATCCACACCGACTTCGAAAAAGGCTTCATCCGCGCCGAAGTCATCGCCTATGACGATTTCATCCAGTACAAGGGTGAAGCCGGTGCCAAGGAAGCCGGTAAATGGCGCCTGGAAGGCAAGGAATACATCGTCAAGGACGGTGATGTGATGCACTTCCGCTTTAACGTCTAAGTTGCGGGTGATGGTGTGTATATCCGTTATTTAGGTAACGGCTGCTTATGGTTCCGCTCTTACAGCGGAACCGCCAGTAGCCCTTACCGCAGAAACGGATATACACACCACCCCAAACCGTTTCTATCGCACTCAAGAGATCAACAGCAGCCCAAAAATCATCGACTCTTTGAAATCACACCACCCATATACTGATTCAAATCGCGAAAATCCTTAACACTCCAAGGATACGGCGATAGTTTCACACCATTCTCTCGCAAGGTCCTCGGAATCAAATCCCCATTGGGTCGAAGTATGATCGACGACACAATCACACCCGGATAATCACCGAGTCGTTTCTTGAAAGCGGCAGTTGTAAGATCAGGTGTAGGTGGATTGCTTTTATGAGCCAACGGCCCTGTCCCCTTGATATCTGCCCCATGACACATGGCACATCTCTGTAAATAGAGATTTTTCCCATTGGCATTATCCGCAAAGGATAGTGATGTTTGAATGAGCGATAAAAACCCTAGCGAAGCGATGACTAATATTTTCATTATGCTTTCGGCACATGCCAATCTTTACGGGCGCAACTCCCTGTGGGAGCGAACTCATTCCCACAGGTTTTAGGTGCCGGGATTGTTCTCCGCTCGCACAATCTGACTAGAACAGATAACCCATGTAGATCGCCGCGCCACCACCGGCCTGCACACCCGCGTTCACCCCGGCCATGACCACCGCCCCTTTGGCCGAGCGCGCCAGTTGCCGGTTGACCGTGGTCGAAGCAATAAGGGAGGTTGCCGGGTTGGAGCTCAGGGCCACCGACAATGCCAGCAACTTGGAATCGAGCCCGAACAGCAAGGCTGTGGCCGAACCACCGATCCCCAGGCCCACACCCACCTCGGTATACATGCAAGGGCCGGTGATGTCGTCACTGGTCAGGTCGCGATCGACCAGGGCGTCGCTGACAAACACCTTGCCGGTGCTGGGAAAAGCCTCCGCCGCCCCCGCGCCGGCCACGCTCTTACCCTTGATCTGGATATTGATCTTGCCGAAACGCGGCAGCCGAGCGCCAAACCCGACCCCTACGCCGACGCCACCATAGCGGTAGCTGACGTCTTCCCCCAGCGGCGAGCGCAGGGTAATCGAGCCGCCACTGCCCGCCACCATGACCACGGTCAGGCCACCACCGCTGGCGGTCTGGTACTGCCAGCGACTTTCGTTGACCGGGAGTGGGATGTTGTAGCTCATACGTTCAAAGTCCTTTATGTGAATGAGCCGCATCGCGACCGCGTTGGCGGGTGGCTTTTAGCAGGCCGACAAGGGTGAACACCAGGCCGATAAAACCCAGCACGCCGGAGGTCCCCCACAGTGCCGCCGGGGTATCGACGATGGCACTGCCAGCCGGCTGCTCGGGCAGATAATGCACCCGCACCCGTTGGTCCTTCTGATAACCGAAGATAAAGCCGCCCTGGGGATAGGAAATTTTTTCACCGCTGACGGTGGTGAAGGCGATCTCAGGATGCGAGCCACCGGCATTCAAGTGGCTGACGATGCCATCGGCGGTCTGTGCCCGGGCGAGGAAGTCATGTCGGTCGAGGCTGAGATTGACGGCAATGCCCAGCAAGCCAATGCCAATCAGGCCAAAAAGCAGGCCCAGCAGTATCGTCCCGATGCGTGACGGGGTGTCGTTAGCCATGGCTTGTCCCGGTTTCATCCATGAAAAGAAGGCGGCGAGGATAACAAAAAGCCTGCTAGGTCGTAATGCCGTTCATTCGAGGGTCGTTGCGAGGGAAATTGCTCCCTCGCAACAGACGCTCGTTAGCCTCTTTTAACTTTGAAACGCCCAAGCACCCGCTGCATCAGGGAAGCTCGCTCCGAAAGGTCCTTGGCCGCCACCGCGCACTCTTGTGAGTTCGACTGGTTTTTCTGCGTCACTTCGTCGATCTGCTCAAGCCCGATACTGGCCTGCTGCAAGCCCGAAGCCTGCTCGCTGGAGGCCTGGTAGATCAGCGAGACCAGGCTCGACACCGCGCCGGTTCCACTGACGATGTTCTTCAGCGATTCGGCGGTCCGGCCGGCGATGATCATGCCGCGCTGGGTCTTGCTCGAGGAATCGGCGATCAGCGCGGCGGTCTGCTGGGCCGCCTCGGCACTGCGGGCGGCCAGGCTACGCACTTCGTCGGCCACCACGGCAAAACCGCGCCCAAGCTCACCGGCCCGGGCAGCTTCGATCGCCGCGTTCAAGGCCAGCAGGTTGGTTTGTGCGGCGATGTTGTCGATGGTGGTAATGATCGCGGTGATGTCCTTGCCCGAGTTGTCGATTTCGGCCATGGCGGCAATCAGTTCACTCATCAATTTGTCGCTTTCCCCGGCATCGGCCCGCGAGGCCTGGGATTGCTCATCGGCTTTCTTGGCGTTGGCGGCATTGTCCCGGGTCTGGGCGGCCATCTGCGTCATCACCGCGCTGATTTCGGTGATGGACGAGGCGGAATTGGAGGCCCCATCGGAGAGTGACTGACTCAAGTCGGTGACCTGCGCCGAGCTGCCGGTGATCTGGGTGGCGCTGATTTGAACCTCGGAAATCAGCTGGTTCAGGTTGCTGACCATCTTCTCCAATGACTTGCCAAGGGTGTCATGGGGCGACGACAAGCGGACCTCCAGGTCCAGGTCACCTTCGGAAATCCGCTCGGCCACCCGCACCTGCCGTTGCAGGCTTTCAGACATGTCATTGAGGGCCGCAGACAACTGCCCGACTTCATCCTCGGATTTCTGCACCAGGCGACGCGAGAAATCGCCCAGGCTGATGGTGGCAGCCAAGGCCGCGGCTTCGCGAATCGGCCCGACGATTTTGGCCGCGGCATACCACAGGGCAGCCAGGGCCAACAACGAAATGACCAACCCTACCGACACCTGCCAGATGCTGTTGTTGAGACTGCGCGCCTGCAGTTCCTGCTCCAGGGCGATGGCCTGGCTCATGACCACAGCCTTGGGCAGGCGAATCAACACCGCCCAGGGCTTGCCCGTGCGCCCGAGCGCAATGGGCATCAGCACTTCGATATTCTGTGTTTGCGCATTGAGCAGGCCATCACCCCGTCCGCCCTGGATATCGCTGAGCACTTTTTCCCAGGAGTCAGGCAACAAGGTCTTGATCGGCTGGCCAATCAGGTCGGTCCGCTGGCTGTCCGCGACCACCAAGCCCTGGTTACTCAAAATCGAAACCGTGCCTTTGCCGCCGTAGAGATCGGCAGACATCTGCTCGCTGAGTTTCTGGATAAACGCGATATCGAAGTCAGCCCCAACCACGCCGTAGAACTTGCCGTTGGACACGATGGGCACCGACAAGGTGGTCAGCCAGACGTTTTTACCCTGGACCACATAAGGAATGGGGTCCAACACGCTTTCCTTCAGCGTGTCGCGCGGGCCGCTGTACCAGCCACCCTTGGGCACGCCGTTGGGGTGACGGTCCGGGGAGTCATATTCGACCAATGGCTGCACCGCGACATGACCATCGGCGCTGCGCGTCCAGTAAGGCGTGAAACGCCCGGTCAGCGGGTTATTGCCATCTTCTGCATTGCGCAACGCCGTATCCTGCCCGTCCAACGCATTCGGTTCCCAGCAGGAATAGGTGCCGTTGAAGTCCGGGTTATCCTTGAGGACGCTGAGCAGTACGCTGTTGATTTGCTCCCGGCCCAATGCCAGGGGGCTTTGCGAGGCCTTGCTGGCGGCAAAGGCATTGGCCATGGTGCGGGCCGCATCCAGCGCATTTTGCAACTTGGCCTGGATGGCGTTGGCCCGGGATTCGGCCAGGTTCTGGATTTCCCGGATGGTTGACTCTTCAACCAGCGCGCTGACTTCGGTCGCGACATATTGCTCATTGGCCCGGGCACTAAAGAGCCCGTAGACAATCAAGCTAATGGATGAAACAAACAGGCATACGCCTGCCGTGACACAAATACGTGCCTGCAATGACTTGAACTTCATATCCTTCCCCGCCTGATTCTATATATGGCCAACATCAAAGACGGCAGCCTCTAACGTGTGCACGACACGGCAATAACAATCGATCACGGCTGCTAGGTGCTCACAAGGCAAACACCTTGTAAGCACTTGGCGATACAGCACTTATAGGCACTTCAGCGTGGTAGGTGGGGGCGCAAACTCACCTCTGTTCGCCCGCAGAGCAGCAGAGGTCATCAAATCAAGAGTTGAAGGCCTTATGTCCGGGACAATAAGGGCGATAGGTGGAAAGAATGTGAAAGCCTGCTTTTTCAGTCACCACAAGGGTGACCCTTGAATAATGCCGCAGATTCCATTCCAGCCATTAACCACAACAGCAAATTAACACGACCGTCTTTTGTACAAACCCCAACTTAAGGCTTGTACAAACCTGTACTTTGGTCGCAACTGCAGTGTACTCATCAAGTAGCGATTCAAGACTCAGTGTGTTTTAACTGGAGACTTAATTCACGTACCAGCCCATTGCTGCTGGCATGCCGGGACTTCGTTTCGGGGCCTGGATGCCTGAACACCCACAATCCCATGTGGGAGCGAGCCTGCTCGCGAAGGCGTCGGCTCAGCTACATGGATATTCTCGCCTCAAGCCTTTCGAGTTCTCGGCAGGAAAATCGCCAACACCCCGAACAACGGCAGGAACGAGCACAACCAGTACACATACTCGATGCCCCGGATGTCCGCCAGGTGCCCCAGCAGTGCGGCGCCAATCCCGCCGAAACCGAACATCAGCCCGAAGAACACACCAGCGATCATCCCGACATTGCCCGGAACCAGTTCCTGGGCATACACCACGATGGCCGAGAACGCCGAAGCCAGGATGAAGCCGATAACCACACTGAGAATGCTGGTCCACAACAGGTCGACGTGAGGCAGGATCAGGGTGAACGGTGCCACGCCGAGGATCGAGAACCAGATCACCGCCTTGCGCCCGATCCTGTCGCCAATCGGTCCACCAAAGAAAGTCCCCGCCGCCACGGCCCCAAGAAACAGGAACAGGTGCAATTGCGAAGAGGCCACCGACAGGTCGAACTTCTCGATCAGGTAGAACGTGAAGTAGCTGGTGAAACTGGCCATGTAGAAGTACTTGGAAAACACCAGCAGCCCCAGCACTGCCAACGCACTCAAGACCCGCCCCTTGGATAGGCCATGCGTAGCCGCCTGGCCTTGCTTGAGTTTGAACAGGTTCAGGTGGTTGGCGTACCAACGGCTGATGCGGTACAGCACGAACAGCGCAAAGAGGGCGAACAACCCGAACCAGGCCACATTGGCTTGGCCATAGGGAATGATGATTGCCGCGGCCAGCAGCGGGCCAAAGGCAGAGCCGGCGTTACCGCCCACCTGGAACGTCGATTGCGCCAGCCCGTAGCGGCCGCCCGAGGCCAATCGCGCTACCCGCGACGCTTCCGGGTGAAAGGTCGACGAGCCGATACCGATCAATGCCGCCGCCACCAGGATCAGGGCAAAACTGCCGACCATTGACATCATCACAATGCCGATCAGCGTACACACCGTTCCGGCCGGCAGCAGCCAGGGCTTGGGGTGCCGGTCAGTGTGATAGCCGACCCAAGGCTGTAACAAAGAGGCGGTCAACTGGAACGTCAGTGTGATCAAGCCAACCTGAGTGAATGTCAGGCCATAGCTGTCCTTGAGCATCGGATAAATCGAGGGCAGCACGGCCTGGATCAAGTCGTTGATCAGGTGCGCCAGCGCCACGGCGCCGATGATCCGCATGACCAACGGGCTGCTTTGCGCAGTGGCGGCAACGGAGGGGATCTCGGCCTGGGTATTGCTGATAGCCATGGGAGTTTCCATACGACAGAGGGATGCACACGGGCAGGTGCGTCAATGTGCCATTTTTCGGTGCAGCAAGGCTATCCCCTTAGCTAGCTATCGACCTTGAAAAATTGTCGAAATCCAAGGTGATAGCCCAACGCCATGGTCTGAATCTTGCCTTGTTAATGACCTACAACGCGGCTCCTTACAAAGGGGACCGAGAATGGGAAGTTTCGCTACAGAGCTGGCCTACCGAGCCGATTTGGACAAACTTTCGAGGCCTTTTAAAAGGGCACCTGTTTCGGCACTTGTGTAGAAAACGCACAAAAATAGTGCAAGGGTGTTCAGGGGAGTATGGGCATGCAGGCTTTTTTATCACCGGGAATCAGGTTGTTGGGGCATTTCGGCTTCGCCCGCAAGTTCCAGTTGTTGTTCCTGCTTTTTATCCTGCCGCTCATGGGCAGCCTGTGGCTCATCGGCCAGGACTATCGCGACAAGCTCAGTCTGATTTCCGGGGAACGCGCCGGGGTGCGCCAATTGATGGCCCTGGATAACCTGGACAATCTGCTCACTGCCCAGCGCAACCGCGCGGCGCGCTGGCGTGCCACCGAAACCAATCGGCAGCCGACACCCGCGACGCTGGCTGCCATGGCGGCATACGATGCAGTGCAACCGGCCCTCACCCAGGCCGCCAGTGACCTGGGCAACACCCTGCAAACCGAAGGGGCCGAAGCCGATACCCTCGCGCGCTATCAAGTCCTGCAAACCAGCCTCAACGGTCTGGATTCGAAAAGCCTGGGCAGCGTGGGCTGGTGGCCGGATGGCTACGACCGCTTCACCGCCGCCCTCAGCGCCCTGCAGGCCTTGCGCGAACAAATGGTCATGGACAACCGCCTGACCCTCGCCTCCTGGCTGGAGACGTATTTGCTGACGCAGATTTCCACCCAGCAGACGCCGGACCTGATCGAACGGGTCGGTCGCCTGGCCAGCGTTGGACAGGCCTCAGTGGTCTCAGGTCAGTTCACGTTGCAGAGTCGCCTGCAACTGCGGGACCTGCGCAGCCGTATCGGCGACGCCCGGGACCAACTGGTCAAGACCGGAGGGCTGCTGGAAACCCGCCTGCCCAGCGAATTGCAGATCTGGGCCGAACAATACCAGGGCAGCCTCAAGCACTTGGATGCCGGCCTGAAGGTGTTGGATGACGGCGTGTTCGGCGGCTCCATCAATCTCAAGCCCGAAGACTTCGAGAAACACATGGATGCCCTCCTCGCCGACCTGGCGACCCTGCGGCAACAGTCCCTGGTGGCACTGGATACGCGACTGGACCACTACCACGGTTCGGCGATTCGCCAGTTCACCCTGGTCGCGACGGTACTGGGCTGCCTGCTGCTGGCGGCGCTGTACCTTTTTGTTTGCCTGCAAGCGTCGATCCGGCGCAGCGCCAGCGGCATCACCCTGCTGGCCGAAGCGCTGCGCGATGGCAATCTCAGCCTGCAAGTGCCGGTAGAGGGGCGCGATGAACTGGCGGCCATCAGCACCGCCCTCAACGTTGCCGTGGTGCAGTTGCGCAACAGCCTGCTGGGGGTGGACCACGAAACGTTGCAGTTGAGCAATGCCGTGCGCACCCTCAACACACACTCCAGCGGCGCCCTGGGCGAAGTCGAAGCCCAGCAGATGCAGATCAGCCAGATCGCTGCCGCCGCGACACAACTGGCCGCCACCTCCCAGGGCGTGGCCAAGAGCTGTGAACAGGCTTCCGATAGCGCCCAGCAGACCCGTCGCATCGCCACCGACAGCAGCCGCGACAGCCAACGCACCACGGCAAGCATCCAGCAGCTCAACCAGCGCCTCAACGAAACCGCCGCCGCATTGGGGCGGGTCAGCGAACAGGGGCAACAGATCCAACTGGTGGTCGATACCATTCGCGGCGTGGCCGAGCAGACCAATCTCTTGGCCCTCAATGCCGCCATCGAAGCCGCTCGCGCCGGGGAACAGGGCCGTGGTTTCGCGGTGGTAGCCGACGAGGTGCGCAGCCTGTCGCAACGTACCCAATCCTCCACGCAACAGATTGCCGCCACCGTCGACAGCCTGCGCGCCACGGTCAACGAAGCTGTCAGCCTGATGGAAGCCGCCTGCGGCCAGGCCCAGACCGACGCCCAAGCGGTCACCGGCCTTGGCGAGCGGCTCGGTGAAATCGCCAGCGCGGTGCAAAGCGTCACCGACACCCTGGCGCAAATCGCCACCGCCGTGGATGAACAAGCCAGCACCGCCGACGAGGTCAGCGGCAATATCCAGCAAGTCGACCAGGCAGCGATGCGCTTGCTCGAAGGTGCACGTGCCGTGAACGTGGCGGCGGATACCTTGAGCCAGGGCAGCCAGGCCTTGAGTGCCAACACAGGGAGATTTCAGCTCGGTTGATAGCGATTTGCGGCGAGGATTGTTAAGCGGTTGAAAGCGCAGAGAAATATTTCAGATTTACGCTTGACACATCTTCGTTACCAGCGAATAATGCGCGCCACTTGGCTACATAGCTCAGTTGGTTAGAGCATAGCATTCATAATGCTGGGGTCCGGGGTTCAAGTCCCTGTGTAGCCACCAAGTACTAAAAACGGCCTATCGAAAGATAGGCCGTTTTTTATGCCTCGAGAAAAGTACCTGCCCTCTCAGGATTTGATTGCGCACCTCTGTGGCGAGGGGGCTTGTTGATTTGCGCCACACGCCTCGCATCGCTACAGTCGGTCTCTATTCCACGCCACGGATGGAGCGACACGTGCTTACAGATCTGAAACCGAACCTTCGTCACCTGTCAGCCGTTTCGTTACTGGCTGTCGCCCTGACACTCATCGCCTGTAAGGCCCCGTCCTCCTCCACCACCACACCTGCATTGCCCAGCGCACCGGAAATCGCTTCCGGCTACCGCACCGATCTGCAGACCCGCCACGCCGACAAGCACATGGCCGCCGCGGCCAACCCCTTGGCGGCCGAGGCCGGGCGGGAGATGTTGCGGCGCGGCGGCTCGGCCATCGACGCGGCGATTGCGATGCAAGCGGTGCTGACGCTGGTGGAACCACAATCTTCAGGCATCGGCGGCGGCGCGTTCATTGTGCTGTGGGATGGCAAGACCGTGCGCACCTACGACGGTCGCGAAACAGCACCGGCCGGCGCCACTGAAAGACTTTTCCTGCAAGCCGACGGCAAACCCATGCCGTTTACCGCTGCCCAAATCGGCGGCCGCTCCGTTGGCACGCCGGGAGTGTTGCGCGCCTTGGAACTGGCCAACCGCAAACACGGGCGCCTGGAATGGGCGACACTGTTCGAGCCAGCCATCGCGCTGGCGGAACGAGGTTTTGCGATCTCGCCCAGGTTGCATTCGTTGATCGCGGCCGATCCGTCCCTGCCGGGCTCGCCGGACATGGCCGCCTACTTCCTGAACGCCGATGGCAGCCCGAAAGCGGTCGGCACGCTACTGAAGAATCCAGCCTTGGCCAACGTGCTCAAGCGCATTGCCAACGAGGGCCCGGATGCGTTGTACAAAGGGCCGGTGGCCGAGGAGATAGTCGCCAAGGTGCGAGGCAACGCCAATCCCGGCAGCCTTTCGCTCAATGACCTCCAGGGCTACGCCGCCCGGGAGCGCGCGCCGTTGTGCTCCGACTACAAACGCTGGCAAGTGTGCGGCATGGCGCCCCCGTCTTCAGGCGGGATTGCCTTGGCGCAGATCCTCGGGACATTACAGGCCCTGGAACAGCGCGACAGCCACAAGGCCCTCGCGCCATTGAAACCACTCAAGACCGACAAACCCGCCGGCCTCGAGCCTGCGCCCGAGGCGGTGCACTTGATCGCTGAAGCGGAGCGCCTGACCTACGCCGACCGCGCCCAGTACGTCGCCGACTCGGATTTTGTCCCCGTGCCGGTCAAGGGCCTGGTCGATCCGGACTATCTGGCCAGCCGCGCAGGCCTGATCGGCTCACGCAGCATGGGTGTCGCCAAGCCCGGCACACCACCGGGCATCCAGGTGGCCTACGCCCCGGACCGTTCCCCCCTGCGCATCTCCACCTCGCAAGTGGTGGCGGTGGATGACCTGGGAGGGGCTGTGTCCATGACCACCACGGTGGAGTCGGCGTTCGGCTCACATTTGATGGTCCAGGGCTTCATGCTCAACAACCAGCTGACCGACTTCTCGTTCATCCCTGAAGAAAACGGGCAAAAAGTCGCCAACCGCGTCGAACCCGGCAAACGCCCGCGCTCGTCCATGGCGCCGACGCTGGTCTTCGATCGTCAGAGTGGTGAGTTGCTGGCCGCTGTTGGTTCGCCGGGTGGCTCGCAAATCATCGAATACGTCGCCAAGTCGGTCATTGGCCTGCTCGACTGGAACCTGGACCCGCAAACCGCCATCAACCTCCCCAACTTCGGCAGCCGTAATGGCCCCACCGAACTGGAAAAGGGACAGTTCAGCCCGGCGTTGGTCCAGGCGCTGAAAGACAAAGGCCATGCGGTGAGCGAGATCGACATGAACAGCGGTACCCAGGCGATCGTCCGGGTGCGTGATGCACAAGGAAAGACGTCTCTGGCCGGCGGTGCGGATCCGCGACGGGAAGGAGAAGCGCTGGGGGATTGAACACTCGCCGATCAGGTTGAGTCAGCGTGCCAGGATGTTGAATGTGTGGCCGCCATCGCGAGCAAGCTCGCTCCCACAGGGGGTGGCGGCGAACACAATATCAAGGCTATTCAGGGAGAACTGTGTGAGCGAGCTTGCTCGCGATAGCGGCCGCTAGCTCAGCAGTTTTCCTCAGGTCGATAGCTGATTGGCAAACTGGCTCACCGCATCGACCACTTTCTTCGCCCCGTCCTGAATCTCGACGATCACCGTGCCCGCCTCGGCGGCCAGGGCCAGGCCGTGTTCAGCCTGGTGCTGGCCGTCGGTCATCAGTGCCACGGCGTTGCGGGCCATGTCCTGGTTCTGACGGACCACGCCGACGATTTCATCGGTCGCCTGGCTGGTGCGCGATGCCAGTTGTCGCACTTCATCGGCCACCACCGCAAAGCCGCGCCCTTGCTCGCCGGCCCGGGCGGCTTCGATCGCGGCGTTGAGCGCCAGCAGGTTGGTTTGTTCGGCGATGCCGCTGATGGTCTTGACGATGGTGCCAATCACCAGGGATTGCTCATTCAGCGCCTCGATGCCTTCGCCAGCGGTTTGCATGTGTCGGGCCAGGTCGCGCATCACGTCCACGGCCTGGGTCACCACCGTCGTGCCGCGCTGGGCACTGTTGTCGGTCTGCAGCGAGGTGCTGTAGGCGATGCTGGCCGCCTCGGCGACAGCTTTTTCCTGGTTGACCTGGTCCGTGATGTTGGTGGCGAACTTGACCACTTTATACAGTCGCTCGTTGGCATCGACCACCGGGTTGTAGGAGGCTTCCAGCCAGACCTCACGACCATTGCTGTCGATACGCTTGAAACGGCCAGCCACGAATTCACCGCTGTTCAGGCGCTTCCAGAACTGCTGGTAGGCCGCGCTGTTGTACTCCTCAGGCTCACAAAACATGCGGTGATGCTTGCCCTTGATCTGCGCGAGGCTATAGCCCATGGCGTTGAGGAAACGATCATTGGCCGTCAGTACGTGACCGCCCAAATCGAATTCGATCACCGCCGTTGAACGCACCAACGCGCCAATGAGGTTTTCATGCTCGCGGGAAGCCTCGATGGTGCGGGTCAGGTCATTGGAATACATCGAAAAGTAGCGAATCCGCCCGTCGGTACTCCGTACAGGCTGAAGGATCGAACGCAGCCAGGCTTCCTGACCATTGCCGCGAACCAGGCGCACGGCACCGGAAAAGTGTTCGCCCCGGGTCAGCGCCGACTTGAAGCGAACCTGGAACTCATTGGATTTCAAATATGCGGGAACCAGCTCATCCACAGGCCGGCCAATCAAGTCCTGGCTCTTGTAGCGCATCTCGTCGAGGAAATTCTGATTGACCGATTGAATCCGTCCCTCGGCGTCCAGGGTGAGGCCAAGCATTTCGCGATCCAGGCTGTCCTTGACTTGTGCAAGGCTGGACAGTTCTTGGCGAAGAGCCAGCAGCTCCTGCTTCAGGCGGTTGTTGAACATGGGCAGCTCCGACAGCAGGAGAATTGAATGCTGTTCCCTTGCCATCGGCCCGGCGTTTTTTTTCTAAAGAGCCTTACAAGCCGCTCTTGAAAATAATCATGGAGGCTCTCGAAACCCTGACAAGCGTCCCATGGTCACTGGATTGCTCTACTGTTGATGGCTGACCGCTGAGGCCTTGCCGCCCCCCAATACCCATAACCATAAAAACGAGGTAATTGCCGTGACCACCGACATCGAAGACAGCCGTTGCGCCCGCTTCGCCTTGCGCTGTTCCAGTTTCGCCGAGCGCTGGTTCCCCGACTCCTGGGTCTTTGCCGCGCTGGCGGTGCTGGTGGTCGCGCTGGCGACACAAATTATCGGCGCCCCGCCCACGGCAGCCGCCATGGCGTTTGGCGACGGCTTCTGGAGCCTGATCCCGTTCACCATGCAGATGGCCTTCGTGGTGATCGGCGGTTACGTGGTCGCCAGTTCGCCACCCGCCGTCAAGTTGATCGATCGCTTGGCGCGGATCCCGAAGAACGGCCGCTCTGCCGTGGCGTGGGTGGCGCTGATCTCCATGGTCGCGTCGTTGCTCAACTGGGGCCTGTCGCTCGTGTTTGGCGGCCTGCTGGTGCGGGCCCTCGCCCGTCGCACCGATCTGAAGATGGACTATCGCGCCGCCGGCGCCGCCGCATACCTTGGGCTGGGTGCTGTGTGGGCCCTGGGGTTGTCTTCATCGGCCGCACAATTGCAGGCCAACCCGGCCAGCCTGCCGCCGTCGATCCTGTCGATCACTGGCGTCATTCCGTTCACCCAGACCATCTTTCTCTGGCAGTCCGGGGTGATGCTGCTGGCGCTGATTGTGATCTCGTTGATCATTGCCTACGCCACCGCCCCCGGCCCGAACAGCGCCCGTGACGCCGCCGCCTGCGGGATCGACCCCAGCTTCAGCATGCCGGTGCTGCAACCGCGCACCCGTCCCGGGGAATGGCTGGAACACAGCCCGCTGTTGACCATCGCCCTGGTGCTGCTGGCGGCCGGCTGGCTGTTCCATGAGTTCTCGACCAAACCTGCGATCAATGCCATTTCCGGGCTCAACACCTATAACTTCCTGTTCATCATGCTCGGGGCCTTGCTGCACTGGCGGCCGCGCAGTTTTCTCGATGCGGTGGCCCGTGCAGTGCCAACCACCACCGGCGTACTGATCCAGTTCCCGCTATACGGCTCGATCGCCGCCTTGCTGACCACAGTCAAGGGCAGCGATGCCCAGACGTTGGCCCACCATATCTCGACCTTTTTCGTCCAGATTGCCTCCCATGACACCTACGCCTTGTTAATGGGTGTCTATTCGGCGGTACTGGGCTTTTTCATTCCTTCTGGCGGCGGCAAGTGGATCATTGAAGCGCCCTACGTCATGCAGGTGGCCAACGACCTGAACTATCACCTGGGTTGGGCGGTGCAGATCTATAACGCCGCCGAAGCGCTGCCAAACCTTATCAACCCGTTCTACATGCTGCCGTTACTGGGGGTCTTGGGGCTCAAGGCCAGGGACCTGATCGGTTTTTCCTTCGTGCAGTTGCTGGTGCATACGCCGTTGGTGCTGGCGCTGCTATGGGCACTGGGGACAACATTGAGTTATTTGCCGCCAGTGATGCCATAAAGCCATAAAAAAGGGCCGATATTTCCCTCGGCCCACTTTTTCTTCGGCCCGGTCTGTTTCAGTATTGGGGGCGCCCTGTTTTAGGGGTCCCTCACGCTGAAAAGGATCTGAGCATGTTCAAACTCGCCGTTCTTCCTCTTGCCGCCCTGGCCCTGAGTGCCACTGCTCACGCCGAGGACATTGACGTACAACTGGGCAGCACCGAACGCGTCACTCGCCTCTTCGCCTATCCCAACAACTGCAACGTCATCTGCTTTCGCGACTGGACCCTGGAGCAGACCGTCGAGCATTACCTGACCCAAAGCGTACAGCGCGACGGCTACAGCACGGCCAAGGTCAGTGTCAAAAGCGACAACGATAAAGTCTATGCCCACATCAGCGGCGTACCGAAGAGCTACGGCCAACCGCTCAAGGCCCTGCTTGACGCCGGGGACCTGGCGTACAACGGCGCCTCGAAACTCAACAGCGACCAGAAATGGTCCTACAACTGGTACCTGTTCCTGCCGCTGGGCATGGCCCTGGAAAACCGCAAGAGTGTCGAGTTGCTGCACTTCCCGCCGGATTACTCCCTGACCCAGGCCCAGGACTACCTGGAGTCGGCCACCACCGATCGTTGGGCCACGCTGCTGACCGTCAACGGCATTGCTGTTGAACAGACGCCGGCCTACCAGACCATCATCGACATCGCGCCCATCGCGGCGCCATCCAACGCCGGCAGCACACTGGCGGGGCTCTACAGCTACTTCAACGATTACCAGACGACCATGGTCACGCAGGTCACCCAAACCGCCAGCGGCGCCGCATTGCCAATGGTGGCCTTCGGAGCGCCCGTTCGGGACTGGATCAAGACCCAGTACGGCCCGACCGTGAATGTACTCGGCCTGGCGACCATCACAACCGGCAGCGGCGTCAAGGTTCCGGTCCTGGGTTCCAATCATCCGAGCTACATCTGGTACGCCGCCGACAAGGACAGCTACGACGGTGACGAAGCCAAGGCGGATGCCGCTGGCCTGAAAGTCATGGGTCAGGACCTGAGTGCTTCATGCTGGCAGGCCGGCATGGGCAGCAAGCCAGGCACCGACCCGAGCACACTGCTGAACCAGTGCACGCAGACCTGGCAGGTCACGCAAAAGGAAAAGACCTGCGAATTGTTCTACACCTCCATTCGCAACTTGACGCCGGCAGATGCAGCGAAAAAATGCGAAACGCCGGCGATCAAGTCGCAACTTCCACAACTGAAGGTGCCTATGCCGCTGCCTGCCGAGGCGGTCTAAACCTTGAGGTGCTTTCCCGCGTAGGTTTGGGCTGACACGGGAAAGCGCTTTTGGCGCCTGTCAGAGTTGACAGTAGATGACGCCCCCGACTTGGGCGAAGCTATCAAGGTTTTTTCAACGATCGCCGGCAGGATCGCCAGCGCCAGAAAGTCGAGTGTTTAGCACCGACAAGGACTGTCATGACCACGTTCATAACAGATAGGGCCTGTTCACAGAATCGGGATTGCATCTACCCGGAAAAACAACTCAGCACCCGCCTGGGCTACCCCTCGGCGCGCGATTTCGAAGTGCATCACACGACCGACGGGCGCGGCAACGGCATCGTCGCCCGCAAACCATTCGCTCCCATGGAGAGGATGTGCAGGGTTTCGGGGCTGCTGGTGAGCCGACGGCGCCTGCACACGCTGCAGATCCTGCCGGACGTCCACATGTATGACCCACACTTCGCCGGATTGCTGCTGCATTCCTGCGACCCGAATGTCTTCCTCGACATGAGCGAGCTGTGGCTGTGGTCACTGGCCCGTATCGATGAAGGTGACTGCCTGACGATGGACTACGCCAGTACCGAACAGAAACTGTATCGACAGTTCGCCTGCCGGTGCGGTTCGCCCAACTGTCATGGCTGGATTACCGGCTATGACGAACCGCCCAATGAGCAGGGAATGAAGTTTCTACGGCACTGGCGCCGCCAATGTCACCGCGACTGACGAACCGGAATCAAGGCGCGCCAACCGGACGCAGCCTATACTGCGGTGGCAACTGTTCGAAACCGCTGATCGTGGTGTCCAGGCTCTTCCAGCGTCCGTCCTTGATGCCATAGATGCAGCCATGGATCGACAGTTTCTGCCCCCGGTGCCAGGCGTTCTGCACGATGCTGGTATGGCCGACATTAGCCACCTGCTGGATCACGTTCAGCTCGCACAGGCGGTCGACACGTTCCTCCTCGGTCGGCAATTGGCCCAACGCCTCGCGATGCTCGTAGTACAGGTCGCGAATCGAGCGCAGCCAGCCGTCGATCAGGCCCAGTTGCCGGTCCTGCATCGAGGCACGCACGCCGCCACAGCCGTAATGGCCGGTGACCAGGATGTGTTTGACCTTGAGCACGTCCACCGCGTACTGGATCACCGACAGGCAGTTGAGGTCCGTGTGCAGCACTACGTTGGCCACGTTGCGGTGTACGAACAGATCGCCCGGCAGCATGCCGACGATCTCGTTGGCCGGCACCCGCGCATCGGAACAGCCGATCCACAGGTACTCTGGGGTTTGCTGACGAGCCAGCTTGGAGAAGAAGTCAGGATCTTCCTGCTTGATCGCATCGGCCCAGCGCGCGTTGTTATCAATCAGATCTTGTAATTCGTTCATGCTGTCTAGCCTCGATTGAGAGTGCGCAACTGTGACAAACGACCGCCGGTCGAGGTCACGTCGGCAATGCATTGGAATTCCTGGATGCGCTGCCGGTCGACACCAGTAAGGCCCATAGTATGAGGAATTGCCATGAATGATTCACGACGCCCCTTCGATGCGACGCAACCGGAACCCATCGACGACAACGAAGATCGCATGGGCTCGATGCATGAACTGGAGTTCGACGAAGAAGAACCCAGCGCGAAAATCGGTGACGAACTGCCGGAAAACGAACGCGAGCACCTGATGCCTCGCGAACGCGTCCGTGAAGCCGGGCTGACCGGGGCTTCGACGGATGATCACGAATCGACCGACGACGACATGAGCCCGGAAACCCTCATCCGCGAAGACGGCGCTCGGGATGCCCACGAGACCGGGGACGACGAACAGGCGGACTGGGACCTGAGTGTCGTCGATGAAAACGATATTGGCGGAGGCGATGGGCTGGATGAAGCGGAAATGGCGGATATCGATCCGCTGGATGGCAAGCGGTAAGCCGACAATCGCCATCGTGAGCAAGCTCGCGATGGCGGCGTTGTGGTCAACCTCAATGTGATGTGGCGCTTCAGTCCACCAAGGTACAAGCCATGACCACCGCATCCTCACGGCCGCCCACCGCCGGGTAGTAATCCCGGCGCCGGCCAATTTCATTGAAGCCATAGCGCTCATACAGCCGGAACGCCGTGCGATTGCTGTCGCGCACTTCCAGGAAGCATTCCCGGGCCTGGGCCTTGTAGGCGATCGACATCAAATGTTCCAACAGGCGCAAGCCCAGGCCACGGCCCTGGTTTTCCGGTTTGACGGTAATATTGAGCAGGTGCGCCTCATCCAGGATGATCTGCACCACGCCATGGCCGACTTGCTGCTGGCCTTCGAACATCAACCAAATCTGGTATTTGCCCAGCCCGTCGAGAAATATCCCGCGGGTCCAGGGGTGGCTGTAGGCGGCGTATTCGATTTTCAGTACAGCGTCGAGGTCCGCCTCGGTCATCGGGCGGAACGATACAGCGTCACTCATTCGATTCTTTCCAGCGCGCCATCAGCCGGCGCATGGCTTGCCAGACATCAGCCTTGCGCTGTGGCGTTTCCATTAACAATTCCAACCCGGGCAACGCCCAGGCCGAGCCCAGGCCTTCGACCTGCAGTTCGCGATTGAACGCTTCGGCGTCCGCCTCGCCGGCAAACTTCACCGCCGGCAGGCCGATCAGCCACAGGCACACGCAGGGCTCGTCTTCGAGACGCGCCGAAACGAACCCCTGGACGAAATCCCGCGCCGCTTCGGGCCCCTGGTCCATGGTGCCGCGCGACAACAGCGGCCAGCGCACCGGTTCGCCAATGATCTGCGGGCTGTCTGGCAGACCGGCGGCGCGCAGCATGTCCTTGAGCAGCAGATAGGCCGGGTCACGGCTTTGGAACGGCTCGCCCGTGGGCAACTCCACCAACAGCAGGCAACGCCCGGCCCGCAGCAGCTGCAGGGCGAAACGCGGCGGTGCGACGTAGGGGGCCTTGGGCGGCGCCTCGACAACCTCTTCCACCGGCTTGGCGTTGGTACGGGTCGAGGCCAGGCTGGGACGCGGCACTTCGATTTTTGGCCGTTCGACCACGGGCGCCACCGGCTCGGCAACCGTCTTGGCCACAGGCGCAGTCACGACCGGCGCGATGTACTCGGGCTCGGGCGTTTCCAGCAGCTCGGGCCGCGACGGGGCGGCGAACGGCAATTCGGTACGCGGCAGCCAGTTGACCACCTGCATGGCGGTCAGATAGGCGCGGCGACGGGACTCGATAAGCAAGGGTCGGCCACTTGTGGATAACGGAAAGTGGGAGCGATTCTACCGCCCTTCGGCGCGGATCGCTTCCCTGTTGAGCCAATAGTTGATCGATAGCAAACGACAGTCCGTCCAAGGGGTGAATCGCAACCGGCCCGATGCAGTACAATCGCCGCTTTTAATTGCCAACCCGACGGCCATTGCGATGATCGAACCCAAGCGCGTCTTGCGCGCCCTCGCTGAACACTGGGCATTGCTGGAACCTTTGTGCGAGCACTTCGACCAGGGCACCCTGAGCCTCAACGAATTGCGTTCACAGCTGGCCGCCCAACAACTGGACAGCACGCCCCAGGACATCACCAGCCTGCTGGATGTGTGGATCCGCCTGGACATCCTCGTACCGGTGGCGAAAAGCCCGAACCGCTTCGAGCTCAACGCCCAGATCCATGACTTCCTCGCCTACCTGCGCCGCGAACACCGGCTGGGCCTGTGCCTGGAGATCGAAGCCTACCTGCGTCACCTCGAGCGCCTGGCCGGTTACATCCAGGACGCCTTCGATGTGCGCGACGGCAACGACCTGGCCCGCCAGTTGCGCCTGCTGGACATGCGCGTGCGCGACGTGCTCAAGAAACTCGCCAACGACGAACAGGCCCTGGTGGCCGTCGCCGAACGAGCCAAGACCAGCGACCGGCAGATCCCGTTGCGCCAGCGTTATGCCGAAGTGCTGGCGACCTGGGACGAATACGTCGAGCCGATGATCCAGTTGGTGAACGCCGACGGCGCCTTCGAGCAAGGCGTGCGCAAGGTCGAGAACGTGCTGTTGCGCATGCTCACCGAACAGCAGCGCCTCGGTCACCTGGTGGACGACGACATGCTGCTGCGCACCCACGCGCGCATCCTGGAGATGCAGACCAGCGCCCAGTTGACCCTGCGTCATGCCCGAGAATTGCTCCTGCCACTGCGCGAAGAGGCCCGCCGCCACAACGCCGTGACCCGTGGCGCCGCCCTGGCCCTGGCCGCCATCCGGCGCAAAGGCATCGATGCCGTACCGCAGGCCGCCATGCCGCTGTTCACCCGGCCGCAAAGCACGTTCCTGGGCAGCGCCAGCCAGGTCGAAGCCTATGTCTACGCCCTGGCCCGTTTCGAACCGAAACCGGCGCGCTTCCCCAAGTCCCACAAGACCCACAAGGGTGGCGATGCACCACGCGCGCCACGCACCGTGCGCGAGATGGTCGAGCGTTGCGAAGACGCCCTGCCGATGCCGGACCTGATGTCCTGGCTGCTGGAGCAGGAACCGGACGGCGCCACCGACGAATTGCTGTACTGGTTCTCGCGCCTGTCGCGGGAAAAACGTTTCAAGCGCGAGCGTCTGGAACGCCGCGACTATCACACTCACGAGCATCAGGTCAGCCTGCGCTCCTTCGCCCTGCTCTCGGCCGGCGACACCGCCGTCGAGGATTCTGCGAGCATCCCCCATGCATCTTGATCTATCCGAACTCTCCCAGCTGGCGCCGATCTTTCGCGAGCTGTTCAAGGGCTACCACGTCAGCCGCCGCGACCCGGAGCTGTACGCGCAACTGTCGAACTTCCAGGACCAGTACCGCACGCTGTTCAAGGCCCTGGGCTTCGAACTGGTGTGCGATACCCGTGGCTTCTATTACTTCGTACCGGACCTGGCCGCCGCGGCGGTGAACAAGACCGCCCAGCGCCTGGCCCTGTTCACCTTCATCCTGGTCGAGCACCTGGCCGACCAGGGCCGCGACCCGATTGCCGTGCTCGACGGCGGCAGCCTGGGCCGCGATGAGCTGCCGTCGCTGCTGGAAAAGTACCGCGACCTGTTCATCCAGGCCGAAGTACAGACCCAGGAAGAACTGGAAGAGAAAATCATGCGGCGCATGACCCAACTGGGTTTTGCCAGCGAAGAAAACGGCGTGTACCGCTTCCTGCCGCCGATGCATCGTTTCCTCGACGTGTGCCTGTCGGTCCAGCAGGACCGCGACCTGGCCGCCAGCCTGCACAGTGTGCTGCCGTTGCCGGCGCCGGTGCTGATCGACGAAGACAGCGACGAAAAATTGCTGCAGACCGATGATCCGCTGGACCTCAGCGAATTTGAAGGTGAGAGCGAAGAAGACGCACTGGCCCGCGCCATTGCCGAAGAACAGGAGACCGACGCATGAGCAAGGAACGCTACGGCATCCGCCGCTTTGCCCTTTTGAACACCGCCGGCTACAGCCTCGGTTTGTTCCCGCTGGAAGAACCGCTGTCGGTCTATGGCGCGAACAACCTCGGTAAATCCGCCTCGATCAACGCCTTGCAGTTCCCGATCCTGGCGCGCATGTCGGACATGAGCTTCGGCAAGTACAGCCTGGAGCAATCCCGGCGGTTCTACTTTGCCTCGGACACCAGCTACATCCTGGTGGAAGTCGCCCTGCCCCACGGCCCGCACGTGATTGGCGTGGTCGGTCGCGGCCCTGGCGGCGGTTTCGGTCACCAGTTCTTTGCCTACGCCGGCAAACTGGACCTGGCCCACTATCAGAAAAATGACACCTGCCTGCGTCAGAAAGAGCTGTTCACCAACCTGGAGCGCGAAGGCCTGAAAGCCTACGAACTCAAGCCCGATGAACTGCGACGCCTGCTGGTGGGTGGTCACACCTCGATCCCGCTGGACCTGACGCTGATCCCGCTGCGTTCCACCAGCGAGCAAAGCCTCAAGACCTTCCGCGCGCTGTTCATCAACCTGCTGCACATGCGCGAAATCACTGCAGCCAAGCTCAAGCAACTGTTCCTCGACGCGTTCGAGCACAGCCTGCGCTCCGGTAGCGTGGACTACATCGCCGCGTGCGAAGAAGCCTTCCGCGACGTACGCCGCATGGAGCAGGACTACAACTCCCTGGTGGCGGCCGGTCCGCTGGTGGAAGCCCTGGCCAATGGCGTGAAGCAGCGCGATATCCTGCGCGGCAAATTGCATCGCCTGTCGCCATTGCTCGACTCGTTGCTGGGCACCTGGTCGGATTACGCCAGTGCGCGCAAGGAAGAGCTGACCATCCAGGCCGAGCACTACCGCAACGAACAGGATTCACTGCAGAACGACCAGCGCGGCGGCACTCAGGAGTTGATGCGCCTGGAGCGGGAAATCAGCGGCATCCAACGCTGGATCGGCGAGCTGTCGGTGCTCAAGAACCGCTTTGCCCTGGTGGATGACGTCAAGGTCCTGGAGCAGCAATTGCTCGCCGCCAAGGACGCCCACGACGAACTGGCCGGCGCCTTGGCCCAGTCCCGGCAGTTCAGCGCCGAAGACCTGGAAGAGCGTCTGCGGGACCTGGAAAAACGCCTGAAGTCGGTCAAGCAGCAACTCGATCACGCCGACAACAACAGCTACGCCCGCCTGCGCGAAGAGTTCTCGCAACAGGACGTCGAACGCCTGATGCGCCTGTTCAACAGCGCCCTGTTCAGCCTGCCGCTGGGCGAACACGGCATCGCCCTGGACGAGAACGGCGAGTGGGTCAAATCCATGGAACTGATCCTCGACGGCTTCAAGGGCGAACGTTTCGAAGTGCCCGGCCTGTCCATCGACCTGTCCCACATCGAGCCGCCTGCCCTGCAAGCCCTGGCCGACCGCGCCGCACTGCGCGACCAGAAAGAGCGCCTGGAAAAAGAACTCAAGCAGCTCAAGACCCAGCAAGCCGTGGCTGCCGACCGCGCCGCGAGCAAGACCCAGACCGAGGCGCTGTACCAGCAGGTCCTCGATGCACAAAAAGCCTTGGAAGATTTCCGTCGCACCCAGACCTTGAGCGCCGAGGAAGGCGAAAAGCTCGAGCAACTGGCGCAGATGGAAGCCGCCCAGGACGAACTCAAGCGCTCCAGCGATGCCTTCACCGAGCGCGTCCAGCAGTTGTCCGCCAAGTTGCAGTTGGTGGGTCGGCAGATCGCCGACATGGAAGCCAAGCAACGCACCCTCGACGACGCCCTGCGCCGTCGTCAATTGCTCCCGGCGGACTTGCCGTTCGGCACGCCGTTCATGGACCCGGTCGACGATTCCATGGACAACCTGCTGCCGCTGCTCAATGACTACCAGGACAGCTGGCAAGGGCTGCTGCGGGTCGACGGCCAGATCGAAGCGCTGTATGCCCAGGTGCGCCTCAAGGGCGTGGCCAAGTTCGACAGCGAAGACGACATGGAGCGACGCCTGCAACTGCTGATCAACGCCTATGCCCACCGCACCGATGAAGCGCTGACCCTGGGCAAGGCGCGCCGTGCGGCGGTGACCGACATCGCCCGGACCCTGCGCAACATCCGCAGCGACTACGACAGCCTCGAGCACCAACTGGCGCTGTTCAACCGCGAGATCAACAAGCGCCAGGTCTCCAACCTGCAGAGCTTCCGGATCGTCCTGGCGCCGAACAAGGAAGCGCTCAAACACATCGACCAGATCATCCACAGTGCCGGCCAGTACGAGGAAGGCGAGACTTTGTCAGTGTTCGACCTCAGCCAGAGCGCCGAGCAGGACAACAAGAACGAAGAAGCCAAGGAGTACCTGGCACGGCTGGTGGCGGCGAACCACAACCAGCTTGGCCTCAAGGACCTGTTCGAACTGGCGTTCGAGATCACCAAGGTCAACGGCCAGCCAGTGATCCACACCGACATCGACGGCGCGGCATCCAACGGCACCACCATGACCATCAAGGCGCTGACCAACATGTACTTGTTGCTGCACCTGATGGACCGCGAACAGGCCGGCCGCGTGCGCCTGCCGTACTACCTGGACGAAGCAGCGGACATCGACGAGAAAAACCAGGCTGCATTGCTGGAAACCAGCCTGCAGCTGGGCTTCGTGCCGATCCTGGCCAGTGTGAAGCCGCAAGTCTGCGCCAGTGTCGCCATCGACCTGGAAGGCGGCAGCGGCCCGAACGGCATCTACATCGACGAAGCGGACTGGAAATACATCCGTCGTCACGATGCGGTGAAGGCCACGGTGAATGTCCAGGCCGACGAGCCGGAGCTGGATCCGGTGTGAGGTGAATAGCCGGACATGAAAAAGGCCGCGATCCAAATGGATCGCGGCCTTTTTCATGCACCGTGGCGAGGGAGCTTGCTCCCGCTCGACTGTGCCCGTAAGAACTGTGTAGCAGCTGTGTAGGAGCTGTGTAGGAGCTGTGTAGGAGCTGTCGAGTGCAACGAGGCTGCGATCTTTTCCCAGGCACTTGAGTCTCAAGCAAAAGATCAAGATCAAGATCAAGATCAAAAGATCGCAGGCTTCGCCAGCTCCTACAGAGCCCAGCGGGAGCAAGCTCTCGCCACAAGTGCTACATCCAATAACCTTACTTACCGAGACTGATTTTCGGCGCCCAGGTCAGCCATTCATCTTCAAACTTATCGAACAGTGGGAAAGTCTGCTCCGGTCGGGCCGGATTGCCCATTCGCTCGCCATCCGGCGTTGCGAACGCAATGCCGCCCTGGATAAGCGTTTCAAGCGACTCGGTTCGCACCGTCGCACCCTTGAACAGACCGAAGTCCAGACCGAAGCCACTGCTATTCCAGAACCGTGTGCCGCTGCGCACCAGCGGCGCATACTTGGGCTCAATCAGGATATGGATCAGCACCCGGTCCGCGGTCTGGCCCAGTTCATAACCGGTGACCTTGCCCACCGTGATCTCGCGATAGGTGACCGGTACGCCGATCTTCAACGAACCACGGCGGGCTGCGCTCAGCACCAGGCTCAATCCCGCTTCGGGCACAGCGCTTTGTGGTGGGTCGGCCAGGGCCACGAAGCTTTTTTGCGGCCCGAGGTTTTTCGCCGAAGGCTGCACTTCAATGTATTGGCCGGTTACCAGCGTTTCCAAGTTGGAAGTCTTGATCAACCCCAACTCAGGCTTGACCACCCAGAACTGGGACCCGACCCGGGCGATGCGCTCCGGCACTTCGGTGATACGCGCCGTAAGCAGCACAGACTGCATGTCGGCGCTGAGATCGACATCCTCGATCTTGCCCACATCCAGGCCTTTGAAACGGATCGGCGTACCACTGCGCAAGCCATCGGCGCGGTCGACCTTGATCGTGACCACGGTGCCTCGTTGTTGTGCAGCTTCGTGATCGGCAAACAGACGGAAACGTGGGATGCGTCTTTTCAGCGGCACATTCGGTTCCGGAGTTTCGAAGGCAATCCCGCCGGCCATGAGGCTTTGCAGGGACTCGCTCTTGACCTGGATCCCGCCCGTCAAACCTCCCGTGAGGGTGATACCACTGGCGTTCCAGAAGCGTGTCGAGCCGTTGACCAGTCCTTCGTACTCCTTCTCGATGTGTACCCCAATGATCAACCGCTTCTTCTTACGCGAGAACTGGTAGCTCTGCACCGACCCGACCTTGACCTGTTTGTAGAGGATCGGACTGCCAACCTCCAGCGATCCGAGGTTTTCAGTCAGCAGGACCAAGTGCAGCCCCGGGGAACGCAAGTCCAACGGTGGCGCTTTTGCCCGGGCTTCGAATTCGCGTTGCGGCGCGCCGCCCTTGTCACCCGGTCGCACGGCAATATAGTTGCCCTTGACCAACGCTTCCAGGCCGGTGATACCCGCCAGGGAAATCGATGGTTTGACGACCCAAAACTGAGCGCCGGCCACCAGATAATCTTCGGCCAACGGATCGAGGGTCAGCTCCGCGCTGGCGCTGGACAGGTCCGGGTCGACTTTCAAGGTCTTCAGGCTACCGACCTGGATGCCCTTGTACATCACCGGCGTGCGGCCAGCCTGCAATCCTTCGAAGTCGCTGAGCTTGACCTTGACGCGAATCCCCGCGGCGGCGGCATCGAAATCTTCGTACAGACGAAACGGCAGGCTTGGGTCCGTAGGTGGGCTGTCTTTACGGTTTTCCGGCGTGGCAAACGCGATACCTCCCGCCACGATGCTGGCCAAGGACTCGCTGCGCACTTTGACGCCCGAGAGGTTGGCATCGATGCTGATGCCACTGGCGTTCCAGAAACGCGTGTGTTTGCGCACCAGGTTGGCATAGGTCGGCTCGATGAAGATTTTGATCTCGACCTTGCTCTGATCCTCCGACAGCAGGTAACTCTTCACCTGACCGACCTGAATCTGTTTGTAGAACACCGGACTGCCACGGTTCAGCGAACCCAAGCGATCAGCCTTGAGGGTCAGGTGCAAACCCGGCTTGGCGTCCGACAATGGCGGCTCTTCGGCCAGCGCCTTGAATTTACGGGTCAACTCACCTTCACCCGGGCTGATAGCCACATAGTTACCCGATACCAGGGTTTCCAGACCAGTGATCCCGGCCAGGCTCACGCTCGGCTTGACCAGCCAGAAACGCGTCCCGGTCTTGAGGTATTGCTCGACGTCCTTGTTCATCTCGATGGTCGCGACCACGCCCTTGGAGCTGCCTTGGTCATCGAGGGTAAGGGCCGTCACTTTGCCGACCGGCATCCCTTTGTAGACGACTTCGGTTTTGTTGACTTGGATGCCTTCGCCGCTCTCAAAGCGCACGTTGATCTCGATTCCGGTCTCGTTATAAGCCCGCCAGCCGAGCCAGCCGCCGATGATCAAGGCAATCAACGGCAGGACCCAGATGGCCGACCAGTTCGAAGCCGGTCGAGTTTTAGCGGTAGGCAAATCAGTCATGGTCGTCATCCGACTCCGTGTTATCCCAAATCAGTCGGGGATCGAAGGTTACTGCGGCAATCATTGTCAAAATCACTACGCTGGCGAAAGCGATCGCGCCGAGACCGGCTTCGACACTGGCGAGCCGTCCGAAATTCACCACGGCCACCAAAATAGCGATCACGAAAATATCCAGCATCGACCAGCGACCAATGAATTCGATGAAACGATACATAAAGATGCGTTGCCGCGCCGACATCGGCTGATGCCGCTGCACGGAAAATAACAACAAAGCGATGCCCACCAGTTTGAAAGTGGGTACGACGATGCTGGCGATGAACACCACGGCGGCAATAGGAATCATGCCGTGTTGAACCAGCTCGATGACACCGGCCATGATGGTACTCGGGGCGCCCTCGCCCAGCGAGTTGATAGTCATGATCGGCAAGATGTTGGCCGGAATATAAAGAATCGCGGCCGTGATCAACAATGCCCAAGTGCGCATCAAGCTGTTCGGGCGGCGGGGGTGAACCAGCGCACCGCAGCGAGTACAAGTTTGGTTATCGGCCTCAGCATCCTGCCGATTCAACTCATGGCATTCCGTACAGATCAAAATCCCTGCATCAATCGCCCGCATGGGCATCTTCTCCTGACAACGCCTGCCAGATCTGATGGGGTGACATCACCACTTCCAGCCAGACCTGGACCAGCAACAAACTGATGAAGCACACCAGACCAAGGCCTACGGTGATGGCCGCCATATCTGCCAACTTGACGATGGCCACCAGTACGCCCATGAGGTAGACCTCAAGCATCCCCCAGTCTCGTAGATGGTGATAAATGCGATACAGCAACAAACCGTAACTGCGGCCAAAATCCAAGCGGATGGACAACAACACCACCAACTGGCAAAGCAACTTGAGTAGCGGAATGCCCATGCTGCACAAGAACACCACTGCCGCAATGCCTTGCATGCCGGTATCAAACAGGCCGACCACCCCACTCCAAACGGTGTCCTGGGAGGACTGCCCGAGCAGATTGAGTTCCATGATGGGTAAGAAGTTGGCCGGCACATATAACAGCAGGGCGGCGATAACCAAGGCAAGGCTGCGTTCGACTACATTGTGCCGATGAGCATAAAGCTCATACCCGCAACGGGGGCACTCGGCTTTTTCGCCATGGGCCAGCCGAGGCTTGCGCATCAACAAGTCGCACTCATGACACGCCACCAGATCGCTCAGGGGCAGATCTGACAACCTATCAATGTCTGACGGATCGGGCATAAACAGCTCTGGCTCAGCTAAGGTGGGGCTATTCTAGTGTTCCAGCTCGAAAATAACTGTGCAAATTTATCACGAGCTTTCGCGGACTTTCCTGGGGACAAAAACAAAACCCCTACCTGCATCAGCAGATAGGGGTTTCGGAATTTAATCTTGACGATGACCTACTCTCACATGGGGAAACCCCACACTACCATCGGCGATGCATCGTTTCACTGCTGAGTTCGGGATGGGATCAGGTGGTTCCAATGCTCTATGGTCGTCAAGAAATTCGGGTACTGAGTCGCGGCCAGCTGGCCTCGCTTCAGCAAATTGGGTATGTGATAGCTTCGGTGTTTTGTGAGATTCGAACTTTCGGTTCGTTTCGTCTTCACACACCGCAATCTGGTCTCTTTGCTTTTCAGCTTGGAGCATACAAATTGCTTGGGTGTTATATGGTCAAGCCTCACGGGCAATTAGTACAGGTTAGCTCAACGCCTCACAGCGCTTACACACCCTGCCTATCAACGTCGTAGTCTTCGACGGCCCTTCAGGGGACTCAAGGTCCCAGTGAGATCTCATCTTGAGGCAAGTTTCCCGCTTAGATGCTTTCAGCGGTTATCTTTTCCGAACATAGCTACCCGGCAATGCCACTGGCGTGACAACCGGAACACCAGAGGTTCGTCCACTCCGGTCCTCTCGTACTAGGAGCAGCCCCTCTCAAATCTCAAACGTCCACGGCAGATAGGGACCGAACTGTCTCACGACGTTCTAAACCCAGCTCGCGTACCACTTTAAATGGCGAACAGCCATACCCTTGGGACCGGCTTCAGCCCCAGGATGTGATGAGCCGACATCGAGGTGCCAAACACCGCCGTCGATATGAACTCTTGGGCGGTATCAGCCTGTTATCCCCGGAGTACCTTTTATCCGTTGAGCGATGGCCCTTCCATACAGAACCACCGGATCACTAAGACCTACTTTCGTACCTGCTCGACGTGTCTGTCTCGCAGTCAAGCGCGCTTTTGCCTTTATACTCTACGACCGATTTCCGACCGGTCTGAGCGCACCTTCGTACTCCTCCGTTACTCTTTAGGAGGAGACCGCCCCAGTCAAACTACCCACCATACACTGTCCTCGATCCGGATAACGGACCTGAGTTAGAACCTCAAAGTTGCCAGGGTGGTATTTCAAGGATGGCTCCACGCGAACTGGCGTCCACGCTTCAAAGCCTCCCACCTATCCTACACAAGCAAATTCAAAGTCCAGTGCAAAGCTATAGTAAAGGTTCACGGGGTCTTTCCGTCTAGCCGCGGATACACTGCATCTTCACAGCGATTTCAATTTCACTGAGTCTCGGGTGGAGACAGCGCCGCCATCGTTACGCCATTCGTGCAGGTCGGAACTTACCCGACAAGGAATTTCGCTACCTTAGGACCGTTATAGTTACGGCCGCCGTTTACCGGGGCTTCGATCAAGAGCTTCGCGTTAGCTAACCCCATCAATTAACCTTCCGGCACCGGGCAGGCGTCACACCCTATACGTCCACTTTCGTGTTTGCAGAGTGCTGTGTTTTTAATAAACAGTCGCAGCGGCCTGGTATCTTCGACCGGCGTGGGCTTACGCAGCAAGTGCTTCACCCTCACCGGCGCACCTTCTCCCGAAGTTACGGTGCCATTTTGCCTAGTTCCTTCACCCGAGTTCTCTCAAGCGCCTTGGTATTCTCTACCCAACCACCTGTGTCGGTTTGGGGTACGGTTCCTGGTTACCTGAAGCTTAGAAGCTTTTCTTGGAAGCATGGCATCAACCACTTCGTCACCCAAAGGGCAACTCGTCATCAGCTCTCGGCCTTAGAATCCCGGATTTACCTAAGATTCCAGCCTACCACCTTAAACTTGGACAACCAACGCCAAGCTGGCCTAGCCTTCTCCGTCCCTCCATCGCAATAACCAGAAGTACAGGAATATTAACCTGTTTTCCATCGACTACGCTTTTCAGCCTCGCCTTAGGGACCGACTAACCCTGCGTCGATTAACGTTGCGCAGGAAACCTTGGTCTTTCGGCGTGGGTGTTTTTCACACCCATTGTCGTTACTCATGTCAGCATTCGCACTTCTGATACCTCCAGCAAGCTTCTCAACTCACCTTCACAGGCTTACAGAACGCTCCTCTACCGCATCACTTACGTGATACCCGTAGCTTCGGTGTATGGTTTGAGCCCCGTTACATCTTCCGCGCAGGCCGACTCGACTAGTGAGCTATTACGCTTTCTTTAAAGGGTGGCTGCTTCTAAGCCAACCTCCTAGCTGTCTAAGCCTTCCCACATCGTTTCCCACTTAACCATAACTTTGGGACCTTAGCTGACGGTCTGGGTTGTTTCCCTTTTCACGACGGACGTTAGCACCCGCCGTGTGTCTCCCATGCTCGGCACTTGTAGGTATTCGGAGTTTGCATCGGTTTGGTAAGTCGGGATGACCCCCTAGCCGAAACAGTGCTCTACCCCCTACAGTGATACATGAGGCGCTACCTAAATAGCTTTCGAGGAGAACCAGCTATCTCCGAGCTTGATTAGCCTTTCACTCCGATCCACAGGTCATCCGCTAACTTTTCAACGGTAGTCGGTTCGGTCCTCCAGTCAGTGTTACCTAACCTTCAACCTGCCCATGGATAGATCGCCCGGTTTCGGGTCTATTCCCAGCGACTAGACGCCCTATTAAGACTCGCTTTCGCTACGCCTCCCCTATTCGGTTAAGCTCGCCACTGAAAATAAGTCGCTGACCCATTATACAAAAGGTACGCAGTCACCCAACAAAGTGGGCTCCCACTGCTTGTACGCATACGGTTTCAGGATCTATTTCACTCCCCTCTCCGGGGTTCTTTTCGCCTTTCCCTCACGGTACTAGTTCACTATCGGTCAGTCAGTAGTATTTAGCCTTGGAGGATGGTCCCCCCATATTCAGACAAAGTTTCTCGTGCTCCGTCCTACTCGATTTCACTTCTAAGATCCTTTCGCGTACAGGGCTATCACCCACTATGGCCGCACTTTCCAGAGCGTTCCGCTAAAATCAAAGAAGCTTAAGGGCTAGTCCCCGTTCGCTCGCCACTACTAAGGGAATCTCGGTTGATTTCTTTTCCTCAGGGTACTTAGATGTTTCAGTTCCCCTGGTTCGCCTCTTGCACCTATGTATTCAGTACAAGATAACCATCTTATGATGGCTGGGTTCCCCCATTCAGACATCTCCGGATCAAAGTCTGTTTGCCGACTCCCCGAAGCTTTTCGCAGGCTACCACGTCTTTCATCGCCTCTGACTGCCAAGGCATCCACCGTATGCGCTTCTTCACTTGACCATATAACCCCAAGCAATCTGGTTATACTGTGAAGACGACATTCGCCGAAAATTCGATCTTGCTCAAAGAGCAACTCACAAATTTTACCTTAGCCTGATCCGTTACCAGTGAAAGTAACGTTCAGTCTATCTTTCTATCACATACCCAAATTTTTAAAGAACGAACTAGTCAAAGACTAGAAATCAACATTCACCATCGAACCGATGGAATGCTCATTTCTAAGCTTTATACAATCGAAGCAGTAGTGGTGGAGCCAAGCGGGATCGAACCGCTGACCTCCTGCGTGCAAGGCAGGCGCTCTCCCAGCTGAGCTATGGCCCCGTATTTCTACAGGCGTTTCCCACACAAAATTGGTGGGTCTGGGCAGATTCGAACTGCCGACCTCACCCTTATCAGGGGTGCGCTCTAACCAACTGAGCTACAGACCCAATTTCGAGCTACTAAGGCCGACCTCACCCTGCTCTTTACCACAGAGCATGGGGTGCGCTCTAACCAACCAAGCCACAACCCTTTTGGCTGCTTCTTTCGTCTTCTTCAATGAATCAAGCAATTCGTGTGGGAGCTCATGGAGCAGCTGCGGTCGTCGATTAAGGAGGTGATCCAGCCGCAGGTTCCCCTACGGCTACCTTGTTACGACTTCACCCCAGTCATGAATCACACCGTGGTAACCGTCCCCCCGAAGGTTAGACTAGCTACTTCTGGTGCAACCCACTCCCATGGTGTGACGGGCGGTGTGTACAAGGCCCGGGAACGTATTCACCGCGACATTCTGATTCGCGATTACTAGCGATTCCGACTTCACGCAGTCGAGTTGCAGACTGCGATCCGGACTACGATCGGTTTTGTGGGATTAGCTCCACCTCGCGGCTTGGCAACCCTCTGTACCGACCATTGTAGCACGTGTGTAGCCCAGGCCGTAAGGGCCATGATGACTTGACGTCATCCCCACCTTCCTCCGGTTTGTCACCGGCAGTCTCCTTAGAGTGCCCACCATAACGTGCTGGTAACTAAGGACAAGGGTTGCGCTCGTTACGGGACTTAACCCAACATCTCACGACACGAGCTGACGACAGCCATGCAGCACCTGTCTCAATGTTCCCGAAGGCACCAATCCATCTCTGGAAAGTTCATTGGATGTCAAGGCCTGGTAAGGTTCTTCGCGTTGCTTCGAATTAAACCACATGCTCCACCGCTTGTGCGGGCCCCCGTCAATTCATTTGAGTTTTAACCTTGCGGCCGTACTCCCCAGGCGGTCAACTTAATGCGTTAGCTGCGCCACTAAGAGCTCAAGGCTCCCAACGGCTAGTTGACATCGTTTACGGCGTGGACTACCAGGGTATCTAATCCTGTTTGCTCCCCACGCTTTCGCACCTCAGTGTCAGTATCAGTCCAGGTGGTCGCCTTCGCCACTGGTGTTCCTTCCTATATCTACGCATTTCACCGCTACACAGGAAATTCCACCACCCTCTACCATACTCTAGCTCGACAGTTTTGAATGCAGTTCCCAGGTTGAGCCCGGGGATTTCACATCCAACTTAACGAACCACCTACGCGCGCTTTACGCCCAGTAATTCCGATTAACGCTTGCACCCTCTGTATTACCGCGGCTGCTGGCACAGAGTTAGCCGGTGCTTATTCTGTCGGTAACGTCAAAACACTAACGTATTAGGTTAATGCCCTTCCTCCCAACTTAAAGTGCTTTACAATCCGAAGACCTTCTTCACACACGCGGCATGGCTGGATCAGGCTTTCGCCCATTGTCCAATATTCCCCACTGCTGCCTCCCGTAGGAGTCTGGACCGTGTCTCAGTTCCAGTGTGACTGATCATCCTCTCAGACCAGTTACGGATCGTCGCCTTGGTGAGCCATTACCCCACCAACTAGCTAATCCGACCTAGGCTCATCTGATAGCGCAAGGCCCGAAGGTCCCCTGCTTTCTCCCGTAGGACGTATGCGGTATTAGCGTCCGTTTCCGAGCGTTATCCCCCACTACCAGGCAGATTCCTAGGCATTACTCACCCGTCCGCCGCTCTCAAGAGGTGCAAGCACCTCTCTACCGCTCGACTTGCATGTGTTAGGCCTGCCGCCAGCGTTCAATCTGAGCCATGATCAAACTCTTCAGTTCAAACATCTTTGGGTTTTGAGAAAACCCTAAACTTGGCTCAGCAATCGTTGGTTACATCTTTGATTTCTCGCGGAGTAACTTGTGATGCTGATAATCTGTTGACTAGCAGTCTGACTCCACAAGCACCCACACGAATTGCTTGATTCAGTTGTTAAAGAGCGATTGGCTGAGTCTTTCGTCTCAACCGAGGCGCGCATTCTACAGCGCCCCGCGTATCTGTCAAGCGGTTATTTTAAGAAGTTTTCAAAGTTTCGCTTCGGAAACATCAACAACTTCAACCACTTGCGCTTCCGATCTCTCGTTAGCGGGAGGCGAATTCTACAGCGTTACTCGCTGCTGTCAACACCTCTTTTTCACCGCTTTCGACCGAGAAGATCGAACCGCCGATAGAGCCAAACAACACTGCTCTACCTGCTCCTTCCGGGCTTCGATGAACTGAAGCCCAACACCTTCGAAACTTACTTAACTCATTGAATCTCAAGGAGTTTTCCGTTTCGACTGCGCCGGAAGTGGGGCGAATTATAGACTTCCAGAATCTGCCGTCAACCCCTAATTACGCTTTTGTTGCAGAAGGCACTTTCCTGCCCAGTAAACGCGGGATCCGGCGCTTAACTGGCGGGACTCTTAGCATCAACAGTACGGCCCCTATGAAGGCGTATATCGCCCACTCCTTCAGATCCGCCCGCACGATCCACAGCATATGCAGCAACCCAAGCCCCAGAATCAGATAGACCAGGCGATGCAATTTCTTCCAGCGCACGCCAAGCCGCCGCTGACTGTAGCGATTGGATGTAACCGCCAGCGCCAATAGGCCAAGAAACCCAAGGGCCCCGACAATAATGTAAGGCCGTTTGCTCAGCTCGACGCCCAACTGCGACCAGTCGAATCCCAGTATGAACGCCGCATACCCACTCAAATGCAGCACCACATAAGCAAAGCACCACAACCCCAACTGCCGCCTGACCGCAATCCACCCCGCCCATCCCGTCAGCTTTTGCAGCGGTGTCATGCTCAAGGTGATCAACAGCAGGATCAGCGTGCCCAACCCAAGCCGATCCACCAGCACCTTGCCCGGGTCAGGACCCAGCGAGTTCATCAAGGCCTCGTAAAGCCAGAACAGCGGCCAGACTGCCGCCGCGATGAAAACGCTAATTCGCCAGACTGGAAAACGCATCAGTAGTCCTTCCTCAGGTCCATCCCTGTATATAAAGAAGCGACTTCATCCTGATAGCCGTTGAACATCAACGTATCGCGAACATTGGGACTGAACAGCCCGCTTGGTAAACGACGCTCATGCGCCTGGGTCCACCGCGGATGATCAACCGTCGGATTGACGTTGGCATAGAAACCATATTCGTCAGACGCAATGCTTTGCCAAGTCGTCTTCGGCTGCTCGCTCACCAGACTGATACGTACGATGGACTTCACACTTTTGAAACCGTATTTCCATGGGACCACCAACCGCAGCGGCGCGCCGTTCTGGTTCGGCAACTCCCGTCCGTACATTCCCACCGCCAGAATGGCCAGCGGATTCATGGCCTCATCCAATCGCAAGCCTTCGACATACGGCCAGTCGATCAAGGCGAAACCGGAACGCTGCCCCGGCATGACCTTGGGATCCTGCAGGGTTTCGAAGCGGATGTACTTGGCCTTGGAGGTCGGCTCAACCTGCTTGAGCAATGCAGAGATGGGGAAGCCAATCCACGGAATAACCATCGACCAGGCCTCGACACAGCGCAATCGATAAATACGCTCTTCCAGTTGATATGGCTTCATGAAGTCTTCCAACCCGTAGCGTCCCGGCTTGCCCACCTCCCCGTCCACGACCACGCTCCAGGGCTCGGTCTTCAACGATCCAGCATTGGCTGCCGGGTCTCCCTTGTCGGTTCCGAACTCATAGAAGTTGTTGTAATGGGTTGCGTCCTTGAACGGCGTGATGGGCTCATTCTTGACCGTGATCGCACCCCATTGGACTGAAGGCAGTTTCTCGGCAAACCAGGACGGCGCCTTGCCGGGCTCGACATCGGCATAACGCGCCGCATCGGCAGCACTGGCCCATTGAGGCAAGCTGCTGACGGCGAGGCCAGCCAGGGTTGCACCGAGCATTTGCCGACGGGAGAGATAGAGGGATTCGGGCGTGACGTCCGATTCACGGCAGTCGGACGACTTGGGGATCTTGATCAGCATAAAAACTCCGCAGTATTGGAGGGCAGATGCACCAATAGACTGCGGAGTATGGGGGAAATTACATTAAGGCAACGTTTAGCGTCGGCGAAGACGCAACAAGTATTGCACCGGTCCGGAGGCGGCATAGCCCAGGAACACCAACAGCAGGATACGCGGTGGATCACTGAACACGACTGCGAACACCAGCACCACCGCCAGAATCGCCACGAACGGCACACGGCCCTTCAGGTCCAGCTCCTTGAAGCTGTTGTACTTGATGTTGCTGACCATCAGCATCCCGGCCGCCGCAACCAGCAGCGCCACCAGGAACGACATTTTTGAACCCTGGATCCCGTAATCGCTGAATGCCCAGACAACGCCTGCCACGACACCCGCCGCGGCCGGACTGGCCAGGCCGATGAAGTAACGTTTGTCGGCCTTGCCGACCTGAGTGTTGAAACGAGCCAGGCGCAACGCCGCACCCGCCACATAGACAAAGGCAACCATCCAGCCGACCTTGCCCATGTCCCCCAGCGCCCAGCCGAACGCCAGCAAGGCGGGAGCCACACCAAAGGCGACCATGTCGGACAGCGAATCGTATTCGGCGCCGAACGCGCTCTGGGTATTGGTCATGCGGGCCACGCGCCCGTCCAGACCATCGAGCACCATGGCGACGAAGATCGCAATGGCGGCGAACGCGAAGTAACGGCTCGCCCCTGCGCTATCGCCAGCGCTCAAGGCAGCCTGGGCACTCATGGAGTTGATGATGGAATAGAAACCGGCGAACAGGTTCGCGGTGGTGAACAGGTTCGGCAGCAGATAGATGCCACGATGCCGGACCTTACGGCCTTCAGCGTCATGGCCTTCTTCGACGTGTTCATCGATGGGCAACAGGCTTTCGGCGTCAGGAGCCTGGTTTGGCTCGTCGGGACGTTCGCTCATGGACAATACCTTGCAACGGTGTGAAAAATTCGACAGATGTCTGGGACGACGGTTCGCCCGCAAACGATGCAGCTTTATACCAGAAGCCACCGCCCAAACGAAAAAACGCGGCCGAAGCCGCGTTTTTCGATCAAGCTCGCGACTTAGTTCTTGGCTTTGTCGACGATCTTGTTGGCACCGATCCACGGCATCATCGAGCGCAGTTGCTCGCCGATGATTTCGATACCGTGGGCGGCATTGTTACGACGCTTGGCGGTCATCGAAGGATAGCCGGTAGCACCTTCACTGATGAACATCTTGGCGTATTCGCCGTCCTGAATACGTTTCAGGGCGTTGCGCATGGCCTGGCGGGATTCGGCGTTGATGACTTCCGGACCGGTCACGTACTCGCCGTATTCGGCGTTATTGGAGATCGAGTAGTTCATGTTGGCGATACCGCCTTCGTACATGAGGTCAACGATCAGCTTCAGTTCGTGCAGGCACTCGAAGTAGGCCATTTCTGGCGCGTAGCCTGCTTCAACCAGGGTTTCGAAACCGGCTTTGACCAGCTCCACGGTACCGCCACACAGAACGGCTTGTTCGCCGAACAGGTCGGTTTCGGTCTCGTCCTTGAAAGTGGTTTCGATGATGCCGGTACGACCGCCGCCCACGCCAGCAGCGTAGGACAGGGCCACGTTCTTGGCATTGCCGGACGCATCCTGGTAGATCGCGATCAGGTCAGGGATACCGCCGCCTTTCACGAACTCGGAACGCACGGTGTGACCCGGGGCCTTCGGCGCGATCATGATCACGTCGAGGTCGGCACGTGGCACGACCTGGTTGTAGTGGATCGCGAAGCCGTGGGAGAAGGCCAGGGTGGCGCCTTTCTTGATGTTCGGTTCGATTTCGTTCTTGTACAGCGCCGATTGGAACTCGTCCGGGGTCAGGATCATGACCAGGTCGGCAGCAGCAACGGCAGAAGCCACGTCGGTCACTTTCAGGCCGTGGGCCTCGGCCTTGGCAACGGTGGCCGAGCCTTTACGCAGGCCGACAGTCACGTCAACACCGGAATCTTTCAGGTTGCACGCTTGGGCGTGACCCTGGGAACCGTAGCCGATGATGGCGACTTTCTTGCCCTGGATGATCGACAGGTCGCAGTCTTTATCGTAGAAAACTTTCATGAATTTCCTCTCTATCCGGCCGTTCAGGCCATTCGCAAATTTGGTTTAAACGCTCAATACTTTGTCGCCACGGGCAATCCCGGTGACGCCACTGCGTACGGTTTCCAGAATCGAGGCAGTGCCGATCGATTGAATGAAGCTGTCAAGCTTGTCGCTGGTACCGGTCAACTGAACGGTATAGACGCTGGCGCTGACATCGACGATCTGCCCACGATAAATATCGGTAGTGCGTTTGATCTCGGCGCGCTGGGCGCCGGTGGCCTTGACCTTGACCAGCATCAGTTCACGCTCGATGTGAGCGCTTTCCGACAGGTCCACCAGCTTGACCACCTCGATCAGCTTGTTCAGGTTCTTGGTGATCTGCTCGATGATTTCATCGTGCCCTACGGTGGTCAGCGTCAGACGCGACAGGGTCGGGTCTTCGGTTGGCGCCACGGTCAGGCTTTCGATGTTGTAGTTGCGCTGCGAGAACAGGCCCACAACACGAGACAGAGCACCCGGTTCGTTTTCCAGAAGCAGGGAAATAATATGTCGCATGATTAGGTACGCTCCGTCTTGCTCAGCCACATATCGCGCATGGAGCCGTCTTTGATCTGCATCGGGTAGACGTGCTCGCTGGTGTCGACCGCAATATCGATCACCACCAGGCGATCCTTCATGGCGAACGCTTCCTCCATCTTCGACTTCAAATCCTTCGATTCGGTGATGCGCACGCCAACGTGACCGTAGGCCTCTGCCAGCTTGACGAAATCAGGCAACGATTCCATGTACGAGTGCGAGTGACGGCTGCCATAGCTCATGTCCTGCCACTGGCGAACCATCCCCAACACACCGTTGTTCAGGATCACGATCTTCACCGGCAAACCGTATTGCAGGCAGGTGGACAGTTCCTGGATGTTCATCTGGATGCTGCCCTCGCCCGTGACGCAGGCGACATCAGCCTCTGGAAAGCTCAACTTGATGCCCATGGCCGCCGGAAAACCGAAGCCCATGGTGCCCAGGCCGCCGGAGTTGATCCAGCGGTTGGGTTTGTCGAACTTGTAGTACTGCGCAGCGAACATCTGGTGCTGGCCCACGTCGGAGGTCACAAAGGCATCGCCCTTGGTCACTTCGCACAGGGTTTCGATCACGGTCTGCGGCTTGATCACACTGCCGTCACCCTTGTCATAAGGGAACAGCCCACGATCGCCGCGCCATTCATCAACCTGCTTCCACCAACTGGCCACGGACTCCTTGTTCGGAACCTCGCCGATTTCCTTGAGAATGGCGACCATTTCGGTCAGCACGCTCTCTACAGGACCGACAATCGGCACGTCTGCCTTGATGGTCTTGGAGATGGACGCCGGGTCGATGTCGATGTGGATGATCTTGGCGTTCGGGCAGAATTTCGCCGGACCATTGATGACGCGGTCGTCGAAACGTGCGCCGACCGCCAGGATGACATCGGCGTGGTGCATCGCCAGGTTGGCGGTATAGCTGCCGTGCATGCCGAGCATACCGATGAACTGACGGTCGGTGCCCGGGAACGCGCCCAGGCCCATCAGCGTATTGGTGACCGGCAGGTTGAGCATTTTCGCCAGTTCGGTCAGCGGCGCGGAGCCACCACCGAGGATCACGCCACCACCGGAGTACAGCACAGGGCGCTTGGCCGCCAGCAGCATTTCGGCTGCCTTGCGGATTTGCCCGGAGTGGCCGCGTACGGCCGGGCTGTAGGAACGCAGCTTGGCTTTTTTCGGGAAGATGTATTCGAACTTCTCGGCCGGGTTGGTCATGTCTTTCGGGACATCGACCACGACCGGGCCCGGACGCCCGGATTCTGCCAGGTAGAACGCCTTCTTCATGACTTCCGGGATTTCCGACGCGTGCTTGATCATGAAGCTGTGCTTCACGATCGGCCGGGAGATACCGATCATGTCGGTTTCCTGGAATGCATCGGTGCCGACCATGGTGCTGGGCACCTGGCCGGAGATGATCACCATCGGGATGGAGTCCATGTACGCGGTGGCGATACCGGTGATGGCGTTCGTGGCGCCTGGACCGGAAGTCACCAGTACCACGCCGGCCTTGCCGGTGGCACGGGCATAGCCGTCAGCCATATGGGTGGCCGCCTGCTCGTGACGAACCAGGATGTGAGTCACTTCCGGTTCTTTGAACAGGGCATCATAGACATGAAGAAGAGCACCACCGGGGTACCCGTAGATATATTTGACGCCTTCGTCACGCAAAAAGCGGACGAGCATCTCACCGCCAGATAAAAGCTCCACGTTGTTCACCTCTAAAACGCCAGAATACCGACCCACAAGAAAGGGACGGGTCTTAATAGGTTTACTTCTCGGCAGAGCATGAGCGACGGTGGTCGCCGACTACGTCAGCACTGACTGAGCAAGTATTGGGATCGTCCCAAGTGTTGCGGGCCTTTCCCACCCAGCGCGAGGTAACGCGTTGCGGGTGTAACAGGTCGGCGCGGATGTGCGCCTCATGATCTGCCGAGTGGGTCTGCTTCTGGCAGTCCCTCTACAGCGGACTTTGGATTCTTCTGTTTCGCCTCCTTCAAGTCAAGTCGTCTATGTGCTTTATTCGAAGTAAGCGCATGAGAACGCAAGAAAAAACCTTTAAACGGCAACTGTGTTAGCTTCAATTGCGCAACCCATGACAAGGAAACAGCATGCGAATGATCTTCTTGACGGCCAGCCTGCTGGTTGGCCTGAGCCCGATGTGCATGGCCGGTCAGATCTACAAATGGGTGGACGCCCAAGGCGTTACCCACTTCAGCGCCCAGCCGCCCGAAGGCACGGAGGCCACAACCGTGATCAAGTCCGCCCCGCCTCCCGCCAAACCGGCGGCACCGCCGTCTGGCGGGGTCATTGGCGACCAGAAGGCCATCGACCAACAGGTCAAGAAAGAGATTGCCGAGCAGCAAGCCCAACTCAAGGCGTTCTGCGAACAGGCCCGGACCAACCTGGCACAATTGCAGAACAACCCCAGGGTTCGCGAAGACGTGGAAGGAGAAATGCGCCGCCTCACCGATGAAGAGCGGCGCCTGCGGATCGACGAGACCCGCAAGCAAATCGAGGAGAACTGTCAGTAACGTCGGTCAGCCGGCGTTGCTGATCAACTGATCGAACTGCGCCAGCAGCCGCTGTAACTCCATCCCCTGCCCTGGCCGCTGGGCATAGACCATCTCGGCCATGGCAAGGATGCCCGAGGCGTTGGGCAGCGGCAGGTCGTTTTCCAGGATGGCTTTCATCCTGGGCAGGAAAATCCATTGCAGCCATTGCTCGAAGTCCAGCGTGTCGACCGCGAACGGCTCGACACTGGCCAGTGCCTGCGCCGAAGGCGAAACATCGCTCCACCAGCCCTGGACCCGCAGTTCCCGCTCGATCAACAGCAACTGATCGGCGATCTGAGGAAAACGCGTATCCATCAGAGCGAAACCTTGGCCTTCTGACGGGCCAATGCCGCACCAGCGGAATCGCCCTGTTTCTCACGGGCCTGAGCGATCAATTCCCACAGGCTGGCCTGAAGTGCCGGGCGACCACTGGATAGTGTCAGGCCACGACGGGCCAGCTGTTCGGCTTGCGGCGCATCGCCCTGGGCCATGCGCACCTGGGCCAGGCGATAAAGCACCTGGGGTTCGCGCGGTGCCACACGCTGGGCACGCTCCAGGCTGGAAGACGCACCATTGAGGTCGCCGCCGGCCTGTTGCTGTTGCGCCGTGGTCAGCAGGGCCAGCACCGGGCCGTCCAGTTGTTCATCGGCGGACAAACCACCGGCCCCTGCCGACGGGATGCTGCTCGGCGTCGAAGGCATGCTGTAGCTACCCTGATCGATCGGCGAGGTCTCGATAGGCCCCGGGATGATCGGGCCCGGCGTGATCGGCGTGCCACTGATCGGCGCCGAGGTCGTCGCGCCGCCACCAGGCACCATCACGACGACACCGGTGTCGCCCTGCGGGATTGCCTGGACCTGGCCCTGCGCCGGCCGCTTCACTGTCGTTTGACGGAAACCGCCGTTGGCCGAGACGCGCTCGCTGTTGGACACAGCGGTGCCGGAATCAACGACCGGAATCGAACCGCGTTGTACGGTAGAGCAACCACTGAGCAAAGCCACGGCCGTTACCGCTGGAATCAACCACTTGTTCACTTGAAGCCCTCTTTGCTTAATTCATCCAGTCCTTGACCCAATCCATCACCGATTCGGCGGGATTGGTGCCGCCACAGGCTGCACCGGGTGGCGGTTCGCTGCCGCGAATATACGGCATCTGCACGGCACCCGGGCAATTGGCATCGGAACCTTGCCCCGTACGCGAATCGACCCACGCCTGGACGATGTTGTCCGGTTGCGGCATGTCCAGCGGCAACGGATCGGCCTTGCGCATGAAACTGGTCCAGACCTGCAGCGCGCCGGTGGCACCGGTGAACGGGGTCTTGCCATTGTCATCACGTCCGAGCCAGACCACCGCCAGCAGGTCCTGGCTGAAACCGGCGAACCAGCTGTCGCGCGAGTCGTTACTGGTGCCGGTCTTGCCCGCCAGGGTCAGGGTCCGGGGCAGCACGTTATAGACCGAGCTGCCGGTGCCTTCACGCATGACCCGCTGCATCGCGCTCTGGATCAGGTAAATGGAGGCTGGGTCGAAACGTTGCTGGATCTGGAACGGATAACGCTTGAGCGGCTCGCCATCGGCGGTCAGGACGCTGCGGATCCCGCGCATCGGCGTATTGAAGCCACCGTTGGCCAGCGTCTGGTACATGGCCGCCACTTCGATCGGCGTAAGGCCACCGGCCCCCAACAACATCGATGGAAACGCCGGGAATTCGCGACTCACCCCCAGGCGCGCCAGGGTCTTGAGTACGTTCGGCACGCCGACTTCCAGCCCGAGGCGAGCCGTCGACAGGTTGTAGGAATGCGCCAACCCCTGGTATAGGAACACCGTGCCGTGGGAACGACGATCATAGTTCTGCGGCTTCCAGACCTGGCCATCCGCGCCCTTGACCGAGAACGCCTCGTCCGACAGCCAACTGGTCAACGTGTACTGGCTCGGCTTTTCCAGGGCGGTGAGGTACACCGCCGGCTTGATCAGCGAGCCAATCGGACGCACCGCATCCAGGGCTCGGTTGAAGCCGGCGAAACTGGCCTGGCGGCTGCCGATCATGGCCTGGACTTCACCGGTTTCCGGGTTGGTCACCACCATCGCGGCTTCAACTTCATCAGAGCCCTTGCGCCCGGCCAACCGTTTGAAGGTGTCATTGACCGAAGCTTCAGCCTTCATCTGCAGGATCGGGTCGAAACTGGTGAAGATCCGCAAGCCTTCTTCAGTCAAGTCTTCGTCGCGGTAGTCCTCACGCAGTTGACGCTTGACCAGGTCCATGAAGCCCGGGAACGAACTGTCTGCCAGACGGCCACGCTTGGTCACGCCCAACGGCATCTTTTTCGCTGCCTCGACTTGCTCGGCCGTCGCCACACCCTGTTGTTGCAGCAGGTCGAGCACCAGGTTGCGCCGTTCGAGGGCACGCTCCGGATTACGCCGCGGGTTGTAGGAAGACGGCCCCTTGACCATGCCCACCAGCAGCGCCACCTGATGCAGCTTGAGCTCGGACAGCGGCTGGCTGAAGAAGAACTGGCTGGCGAGGCCGAAACCGTGCACCGCCCGTTGACCGTCCTGGCCGATAAATACCTCGTTGAGGTAGGCCTCCAGGATCTCCCGCTTGTCGTAGTGCAACTCCAGCAACAACGCCATCATGGCTTCGGTCAACTTGCGGGTCAGGCTGCGCTCGTTGGTCAGGTAGAAGTTCTTGACCAATTGTTGGGTCAGGGTACTGCCGCCCTGGCGCATATGGCCCGAGGAGGTGTTGACCCAGATGGCCCGGGCAATCGATTTGGGCGAGACGCCGAAGTGATGGTAGAAGTCGCGGTCTTCGACGGCGATCAGCGTATCGAGCAGGAACGGCGGCACCTGGTCGATCTTGATCAGGATCCGGTCTTCGAGGTTCTTGGGGTACAGGCCACCAATGAGCAGTGGCTCGAGGCGCACCACCGACAGGCTGGCGTTCTTGGCGCCGGTCAGTGCAGCGACATAATCGCCGGAAAAACGCACCCGCACCGGTTGCGCCTGCTCCAGGCCCTCATAGAACTGGAAGCCACGGGTGTTGAGGTCGATGGTATTGCCATTGACCGAGGCCTCCCCCGGGCCATTGACCACGCTTTCACGGCGATAACCCAAGGCATCGAGTTCGGTCAGGAAATCGTCCTTGCTCAGCTTTTGTCCGACGAACAGCTCCAACGGCCGGGCATAGACCTTGGCCGGAATGGTCCAGCGCTTGCCGGAGAACTTCTCCTGGACCACGGCATCGAGATAGACCGCAAAACCGGCGAGCACGACAAGGCCCACCAGACTGAGTTTAAGGGCCCAGCCCATCCAGGGCCGCAGGCGGCTGGCGGGTGGTTTCTTGGGGGTACGGGGAGATCGGGTACGAGTCATGGCGGCGGATTATACGCACTTTGTCGCGGTTCAACATGAGCCCAGCCACACAGGTCATCCGGTTTGCGTTCGCGTCGCTTGCCGCCATAATGACGACCTCGAATTTTTCCAGACTCTGAAGGACCGCCCGTGAGCCAATCCCTGATCGCTGCCCTGCAAAACCCGGCCCTCTACCCGCATCCCGTTGAAGGGTTTCAGGTCATCGAAACCCATATTTCCTGGGTATTGCTCACTGGGCCATACGCCTACAAATTCAAAAAACCGGTCAACTTCGGCTTCCTCGATTTCACCAGCCTCGAGGCGCGCCAGCATTTCTGTGACGAAGAGTTGCGCCTCAACCAGCGTCTGACCCAGGATCTGTATCTGGAGGTCCTGCCGATTACCGGCAGCGCCGAAGCGCCACAACTGGGTGGCGACGGCCCGGCCATCGAATACGCCCTGAAGATGCGTCAGTTCCCCCAGAGCCAACTGCTCAGCACGCTGCAAGCCAACGGCGAACTGACCACCGCGCACATCGACGAGATGGCCACGCAGATCGCCCAGTTCCACCTTTCCACGCCCAAGGTGCCCGCCGAAAACGACGCTGGCACCCCGCAAAGCGTGATGGCACCGGTGCTGCAGAACTTCGAACAGATCCGCCCGTTCCTCAACGACAAGGCCGACCTGTTGCAACTCGAAGCCTTGCAAGCCTGGGCCGAAAGCAGTTTCGAACGCCTCAAGCCGCTGCTCACCCAGCGCAAGGCTGAAGGTTTCATCCGCGAATGCCACGGTGATATCCACCTGGGCAACGCCACCGTGATCGACGGCAAGGTGGTGATTTTCGATTGCATCGAGTTCAACGAACCGTTCCGTTTCACCGACGTCTACGCCGACACCGCGTTCCTGGCAATGGACCTGGAAGACCGCGGCCTGAAGTCGCTGGCGCGGCGTTTCGTCAGCCAATACCTGGAACTGACCGGTGATTACCAGGGCCTGGAGCTGTTGAACTTCTATAAAGCCTATCGCGCCCTCGTCCGGGCAAAAGTCGCGCTGTTCAGCATGCCAGCCGAAGCCGATCCGGTGCAGCGGGCCACCACCCTGCGCCAGTACCGCAACTACGCCAACCTGGCCGAGAGCTACAGCACCATTCCTTCGCGCTTCCTGGCCATCACCCACGGCGTTTCGGCCGTTGGCAAAAGCCATGTCGCGATGCGCCTGGTAGAGGCGCTGGGCGCCATCCGCCTGCGTTCGGACGTGGAGCGCAAGCGCCTGTTCGGCCAGCAACAGGTCCCCAACGATCCACAGGCCGGCATTTATAACAGCGATGCCAGCAGCGCGACCTACGCTCGCCTGCATGAAATCGCCGCAGTGATCCTGCACGCCGGATTCCCGGTGGTGATCGATGCCACTTACCTCAAGCGTGATCAGCGCGACGCAGCGGCGAAAATCGCCGAGGCCACGGGTGCTCCGTTCCTGATCCTCGATTGCGAGGCGCCGCAAGCGGTCATCGAAAGCCGCCTGGCGCAGCGTCAGGCCGACCAGAAAGACCCCTCCGATGCGAACCTGGCGGTCATTGCCGCACAACAATCCAGCCGTGAAGCCCTGACCCCAGCGGAAATTCTCTGCAGCAAACGGGTCCAAACCAACGAAAGCGGCACACTCGACATCGTGGTCGCGCAGATCCGTCAACGCCTGCCAGGCCTGTAGTTAACTATTTCGGCCGTGAACCGATGCCCGACTTCACGGCCGTCAAATAGTGGCACTATACTGGCGTCATAAAACCAACAGGTGATATGAAATGAGCCTTCCCAAGCTTCTCAATACCCCGCTTTATGCCTTGTTGCGCAAAGATGATATCGCCGGGTTCAACAACGAACGTCCACAAGGCCTGGTCGACATGCGCGGCGGCGACTTTCGAGGCCTTGACCTGCGGGAACTGAACGCGGACGACGTTGACTTCAGCGACGCCTACTTCCGCTCCGCCGACCTGCGTGGTATCGATTTTCGCAAGTCTTCACTGGAAGGCGCGAGCCTGGCCCATGCACAAATCTCTGGAGCCTACTTCCCGCCCGAACTGTCTGCGGACGAGATCCTGATGTCGATGAACTTCGGCACCCGCCTGCGCTACCGCACCCGCTGACAGGTAAACCAAGTCGGCCAACGCGCGGACTTGCCACCACCGAACGGATCTCCAGCGCCCCCGCTTGCGCTGGAGAGTGCAGCCTTTTCCCACCCCATCGTGCGTAATGCATTAGAAGCTTTTGCATCGAATCCCACCAAAGAATCACGCTTTTCCTACTGACCGCTACACTGCTCAGAAGCTTGCCCACTGCACCGATCGGCCGTCGCAAGGAGGCTCGATGAATGATGAACTGCAACACCTGAAGAATCTGGGCAAGACATCAGCCCAGTGGCTGCACGCCGTGGGCATCCACAGCGCTTCCGATCTACGCCGGCTCGGCGCGGTGGACGCCTATCGCGCCGTGCGCACGCGTGGCTTCCGGGCGTCCAAGGTGTTGCTGTACGCCATCGAGGGCGCGTTGATGGACGTGCATTGGAATGACATCCCCGCCGAGCGCAAAGACGCCCTGAATAAACAACTGGATGCCATTTCGACGCGCCACAAGGCCTGACCCCCCTTTCGTTGCCAGCGAAAACCCTGGCCTTGAGGTTATTTCGACAAATCGTCAAACAATGTTTGACATGGTAATGAGAATCGCTATTATTACCACATCCGGTCGCGAGACTGGTCGATATTTGAACAGCCCTTGGTTCGGACTCTCAGATATCTCCTCATCAGGCTAATCACGGTTATTTGACCCGGCTTTTGCCGGGTCTTTTTTTGCCTGGAAGAACCACACCGCCCCGTAGAAGCCGTGTAGGAGCTGTCGAGTGCAACGAGGCTGCGATCTTTCCCCCGACACCCGAATCTCAAGCGAAAGATCAAAGGATCAAAAGATCAAAAGATCGCAGCCTTCACCAGCGCCTACGGGGCTGGGTAGGATTTGCGCATCTGCGCGCAGTAATCCTGTGGCGGCATGGCCGGCGTGTACCACACGTAATCGGCCATGGCCGACGTCACCTCACTGCCCTCCTCGGCCAACATCAGCACGATGGGCGCCTCGCTGGCGCCAAGATCCAACGCATGCAGCGGCACAGCGACGTCTTTTCGAGCGTGCCAGGCACCGGCGAACAACATTGCCGGTGTCGGCGCTTGCAGCAGGCGCTCGGCCATGCGTCGATCGCGCTGTTGCTGCACGGCCAGCATCGCCGGCATTTGCGACTCTGGCAGCAAACCGCAGTGGGATTCACGGATTTGCCCCAACAACTCGTCCTTCACAGTAGCGGCATTGGAGCGAGTGCCCATCAAGCCCGGCGCTTGTCGATAGAAACGCTGGATCTCGGCGGCGTCCAGATTGGCGGCCAGCAACGGATAGCGTTGCGCCAGGGCAAACTCGACGACGGGGCCATACAGGCTCCAATCCCAGCCCGGCGACCAGTCCAGTGCACCGGGCAGGTCCTTTGGCAAGGCGGGTAGCTGGCGGACCGAATCAACGCGTGGCTGCTGGGCGGGGGTGAGCATTTCCAGCAACAGGCTGCCTTGGGCCCGCTGCCCGGCCAGGGCCTGGAGCAGCCATACCTGCAGTGCGTGGTGATCGCGATTGTCGTGCCGCTCTCCCACCACCACCCGAGGCGCCTTGGCCAGGCGTTCGACCAATGCCTGGGGCGTCACGGCCTGGCCATTGTGCAAATCACGGATTCGCCCGCCGAGTGGGGGCGGTGCGATGCTCTGACACGCCGTCAGTACACTCAATGCCAGAATCAGGAGCAGACGCACGTCCGTATCCTCCAGGGCGCCCTCTCAGCGGGCAATGATCAATGGATGCCCACGCTCCGGATGGTCTTGCACCAGCACGTCCAGGCCAAACACCGCCTTGAGGGGTTCCGGGCGCAGCACGTGCCGAGGCGTGTCCAGGGCCGCCGGCCGACCGGACGCGAGCAGCAACAGGCGATCACAATAACGCGCCGCCAAGTTCAGGTCATGCAGGATCACCAGCACGGCAGCGCCGCGACTGGCGAACTCACGCACCGCCTGAAGGATGGTGTGCTGGTGCAGTGGGTCCAACATCGAGGTCGGCTCGTCCAGCAACAGGGTTTGCCCCGCTTCACCTGGCCACAACTGTGCCAACACCCGCGCCAGATGCACCCGCTGACGCTCGCCACCGGACAACGCCAGGTAACTGCGACCATGCAGATGCGCGGCGTCTGCCGCTTGCAGCGCCGAGGCGACGATTTGCTCGTCGCGCAGCCGACCACTCTGGTGCGGCAGGCGTCCCATGCCGACGACTTCCTCGACACGGAAAGCAAAATCCAGGGTCGAGGACTGCGGCAAGACCGCCAGGCGACGGGCGCGTTCGGCACCCTGCCACTGGGCCAGTGGCCGGTCATCGAGCCAGACCTGCCCCTGGGCCGGGCGCAATTCGCCGCACAGCCCCGCCAGCAAAGTACTTTTACCTGCGCCGTTGGGCCCAAGCACTCCGAGTACTTCGCCAGGGTTGAGCGCCAGATCGACGTCCGCCAGCACCGTCTTGCGACCACGATGAATGTGCAGGTTCTGCGCTCGCAGCATCAGGCGCGCCCTCGCACCAATAGATAAAGGAAGAACGGCGCGCCTATAAAAGCCGTGACAATGCCGATCGGCAATTCCGCAGGGGCCAGTGCCAGGCGCGCCACCAGATCGGCGAACAACAGCAGGCTCGCACCCGCCAACATCGAAGCGGGCAGCAACACGCGGTGGTCAGGGCCCGCCACCAGCCGCACCAGATGCGGCACTACCAGCCCGACAAAGCCGATCATGCCCGCAGCCGCCACCGCTGCGCCAACCCCCAAGGCCGTACAAAACACCAGTTCACGCTTGAGGCCTTCGACATTAACACCCAGGTGGGCAGCCTCGGACTCCCCCAGCAACAACGCATTGAGCGCCCGGGCCCGGCGAGGCAGCCAGAGCGCCACACCAGCGCTGACCAGCAACAGCGGCCACAACCGCGCATAGCTGGCGCCGTTGAGACTGCCCAGGTTCCAGAACGTCAAGGTGCGCAGGGTCGCGTCGTCCGCCAGGTAGGTGAACAGGCCGACGGCCGAACCGGACAGTGCGGTCAGGGCAATACCGGCCAGGAGCATAGTCGCGACATGGGTCTGGCCGTTGCGGCGGCCGAGACGATAGACCAGCGCCGTAACGCCGAGCCCGCCAAGGAATGCACACAACGACAACACGTAGGGACCAAAGGCTTCGGGCAACCCACCCAGCGCCGAGCCACCGACAATGGCGAACGCGGCGCCCAGTGCCGCACCGCTGGATACACCCACCAGCCCCGGGTCGGCCAGCGGGTTGCGAAACAGCCCCTGCATCGCCACACCGGACAACGCCAATACCGCGCCCACCGCCAACCCCAGCAAGGTGCGCGGCAAACGGATCTGGCCGAGGATCAGTTCGGCCTGCTCCAAACCATCGGCGGCCACCGGCAAGCCCAACAGGCGCAAGGCGGCGCGCAAGGTGTCGAGCAGCGGCAAGCTCACCGGCCCCAGGGCCAGGGACAGCCAGGTCGCCAGCAGACACAGCAAGCCCAGGCCGATAAATAAGGTGCGTGATTTGACCAACGCGGTCATGGCGCCATAGCCGACGCCGCCGGATAGAAGCCTGCCGTCAGTGTCACCAAGCTTTGTGGCAACCGCGGGCCCAACCCGCCTACCAGCAGCGTCGGATCAAGCTCCATGACACGCCCGTCCCTGGCGGCCCGGGTCGAGGAAAGAATCGGGTTTTCCCTGAACAGTGCCGCACGCGCCTTTTCACCGCTCAAGGCACGGTCAGCAAAGACCAGTACTTGCGGATTCAGGCTGGCCAGGGTTTCCACGGAAAAAGATTTGTAACCACTGTGGGTCGCCAGGTTGTGACCGCCGGCCTGCTGTAACAGCCAATCCGCGGAAGTGCCCCTGCCAGCAACCAGTGGCTTGCCGCCGGAACTGCCCACCAATAGCAATACGCCGGGAGCCTTTTGTTTGCGCTGGGCTTCGGCCACCCGGGTCTGTTGCTGGGCGAGCTGTTTTTGATAGAGGTCGAACAACCGCGCCGCCTCGACCTCGGCTCCCAACAATTGCCCCAAGTGCTGCAAATTGCCCTGCAGGGCCGCCAGTTCTGGTGTGGCCGAGAACAGTTCGACCTGCACGCCGGCGCTGCGAATTTGCGCCAGCACGGGCGGCGGCCCCATTTCCTCGGTGCCGACCAGGATCTGCGGACGCAGGCTCAGCACACCCTCCGCCGACAGCTGTCGCTGATAGCCGATACTGGGCAAGGCCCGCAAGGATTCAGGATGCTGACTGGTTGAGTCCACGCCCACCAGCTTCGACTCGCCCCCCAGTGCACTGACCCACTCCGACACGGCGCCGCCGGCGCTGACCCAGCGTTGCGGCAATTCGGCCGCGCCGGCCCCCTGGCCGGCCAACAGTGCGACACAGAGCGCAACAACGCGGATGTTCAGGCGCATCGGGCAGCTTCCTCAAAGAAGTTTTTCACAGGACCGAGCCTGGCCAAGTATCCTCAGCCACCTGTGAAGAAGGCTCCATTTGATAATTGTTTTCATTTGATCGTCAAGCGTGGATCTTTTGCCACACGAAACCTTGTGGGAGCGAGCTTGCTCGCGATAGCGGCGTGTCAGTCACTGAGATGCTGAATGTGCCGCCGTCATCGCGAGCAAGCTCGCTCCCACAGTGGATTCACTCCGACAAATATTGAGACACACATGAAGTTTCTTTGTACCGCCGCCCAATTGCCCGACAACGGTAGTCGCGGTTTCGACCTCGATGGGCGCAAAGTGCTGGCCGTGCGGCGCGCCGGCCAGGTGTATGCCTATCTCAACCGTTGCCCACACCGGGGCGTGCCGCTGGAATGGCAACCCGACCAGTTCCTCGACCCCAGCGCCAGCCTGATCCAATGCGCGACCCACGGCGCGCTGTTTCTGATCGAGAGCGGTGAATGCGTGGCTGGCCCCTGCGCCGGGCAGTTCCTGGCGACCCTAGACAGCCGGGAGGACGAGCAAGGCATCTGGGTCGAGCTCTAGCAACACTGGCAGCGCCCGGTCCACCCGCATCTGCTCGGGCGTCAGCGTGACCCCGTAGGCCAGCACCTCCACACCCGCGGCCACCGCATCACGCAGGGCAGCGGCGTACGCCGGGTCGATTTCCTGTGCCGGGCGCACCGCATCGACACCGCTCAGGTTCACGCAATACAGTTGCACCGCCCGCACGCCTTCCCGGGCCAGGCAGGCAAGTTCCCTCAGGTGCTTGGCCCCGCGCAGGGTCACTGCATCGGGAAACGCCGCCACATTCGTGCCATCGAACCCCAGCGTGACACTTTTGACTTCGACCCAGGCCGAGCCTCGGTCGTAGTCCAGGCGAAAATCGATACGGCTGTTTTCCACCCCATAAGCCACTTCACGCTTGAGCCCGGTAAACCCGTTCAGTTCGCTGATGACCCCGGCGCGCAAGGCTTCTTCGACCAACGCGTTGGCTCGCGCGGTATTGATGCAGGCGAGCCGCCCTTGAGGGGTTTCGCCGATTTCCCAGGTTCCGGGCAACTTGCGCTTGGGGTCGTTGGAGCGACTGAACCAGACACGCGCGCCTTCAGCCATGCAATTGAGCATGGAGCCGGTGTTGGGGCAGTGAATAGTGAGCAGTTCGCCATGAACGGTCTCGATATCGGCGAGAAAACGCTTGTAACGTCGAATCAAGCGACCTTCTTCCAACGCAGGGAAAAAACGCATCAGCCTTGCCAGCTCCGTAGTCCGCGTTCGATGCGCGCCACCGCTTCCTCTAGCCGCGGCAAGCTCTGGGTGTAGGCGAAACGCACATGGTGACCGGCCTGATGGCGACCGAAATCCAGGCCCGGCGTGAAGGCCACATGTTCGGTTTCCAGGAAGTGCTGGCAGAACGCGAAGGCATCGCCGCCGAACGCGCTGATATCGGCATAGAGGTAAAACGCCCCTTCCGGTTCCACCGCAATACCGAAGCCCAACTCACGCAAGGCCGGCAGCAGAAAGTCACGGCGCCGCGCGAACTCGGCCCGCCGCTGCTCGAAGATCTCGATGGTCGCCGGCTCGAAACAGGCCAGGGCGGCGTACTGAGCCATGCTCGGCGCACTGATGTAGAGGTTCTGCGCGAGCTTTTCCAGCTCGCCGACAGCCGCCGAAGGGGCCACCAGCCAGCCAAGTCGCCAGCCGGTCATGCCGAAATACTTGGAGAAACTGTTAAGGACAAAGGCATCGTCATCGACTTCCAGCACGCTGGCGGCGTCGGTGCCGTAGGTCAGGCCGTGATAGATCTCGTCCACCACCAGATGGCCGTTGTGGCCCTTGATGGCCTTGGACAGCCCCGCCAGCTCGTCCCGGGTGAGAATCGTCCCGGTCGGGTTGGCCGGTGAAGCCACCAACGCACCGACGCTGTCCTGATCCCAATGACGGTTCACCAGGTCTGGCGTCAATTGGTAACGCACCTCCGGCCCCACGGGCACCAATTGCGCCGCCCCTTCGACCAGGCGCAGGAAATGACGGTTGCACGGATAACCGGGGTCGGCCAGCAGCCAATGCTTGCCTGGGTCTACCAGCAAGGCGCTGGCCAGCAGCAACGCGCCTGACCCGCCCGGGGTCACGAGAATGCGCCGAGGGTCAATCTCCACCCCATAGCGCTGGCCATAGAAACCGGCGATGGCCTCGCGCAGCTCGGGAATGCCACGGGCCGCGGTGTAACGGGTCTTGCCCGCCGCCAGCGCGGCCTGGCCAGCCCGGATGATCGGCTCGGCGGTGGTAAAGTCCGGTTCGCCGATCTCCAGGTGGATGACGTCATGCCCGGCGGCCTGCAGTTCGTTGGCACGGGCCAGCAACGCCATCACATGGAAAGGTTCGATGGCGCGGCTGCGCGCACTGTAGGGCTGAACCATTGGCCTTCCTTCAGGGGAAAAAAGAACCGATTCTACCCAACTCTCCAGCCAAGTCAGAAACAACTGCGCGAATCCGCGCGAACTGCAATAGGCCTGAGCCCGTGGATTGCAGGAAATGACTCCCGCGATTGGCCCAGGCTTGACTAGAATCAAGCATTGAGCAGGTTTACATCCTCACCGAAGCGAACCCGGCCACGTTTTACAGGCCCCGGCCGCCGCAGGCTCGACAACCGGGAGTAGCGCGGCCCGATTTGATCTGGTAAGTTCGCCCGCTTGCAGCCGCAGGGCCGGCAGGTGTCGGTGATGGAGCAATCCTGCGTAGTGGATTACAAGAGTAGAGGCGGTCCATTCATGCCCACCCAAGCAAAGCAAAATCAAAATAACGCGCTCAGCGGGTTTGAGCCTTACGTCCCGCAAGCTGGCGAAGAGTACATGGGCGCCCCCATGCGCGCGCACTTCACCAAGATCCTGAACAAGTGGAAACAGGACTTGATGCAGGAAGTCGACCGCACCGTGGATCACATGAAAGACGAAGCGGCCAACTTCCCCGACCCGGCCGACCGTGCCAGTCAGGAAGAAGAGTTCAGCCTTGAGCTGCGCGCCCGTGACCGCGAGCGCAAACTCATCAAGAAAATCGACAAGACCTTGCAACTGATCGAAGACGAAGAATACGGTTGGTGCGAGTCCTGCGGCATCGAGATCGGCATCCGCCGCCTGGAAGCCCGCCCGACCGCCGACCTGTGCATCGACTGCAAGACCCTGGCGGAAATCAAGGAAAAACAGGTCGGCAAGTAATTGCCGGGGCTGTCACAGAAACGGAGCGTTCATACGCTCCGTTTTTTGTTTCCGATATTTTCTCCAAGCTTTGTTGCCCTCCTGTGGGAGCGAGTTTGCTCGCGATAGCAGTGGGTCAGCCAACAGTGATGTGGCTGACAGGCCGCTATCGCGAGCAAGCTCGCTCCCGCAAGGGGATATGCTTCGGCATCAAGATTTGTATGCCTGCCGCCCAGACCCAGTAACATTCGCCCTATGACTGCCACCGCCCCCTACATCGGACGCTTTGCCCCCACCCCCAGCGGCCACCTGCACTTCGGCTCGCTGGTCGCCGCCCTGGCGTCGTACCTGGATGCCCGGGCCGTGGGCGGGCGCTGGTTGCTGCGCATGGAAGACCTCGACCCGCCCCGGGAAGAACCGGGCGCGCAAGCGGCGATTCTCAAGGCGCTGGAAAGCTACGGGTTCGAATGGGACGGCGAGATGGTTCGCCAGAGCGAGCGCCATGACGCCTACGATCAAGTCATCAACCGGCTGATCAGCCAGGGCCTGGCCTACGCCTGTACCTGTTCGCGCAAGCAACTGGAGGCGTACCAGGGCATTTATCCGGGCCTGTGCCGTAACGCCGGGCACGGCACCGAGGACGCTGCCATCCGCCTGCGCGTCCCCGAGCTTGAGTACCACTTCACTGACCGGGTCCAGGGCGAGTTCCGCCAGCACCTGGGCCGTGAGGTCGGTGACTTCGTGATCCGCCGCCGCGACGGGCTCTACGCCTATCAGCTGGCCGTGGTCCTGGACGACGCCTGGCAAGGGGTGACCGATATCGTGCGCGGCGCCGACCTGCTGGACTCCACGCCGCGCCAGCTCTACCTGCAAGAACTGCTCGGGTTGCCGCAACCGCGTTACCTGCACGTGCCGCTGATCACCCAGCCCGACGGACACAAGCTCGGTAAATCCTACCGTTCACCGCCGCTGGCAGCCGATCAGGCCACGCCGCTGCTGTTACGGGCATTGCGTGCGCTGGGCCAGCAACCGGGTCTCGAACTGCTCGATGCCAGCCCACGGGAACTGCTGGCTTGGGGCATTCGCCACTGGGACGCGGACAAGATCCCGCGCACACTGAGCCTGCCCGAAGCGCAAATACGTTGACGGCCCTTGCAGCTTGGCGCCCATCCGTTACCATCGCCGCACGTTTTTTGGGCACGCGCATAAATTAGAGAGGCCGGGATGTATATCTATCGCTTGGTCCTGCTCCTGGTAGTGGGGATTTATCTGTTCTCCCCGGCCATCATGGATTGGTGGATCGATGCCACGGGTGCCTGGTATCGGCCGTATCTGCTCTGGCTGATCCTGATTGTCGTGACCTTCATCCTGCAGAGCCAAAAAGATGCCGATGAGCTTTAGCCTGACCCAGATGATCCTGATCAGCGCCGCCTACCTGGCCGTGCTGTTCGGCGTAGCCTGGATCAGCGAACGAGGCATGATCCCCCGGGCGATCATCCGCCACCCGCTGACCTACACCCTGTCGCTGGGTGTCTATGCCAGCGCATGGGCGTTCTATGGCACGGTCGGGCTGGCCTACCAGTATGGCTATGGTTTCCTGTCCAGTTACCTGGGGGTGTCAGGGGCGTTCCTGCTGGCGCCGGTGTTGCTCTATCCGATCCTGAAAATCACCCGCACCTACCAACTGTCGTCACTGGCCGACCTGTTCGCCTTTCGCTTTCGCAGCACCTGGGCCGGCGCGCTGACCACCATCTTCATGCTGATCGGGGTGCTGCCGCTGCTGGCCCTGCAGATCCAGGCCGTGGCCGACTCCATCAGCATCCTGACCCGCGAGCCGGTGCAGCACCGGGTGGCGCTGAGCTTCTGCGTACTGATCATCCTGTTCACGATTTTCTTTGGTTCCCGACACATCGCCACACGGGAGAAACACGAAGGCCTGGTGTTCGCCATCGCTTTCGAATCGGTGATCAAGCTGATTGCCATCGGTGGCGTCGGTCTCTATGCCCTGTACGGTGTGTTCGATGGCCCGCAACAGCTGGAAGTGTGGCTGCTGCAGAACCAGACCGCCCTCGCCGCCCTGCACACACCCTTGCAGGAAGGCCCATGGCGCACGCTGTTGCTGGTGTTCTTCGCATCAGCCATCGTGATGCCGCACATGTATCACATGACCTTTACCGAAAACCTCAACCCGCGCTCGCTGGTGAGCGCCAGCTGGGGCCTGCCGCTGTTCCTGCTGCTGATGAGCCTGGCGGTACCGCTGATCCTCTGGGCCGGCCTGAAGCTGGGCGCCAGTACCAATCCGGAATACTTCACCCTGGGCATCGGCATCGCCGCCAACAACAAGGCCCTGGCGTTGCTGGCGTATGTTGGAGGCCTGTCGGCGGCCAGTGGCCTGATCATCGTCACCACGCTGGCATTGTCGGGCATGGCCCTCAACCACCTGGTGCTACCGCTCTACCAGCCACCGGCCGAAGGCAATATCTACCGCTGGCTGAAATGGACACGGCGGGCGCTGATCGTCGCGATCATCATGGCCGGCTACGGCTTCTACCTGATGCTGGGTGAGGGACAGGACCTGGCCAACCTGGGCATCGTCGCCTTCGTTGCCACCTTGCAGTTCCTGCCCGGCGTGCTGTCGGTGCTGTATTGGCCGACCGCCAACCGCCGCGGCTTTATCGCCGGCCTGCTGGCAGGGATCCTGGTGTGGCTGGTCGCGATGCTGTTGCCATTGATGGGCAACCTGCAGGGCTTCTATATTCCGCTGCTGAACATGATCTACGTGCTCGACGACACCAGTTGGCATATGGCGGCCATCGCCTCCCTGGCGGCGAACGTGCTGATGTTCACCCTGATCTCGCTGTTCACCAACGCCAGTAGCGAAGAGGCCAGCGCTGCCGAAGCTTGCGCGGTGGACAATGTCCGCCGCCCGCAACGCCGCGAATTGCATGCCGCCTCGCCCCAGGAGTTCGCCACGCAACTGGCCAAGCCCTTGGGCGCCAAGGCCGCGCAAAAGGAAGTCGAACAGGCACTGCGCGACCTCTACCTGCCCTTCGATGAACGTCGCCCGTATGCCCTGCGTCGCCTGCGGGACCGGATCGAGGCCAACCTGTCCGGCCTGATGGGGCCCAGCGTGGCCCAGGACATGGTCGAGACGTTCCTGCCCTACAAGGCCGGCGGCGAGAACTACGTCACCGAAGACATCCACTTCATCGAAAGCCGCCTCGAGGATTACCATTCGCGCCTCACGGGCCTTGCCGCCGAACTGGACGCCTTGCGCCGTTACCACCGCCAGACCCTGCAGGAACTGCCGATGGGCGTGTGCTCCCTGGCCAAGGACCAGGAAATCCTGATGTGGAACAAGGCCATGGAAGAGCTCACCGGGATCGCCGCCCAGCGCGTGGTCGGTTCACGCCTGAGCACCCTGGGCGAACCGTGGAAAGGCTTGTTGCAAGGTTTCATCGACCTGCCGGACGAGCACTTGCACAAACAGCACCTGGCCCTCGACGGCCAGACCCGTTGGCTGAACCTGCACAAGGCGGCGATCGACGAGCCATTGGCTCCGGGTAACAGCGGCCTGGTGCTGCTGGTCGAAGACCTGACCGATACCCAGATGCTCGAAGACAAGCTGGTCCACTCCGAACGGCTGGCAAGCATCGGCCGATTGGCCGCCGGGGTGGCCCACGAAATCGGCAACCCGATCACCGGCATCGCCTGCCTGGCGCAGAACCTGCGCGAAGAGCGCGAGGACGACGGCGAGCTGACGGAAATCAGCGGCCAGATCCTCGAACAGACCAAGCGCGTGTCGCGCATCGTCCAATCGCTGATGAGCTTCGCCCATGCCGGCGGTCACCAGCACAATGACGAGCCCGTCTGCCTGGCCGAAGTGGCCCAGGACGCCATTGGTCTGCTGGCGCTCAACCGGCGCAATTTCGAGGTGCAATTGTTCAACCTGTGCGATCCGGATCATTGGGTCGATGGCGACCCCCAGCGGCTCGCCCAGGTGTTGATCAACCTGCTATCCAACGCGCGGGACGCCTCACCGGCCGGCAGCGCGGTGCGGGTCAAGAGCGAAGCCTTCGAACACACGGTCGACCTGATCGTCGAAGACGAAGGCAGCGGTATTCCACAGAACATCATGGACCGATTGTTCGAACCCTTCTTCACCACCAAGGATCCTGGCGAAGGCACCGGTCTGGGCCTCGCACTGGTCTATTCCATCGTTGAAGAGCATTATGGACAAATCACCATCGACAGCCCGGCCGATGTACAAAGCCAACGCGGCACCCGTATCCGGGTGACTTTGCCGCGTCATGTCGAAGCGACGTCCGCTGTGAACTGAGACCGTCGAGAGAATCGAATCAATGCCGCACATTTTGATCGTCGAAGACGAAACAATTATCCGCTCCGCCTTGCGCCGCCTGCTGGAACGCAACCAGTACCAGGTCAGCGAAGCCGGTTCAGTGCAGGAAGCACAAGAACGTTTCAGCATTCCCACGTTTGACCTGATCGTCAGCGACCTGCGCCTGCCTGGCGCCCCGGGTACCGAGCTGATCAAGCTCGGCCAGGGCACCCCCGTGCTGATCATGACCAGTTACGCCAGCCTGCGCTCGGCGGTCGACTCCATGAAAATGGGTGCGGTGGACTACATCGCCAAACCGTTCGACCACGACGAGATGCTCCAGGCCGTGGCCCGCATCCTGCGTGACCGACAGGCGGCGACCAGCAACCCGGCGGAACCCGTCGGCAAGGCCAGTGCCTCGGCGAAAGCCGGCGCCAGCAACAGCAATGGCGAAATTGGCATCATCGGTTCCTGCCCGCCCATGCAGGACCTGTACGGCAAGATCCGCAAAGTGGCGCCGACCGACTCCAATGTCCTGATCCAGGGCGAGTCCGGTACCGGCAAGGAGCTGGTAGCCCGTGCCCTGCACAACCTGTCACGCCGGGCCAAGGCACCGATGATCTCGGTAAACTGCGCGGCAATTCCCGAAAGCCTGATCGAGTCCGAACTGTTCGGTCACGAGAAAGGTGCGTTCACCGGCGCCAGCGCCGGGCGCGCAGGATTGGTGGAAGCGGCGGACGGCGGCACGTTGTTCCTCGATGAAATCGGTGAGCTGCCGCTGGAAGCCCAGGCGCGGTTGTTGCGGGTGCTTCAGGAAGGCGAAATCCGCCGGGTCGGCTCGGTGCAGTCGCAAAAGGTCGATGTCCGCCTGATCGCGGCCACCCACCGTGACCTCAAGAGCCTGGCGAAGATCGGCCAGTTCCGCGAAGACTTGTATTACCGCTTGCACGTGATTGCCTTGAAGCTGCCAGCCCTGCGCGAGCGTGGCGCGGACGTCAATGAAATCGCCCAGGCATTCCTCGCTCGCCAGAGCGCGCGGGTCAACCGCACCGATCTCAAGTTCGCCCCGGACGCCGAACAGGCCATTCGTCATTACGCCTGGCCGGGTAACGTTCGAGAGCTGGAAAACGCAGTCGAGCGGGCGGTGATCCTGTGCGAGAGCCCGGAAATCTCTGCCGACCTGCTGGGCATCGACATCGAACTGAGCGACCTGGACGACGAAGAGTTCATCGGCCTGGCCCCGCAACAGGGCGGCGCAGCCAACAACACCAGCCATGAACCCACCGAAGACCTGTCCTTGGAAGACTACTTCCAGCACTTCGTCCTGGAGCACCAGGACCACATGACCGAAACCGAACTGGCACGCAAACTGGGCGTAAGCCGCAAGTGCCTGTGGGAACGTCGCCAGCGCCTGGGGATTCCACGACGCAAGACCGGGGCGACCAGCGAAAGCTGAGGTGTGGGGTAACACCGCTGAATGTGAAAAAACTGTTACCTCAGCTTTTTCACGTAACAAAAGCCGGGGTTTACGGTAACGAAACCCCGGCTTTTTTTCGCCTCGGAAAAATGGCTATAACCTTAGACCCCCCGGTTTCGCTGGGCCTCGCAAAAGTTGGCACGCACCCTGCTATAGCTTTGGTACAAGAACAATAACAAGCAATGCAAAAGACAATAAAAATAAGACGAATCGACTCACGCACAATAAAAACAAGACGGCGAGAGGCGCAGCTAACTGATTCTTTTGGAGAGGCGTTGTATTTGGGGCTTGCCCCACAACCAGGCCGAGAACAATAAAAACTGTCTCAAGACAGGTGCCTGAACTGGTTGGATCGATCGATCACTGCAACACAGCGACCAAAGCAATCCGTTTGCTCTTGGCTCCCGATTGGGAGGGTCACGAAGGAAAAACCTTGTGGCGTGGGCACTCAACAAAAACAAGAAGCCCGAAACCAATAATAAAAATAGAGCACGTAACTAATTCTGGGGGAGCTTCGGCTCCCCTTGTGGTTTCTGTCGTCCCGCCGCCCCTTAGCCTACAAGGCTTGTCGCTAAAGCTTGCAGCTCTAAACTGCTCCGTCCTACACCATCCCTCGACTAAATGCTAGAATCTCGGCCCATCATGCGGTCATTCTTCGTTTTTGGCCGAATATTCCTTCAAACAGTGCATCCCATGCTGAAGAAGCTGTTCCAGTCATTCCGTTCTCCCTTGCGTCGTACGCAACACATTCGCAGCACGCCTGAAGTGCTCAACAGCGGCCAGCATTCACTGCAAAAGGCCCAGTTCAGCCGTTATGCGGTGAACATCGTCGAACGTTTGCAGAACGCCGGCTACCAGGCTTACCTGGTCGGTGGCTGCGTGCGCGACATGCTGCTCAACATCACCCCCAAGGATTTCGACGTTGCCACCAGCGCCACGCCGGAACAGATTCGGGCCGAATTTCGCAATGCGCGGATCATCGGCCGGCGCTTCAAGCTGGTCCACATCCACTTCGGTCGCGAAATCATCGAAGTGGCGACCTTCCGCGCCAATCACCCGCAAAACGATGAAGAGGAAGACAGCAACCAGTCTTCCCGCAACGAGAGCGGGCGCATCCTGCGCGATAACGTCTACGGCACGCTGGAAGAAGACGCGCAACGCCGCGACTTCACCATCAACGCCCTGTATTACGATCCGGTCAGCGAGCGCATCCTCGATTACGCCAACGGCGTACACGACATCCGCAATCGCCTGATCCGCCTGATCGGCGACCCCAAGCAGCGCTACCAGGAAGACCCGGTGCGAATGCTGCGGGCCGTGCGTTTCGCCGCCAAGCTGGATTTCGGCATCGAAAAACACAGCGCCGTGCCGATTCGCGAACTGGCACCGATGCTGCGGGAAATCCCTTCGGCGCGCCTGTTCGAAGAAGTGCTCAAGCTGTTCCTCTCGGGCAACGCCGCGGACACCTTCGAGATGCTGGTGGATCTGCAGTTGTTCGATCCGCTGTTTCCCGCCAGTGCCGAGGCCCTGGAGCACAACCCGACCTACACCCATACCTTGATCAGCGAAGCACTGATCAACACCGACCTGCGCATCAAGCAGAACAAGCCGGTGACGCCTGCGTTCCTGTTCGCGGCATTGCTCTGGCCTGCCCTGCCGGCCCGGGTGTTGCGCCTGCAAGAGCGTGGCATGCCGCCGATCCCGGCAATGCAGGAAGCCGCCCACGAGCTGATCGCCGAACAGTGCCAGCGCATCGCCATTCCAAAACGCTTCACGATGCCGATCCGCGAGATCTGGGACATGCAGGAACGTCTGCCACGGCGCAGCGGCAAACGTGCCGACTTGCTACTGGACAACCCGCGCTTCCGCGCCGGCTACGACTTCCTGCTGCTGCGTGAAAGCGCGGGCGAGCAGACCGATGGCCTGGGCGATTGGTGGACCGATTACCAGGACGCCAACGACAGCGAGCGCCGCGACATGATTCGCGAGCTCAGCGGCAAGGATGACGGCGCCAGCGGCCCGCGCAAGCGCCGTCGCAGCAGCGGTGCCAAGCGCAAGCGTGCCGGGGTACCGAGCGCATCGGGCGAGTAATCGATGGAACGCATCTACATCGGCATGGGCAGCAACCTGGCCGAACCCGCCGAACAATTGCGCAGCGCCATCCAGGCGCTGGCGCAGTTACCCGACACCCAACTGGTGGGGGTCTCGGCGTTTTATCAAAGTGATTCCCTGCTGCCCGGCCAGCCGCGCTACACCAACGCGGTGGCGTCGCTGGACAGCCGCCTGGCACCGCTGGACCTGCTCGATGCGCTGCAGGCCATCGAAACCGGACAAGGCCGCGAACGCCTCGAACGCTGGGGCCCGCGCACCCTGGACCTGGACATCCTGCTGTTCGGCGATCGCCAGATCGATGAGGCCCGTCTCAAGGTCCCCCACTACCACATGCAGGCCCGGGCCTTCGTGCTGTATCCGCTAGCGGAATTGGCGCCCACCGACCTGCGCCTGGCCGATGGGCGCTTGCTCAAGGACCTGCTGGCAGCGTGCCCATTCGCTGGCCTGGAACGCTTGCCACCTGCCTGACGAACACCATCCCCTGTGGGAGCGAGCTTGCTCGCGATAGCGTCGGCACATCCAGTATCTAGGGTGACTGACACACCGCCATCGCGAGCAAGCTCGCTCCCACAGGATACGGACCCGGCAGTCAGATCAGAAACACACCTCCACGCTGAAACGCATCAGTAACCCCGGTAACACCCGGCGGTAACACATCCAATTGACTTCCCGGGTGCTCCTCACGACTATAGGCGTCCCGTTGCCGCCAATACGGCGCTGAAGGGCGCAATCCAGGCCTTACAAGCACCACGCATAGAAGGTGCGCCTGTATAAATGACGAATCATGCGCGTTACTCGCAGTAGTTCACGAGCGCCTAATGAGGACTTTTTCATGCCAGCTATTACCCTGACCACGCTGCAAGGTCTCAAGCAAAAAGGTGAGAAAATCGCCATGCTGACCTGCTATGACGCAACTTTCGCCCACGCCTGCAATGAGGCCGGTGTCGAAGTGTTGCTGGTGGGCGATTCCCTCGGCATGGTGCTGCAAGGTCACGACAGCACGCTGCCGGTGACCACCGCCGAGATGGCCTACCATGTGGCCGCCGTCAAACGCGGTAACACCGATGCACTGATTCTCGCCGACCTGCCATTCATGGCCTACGCCACCCTCGAACAAACCATGACCAACAGCGCCATGCTGATGCAGGCCGGTGCCCACATGGTCAAGATCGAGGGCGCGTTGTGGCTGGCCGATTCGATTCGGCTGCTGGCCGAGCGGGGCATCCCGGTGTGCGCGCACCTGGGCCTGACCCCACAAGCGGTCAATATCCTCGGTGGCTACAAAGTCCAGGGCCGCAATGAAAACCAGGCGCGGCAGATGCGCGCCGATGCGATTGCACTGGAGCAAGCTGGCGCGGCGATGTTGCTGCTCGAATGCGTGCCCAGCGAGCTGGCCGAAGAAATCACCCAGGCGGTAAATATCCCGGTAATCGGGATCGGTGCCGGCCACGCCACCGATGGCCAGGTGCTGGTGCTGCACGACATGCTCGGGCTGTCGATCACCGGTCGCGTACCCAAGTTCGTGAAGAACTTCATGGTTGGGCAAACGTCCATCCAGGCGGCTTTGGGCGCCTACGTTGCGCAAGTCAAAGCAACGACTTTCCCTGGCGCCGAACACGGGTTTTCTGCATGAACACCGTAAAAACCGTACGCGAACTGCGGGCCGCCGTGGCCCGTGCCCGCGGCGAAGGCAAACGGATCGCCTTCGTGCCAACCATGGGCAACCTGCACAGCGGCCACATGGCGCTGGTCACCAAGGCCGCGCAACGGGCCGACTTCGTGGTGGCGAGCATTTTCGTCAACCCCCTGCAATTCGGAGCCGGCGAAGACCTGGACAAATACCCCCGCACCCTGGCGGCCGACCAGGAGAAACTGCTCCAGGCCGGCTGCCATCTGCTGTTCGCGCCCAGCGTCGAAGAGATGTACCCCGACGGCATGGCCGGACAGACCCGGGTCAGCGTCCCGCAATTGTCCGAAGGCTTGTGCGGCGCCAGCCGTCCAGGGCATTTCGAGGGTGTGGCGACGGTGGTCAGCAAGCTGTTCAACATGGTCCAGCCTGACCTGGCGGTGTTTGGCCAGAAAGACTTCCAGCAACTGGCGGTGATCCGCGCACTGGTCCATGACCTGAACATGCCGATCCAGATCATTGGCGAGCCGACCGTTCGCGCCGAGGACGGCCTGGCGCTGTCCTCGCGCAACGGCTTCCTCAGCCCGGATCAACGTGCCGTTGCGCCCGTGGTCTATCGCGCCCTGAGCCAGATCGCCGAGGCCATCAAACAGGGCCGACGAGATTTCCCGGCGCTGGTCGATGAGCAGCTCAAACAACTCGAAGCCGCCGGCCTGCGTCCCGACTACCTGGAAATCCGTCACGCCAAGACCTTGCGCCCGGCGTTGAGCGAGGACCGTGACCTGGTGATTCTGGTGGCAGCCTTCCTGGGCACCACACGCCTGATCGACAACCTGCACCTGGACCTCGACACGCCCGCCTGAAATCCCCTTTGTAGGCGCACGTCTGTGGGAGCAAAGCTTGCTCGCGATAGCGGTCTGAAACTCGACATACATGTCGAATCTGACCATGTCGTCGCGAGCAAGCTTTGCTCCCACATACAGACTGCACCTGCAAATCCCTCGCGTATTGCCGCCCCACAAGCCTTCAGGCAGACTGCCCGCCGTTCGGACCCGACCAGAGGAAACATTCATGCACGCCATCATGCTCAAGGCCAAGCTGCATCGCGCCGAAGTCACCCACGCGGTGCTCGATTACGAAGGCTCCTGCGCCATTGATGGTGAGTGGCTGGACCTGTCGGGGATCCGTGAGTACGAACAGATCCAGATCTACAACGTCGACAATGGCGAGCGCTTCACCACCTACGCCATCCGTGGCGAGGAAGGTTCGCGGATGATCTCGGTGAACGGCGCCGCAGCGCACAAGGCCAAGGTGGGTGATCGTGTCATCATCTGCGCCTACGCCCACTACAGCGAAGCCGAGCTGGTCAACTTCAAGCCTCGCATGCTGTACATGGCCCCGGGCAATGAACTGAGCCACACCAGCAATGCCATTGCGGTCCAACTGGCCTGATCGAACCCTGCTGTGGGAGCAAAGCTTGCTCGCGACTGCAATGGACCGTTGCATGGATGTCGCCTGGCACACGGCTATCGCGAGCAAGCTTTGCTCCCACAGCGAACCATTCCCTCCCCCTGTTGTATAAAAAAGTACCGGGAACCGGTCAGACAAAGTCAAGACAGATCGCAACGCGAGGTTTACTGTATTCGCCCTGCGTCCGGCGATCGAGCCAATGCAGTGTCCGGACGCCCACCTCGAGCCGCGCCGGAATTTTTAGTGTACAAAAGGTCGTTCAAGTAAAAAGGAAACCCGCAGCGATGGCGTATTACCGAACCCCTCATGACGTGACCGCTCTGCCAGCCTGGCAAGCGCTGAATGACCACCGCAAAGCCATGCAGGATTTCAGCATGCGCGAAGCGTTCAATGCCGATCCGCAGCGTTTCACTCAATTCACCCTGTCGAGCTGCGGCCTGTTTCTCGACTACTCGAAAAACCTGATCAACGCCCAGACCCGCGACCTGCTGGTGGGCCTGGCCAACGAAGTCGACCTCAAGGGCGCGATCAAGTCGCTGTTCGAAGGCGAAATCGTCAACGCCTCGGAAAACCGCCCTGCCCTGCACACCGCCCTGCGTCGGCCGGTGGGCGACAAGTTGCTGGTCAACGGCGTCAATGTGATGCCGGACGTGCACAAAGTGCTGAACCAGATCACCGACCTGGTGGGCCGCATTCACGACGGCCTGTGGCGCGGCTACACCGAGAAGCCGATTACCGACGTGGTGAACATCGGCATCGGTGGTTCTTTCCTCGGCCCGGAACTGGTGTCCGAAGCGCTGTTGTCCTACGCGCAAAAAGGCGTTCGCTGCCACTACCTGGCGAACATCGACGGCAGTGAGTTCCATGAACTGACCATGAAGCTGCGCGCCGAGACCACGCTGTTCATCGTCTCGTCGAAATCCTTCAACACCCTCGAAACCCTGAAGAACGCCCAGGCCGCCCGCGCCTGGTACCTGGCCCAGGGTGGCTCCGAAGCGGAGCTGTACCGCCACTTCATCGCCGTGTCGAGCAACAACGCCGCCGCCGTGGCCTTCGGCATCCGCGAAGAAAACATCTTCCCGATGTGGGACTGGGTCGGTGGGCGTTACTCGCTGTGGTCAGCCATCGGCCTGCCGATTGCCCTGGCCATCGGCATGTCGAACTTCAAGGAATTGCTCTCCGGTGCCTATTCCATGGACCAGCATTTCCAGAGCGCCCCGTTCGAGCAGAACATGCCCGTGCTGCTGGCACTGCTGGGCGTGTGGTACGGCAACTTCTGGGGTGCGCAGAGCCATGCGATCCTGCCGTACGACCACTACCTGCGTAACATCACCAAGCATTTGCAGCAATTGGACATGGAATCCAACGGCAAGAGCGTGCGCCAGGACGGTACACCGGTGTCGACCGACACGGGCCCGGTGATCTGGGGCGGCGTCGGCTGCAACGGTCAGCACGCCTACCATCAGTTGCTGCACCAAGGCACCCAGTTGATCCCGGCCGACTTCATCGTGCCGATCGTCAGCTTCAACCCGGTTTCCGACCATCACCAGTGGCTGTACGCCAACTGCCTGTCCCAGAGCCAGGCGCTGATGCTGGGCAAGACCCGCGCCGAGGCCGAAGCCGAGCTGCGTGACAAGGGCGCCAGCGAAGAAGAAGTTCAGAAACTGGCCTCCCACAAGGTGATCCCGGGCAACCGTCCGAGCAACACCTTGGTGGTCGAACGCATCAGCCCCCGTCGTCTCGGCGCACTGGTGGCGCTGTATGAACACAAGGTGTTCGTGCAGAGCGTGGTCTGGGGCATCAACGCCTTCGACCAATGGGGCGTGGAACTGGGCAAGGAACTGGGCAAGGGCGTCTACAATCGCCTGGTGGGCAGCGAAGAAAGCCCGGCCGAAGATGCCTCGACCCAGGGCTTGATCAACTACTTCCGCGGACGTCACCGCGGGTGATAGTCTGACAGAGCGGCTCACCCGCCCTGTCACCTTTCATTTAGGACAGTTCCTACGGCTCGGGTCACCCGCAAACCGTGGGGGACACGGTACCGTAGGAGCTGCCGAAGGCAGCTCCTACGGGGGTCGTGCAGCTCCCCTCTTGTCACAAAACAAGAATAAGGAACCGTCATGTTCGATATCAGCCAGTACCCCCAAGCCGATGCCGTCCGCCGGGCTGCGCAACTGAGTCAGGACGAGTACAAGCGGCTCTATAAAGAATCCATCGAACACCCCAGCGCCTTCTGGGCCGAGCAGGCCACGCGCTTTCTCGACTGGATGACGCCCTGGCAAACCGTCCAGCGCTATGACCTCAAGAACGGCGACGCAACCTGGTTTGCCGGTGGCCAGCTGAACGTCAGCGCCAATTGCATCGACCGTCACCTGGAAACGCGCGGCGATCAGGTCGCAATCATCTGGGAAGGCGACAACCCCGCCGAGTCGGCGCAAATCACTTACAAAAAACTTCACAACCATGTGTGCCGCCTGGCCAACGTGCTGAAAAGCCGTGGCGTGAAGAAAGGTGACCGGGTCTGCATCTACATGCCGATGATCCCCGAGGCCGCCTACGCCATGCTCGCCTGTACCCGCATCGGCGCGGTGCATTCAGTGGTGTTCGGCGGTTTCTCACCGGACTCGCTGCGCGACCGGATTCTCGACGCCGATTGCCGCACCGTGATCACCGCTGACGAAGGCGTGCGCGGCGCACGCTTCATACCGCTCAAGCGCAACGTCGACAAGGCCCTGGAAAGTTGCCCGAACGTCAGCACCGTGCTGGTGGTCGAGCGCACCCAGGGCGAAGTGGATTGGGTTGAAGGCCGTGACCTGTGGTACCACCAGGCCATGCACGAGATGAGCGACGATTGCCCACCCGAACCGATGGACGCCGAAGACCCATTGTTCATCCTCTACACCTCCGGCAGCACTGGCAAACCCAAGGGCGTGCTGCACACTACGGGCGGCTATCTGCTGCAAGCGGCGATGACGTTCAAGTACGTGCTCGATTACCGCGACAACGAAGTGTTCTGGTGCACCGCCGATGTCGGCTGGGTCACCGGCCATAGCTACATCGTCTATGGCCCGCTGGCCAATGGCGCCACCACACTGATCTTCGAGGGCGTGCCGAGCTACCCCAGCAGTTCGCGCTTCTGGCAGGTGATCGACAAGCATCAAGTCAATATCTTCTACACCGCACCGACCGCCCTGCGCGCGCTGATGCGCGAAGGTGCCGGACCGTTGCAGGAAACGTCCCGCAAAAGCCTGCGATTGCTCGGCACCGTCGGTGAGCCAATCAACCCGGAGGCGTGGGAATGGTATTTCAACACGGTAGGCGAACAGCGCTGCCCGATTGTCGATACCTGGTGGCAGACCGAAACCGGCGGCATCATGCTCAGCCCGTTGGTGAGTACCCCACGGCTCAAGCCAGGCTGCGCCACCCGGCCGATGTTCGGCGTGCAACCAGTCTTGCTGGATGAAGTGGGCAAGGAAATCAGCGGCGCCGGCAGCGGCGTACTGGCGATCAAATCCAGTTGGCCGGGACAGATTCGCAGCGTCTATGGCGATCATCAGCGCATGGTCGACACGTACTTCAAGCCCTACCCTGGCTATTACTTCACCGGCGACGGCGCGCGCCGCGACGAAGACGGCGATTACTGGATCACCGGGCGCATCGACGATGTGATCAACGTCTCCGGGCATCGCATTGGCACCGCCGAGGTGGAAAGCGCCCTGGTGCTGCACGACAACATTGCCGAAGCGGCCGTCGTCGGCTACCCCCACGACCTCAAGGGCCAGGGCATCTACGCCTTTGTCACGCCGATGAACGGTGTGGAGGCCAATGACGAGTTGAAGAAGGAATTGCTGGCCCACGTCAGCAAGGAAATCGGCAGCTTCGCCAAGCCGGAACTGATCCAGTGGGCGCCGGCGTTGCCCAAGACCCGTTCGGGCAAGATCATGCGGCGCATCCTGCGCAAGATCGCCTGCAACGAACTCGACAGCCTCGGCGACACCTCGACCCTGGCCGACCCAAGTGTGGTGGAGGGGTTGATCGACAAGCGCCTGAATCGCTAAGCCAAACGACGCGGTTCCCCAGAGGCACCGCGTCCTTGTGGTGAGGGGCTTGGTGGGAGCAAAGCTTGCTCGCGATACAGGCACCTCGATTCCTGAAAGACCGCATCGCCTTCATCGCGGGCAAGCCTTGCTCCCACAAAGCCCTTCGCCACAGGTCGAGCCCGACTCAACAACATGCAATACCCAACCCGAGTATGCATAACTGCTAAACTCCCGCGCCTCATTTCTCTAAGGCGCGCCCGGCATGTCTTCCTTGAATCAGGCGCTGCGCGCCGCCCTCGACCAGCGCCAGGCGCTGCTCGGCCAACTGCACCCGCAAGGCACCGACTGCTATCGCCTGTTCCATGGCAGCCAGGAAGGCGCGCCCGGCCTGACCATCGACCGCTACGGCCCGCAACTGCTGGTGCAAAGCTTCCATCAGTCGCTGGAGCGCGACGACCTGCTGCAACTGCACGGCATCGTTAACGAGCATCTGGGCCTGGACACCCTGCTGGTCTACAACGACCGCGCCCGGGGCAATTCGCGCGTCGACCGCCAGGACACCGTCTATCAGGCGGACGAGGCTGCCCTGCAAGACCTGGTCGGGCATGAATGGGGCTTGAATTATCGCGTCCGTGGCCGCCATGCAGGGCAGGACCCACTGCTGTTTCTCGACCTGCGCAATGCCCGGGGCTGGGTCAAGGCACACAGCCGCAATAAAAGCGTGTTGAACCTGTTCGCCTACACCTGCGGCGTCGGCCTGAGCGCCGCGGCCGGTGGTGCGCGGGAGGTGTGCAACCTGGACTTCGCCGAAGGCAACCTGGCGGTGGGCCGCGAAAACGGCCTGCTCAACCCCGAGTTGCCGCCGATGGAATTCGTGCAGTCGGATTACTTTCCGGCGATCCGCCAACTGGCCGGCCTGCCCATCAGCCAGCGACGCGGGCAGAAACTGCCCAGCTACGTGCGCCTGGAGCCGCGCCAGTACGACATGGTGCTGCTCGATCCACCGGCCTGGGCCAAAAGTGCCTTCGGCACCGTCGACCTGCTGCGCGACTATCAAAGCCTGCTGAAACCGGCACTGCTCGCCACCGCCGAAAATGGCGTGCTGATCTGCTGCAACAACCTGGCAAAAGTCCCCATGGACGACTGGCGCGAGCAGGTATTGCGTTGTGCGCAGAAAGCCGGTCGCACGGTGCGCGAGTGGAGCGTGTTGACGCCCGGCAGCGATTTCCCTTCCCGGGACCAGCAGCCGCCGCTCAAGACGTTGATCCTCCAGCTCTAGGCCCGCGTCGGAATTATCACTGAGAAAATCAGAGAAATCGCATAAATCACAGTGGCTTCGGAACCGTAAACGCATGCCATACTCCAAGGCATTCCGAATTCACACCAAGATGAAGCCGCACATGTCCAAAGGATTGATTCGCGCTATCGGCGCCCTGTTGACCGCACTGGCCCTCTACAGCCTGTTGGGCTTCCTGATTTTGCCGGGCATCGCCTTGCGCATCGCCAACCAGCAATTGGCTGCCCTTGCGACGGTGCCGGCCCAGATCCAGCGCATCGAACTCAATCCTTTCAGCCTGGAAGTCACCCTCTGGGGCCTGAATATCGGCGAACCGGGCAAGGAACAGGTCGGCTTCGAACGGCTGTACGCCAATTTGCAACTCGACAGCCTGTGGTCCGGCGCCCTGCACCTGGTCGACATCGAGTTGGACAAGCCCAAGACCGACGTGGTGTTCGCCAAGGACGGTCAGTTGAACCTGCTGGGCCTGTTCAAGCTGCCGGCCAGCGAACCGACGCCCACCGATCCCGAGGCCAAGCCGTTCCCCCTGCGGGTCGATCGAATCAAGTTGGCCGGCGGTTATTTGCATTTCCAGGACCTGCGTCCCAGCGAGCCCATTGAGTTTCTCTACGACACCCTCGATTTCGAACTGAATAACCTCAGCACCCTGCCCGACGACAACGCCGACATGACCCTGGTGGCCATAGGTCCCAACGGCGGGCGGCTCGACTGGACCGGTAATTTCAGCCTCACCCCGATTGCCTCCCAAGGCATGCTCAAAGTCACTGGCGGCCAAATGAAAGCCTTTTGGCCCTACGTGCGCGACGCCGTACCGTTGGTTCTGGAAAACGGCGTCCTGAACCTCAGCACCGACTACAAGCTCAATCTGAACAAGGGCACCGAACTGCTGCTCAGCAACGCCACCGTCAGTGTCGCGCCCTTCGCCATCAAGGCCCCCGATGGCCGTCCATTGGTGAAGCTCGAACGCCTGGACGTGAGTGAAACCACGCTGGACCTGGCCAAGCAGCAAGTGGTGGTGGGCAAGATCCGCAGCCAGAATCTGGAAACCTGGGCCGCTCGCGAGGCGGACGGGCAACTGGACTGGCAGAAACTCTTCGCCAGCCAGCCGGCCAAACCGCAGGTCAAGGCCGAAGCGGCGTCAGCCCCGGCCGCCGCCGATTCGCCAAAAGCTGAACCGGCACCGCCTAGCAAACCATGGCAGGTGATTTTGAAGGATGTGCAACTGCGCGACTACAAGGTGCACCTGGCTGACCGTCAGGCCCAGCCCGCCGTGGCACTGGAGGTCGGCCCACTGAACCTCGACCTGCAGAACTACGACACCCTCAACGGCTCGCCCTTTACCCTCAAGCTGGACACCGGGATAGGCAAACAGGGCAAGATCCTGGCCGACGGCGAGGTCAGCCTGAACCCGATCACTGCCAAGCTCAAGGTCAAGACCCAGGACGTCGACCTGCGCGTCGCCCAGTCGTACATCAACCCGTTCATTCGCCTGGAGCTGCGCTCCGGGATGCTCGGCAGCGACCTGGCAGTCGACCTTAAAAGCACCGAGCCACTGGCATTTGCCGTCACTGGCCGCGCCCAGGTCGATCAGTTGCACACCCTCGACACGCTCAAGACCCGCGACTTCCTCAAGTGGCAGAGCCTGGTCCTTGAAGGCCTGAACTATCGGCACGGGGACAGCCTGTCCATCGACAAGGTCAACCTGTTCCAGCCTTACGCGCGCTTCATGATCAACGACGACCGCACCACCAACGTCGATGACCTGCTGATCCCGCAACCGGCCGACAGCGGCACGAAGAACACCGCGGCAAAACCGACGTCCCAGGAAAAACCGCTGGGCATCCACATCGGCGGCATTGCCATCAATGACGGTTCGGCCAACTTCGCCGACTTCAGCCTGACCCCTAACTTCGCCACCGCTATCCAGCAGCTCAATGGCCAGATCGGCACCATCGACAGCCGCCAGGCCAAACCGGCCAGCGTGGACATCAAGGGCAAGGTCGATCGCTATGCTCCGGTCACCATCAAAGGGGCGCTCAACCCCTTCGACCCGATGGCCAGCCTCGACATCGCCACCAGTTTCAAACGGGTCGAGCTGACCACACTGACCCCCTACTCCGGCAAGTTCGCCGGCTATCGCATCCGCAAGGGCCGGCTCAATCTCGACCTGCATTACCGGATCACCCAAGGCAAGCTCCAGGCGGACAACAAAGTAGTGGTCGAGCAACTGCAACTGGGGGAGAAAGTCGATAGCCCGGACGCCGTGAGCCTGCCACTCAAATTGGCGGTCGCATTGCTGAAGGATTCCGATGGCAGGATTTCCATCGAGCTGCCGGTGTCCGGCGATCTCAACGACCCGCAATTCAGTGTCATGCCGATCATCTGGCAGACCCTGCGCAACCTGGTGGTACGAGCGGCCCAGGCGCCGTTCAAACTCATCGGTGGCCTGGTGGCCGGCGGCGGCTCGGAAGACTTGGGCAGCGTGGCGTTTGCGCCGGGTTCCAGCGACCTGAGCAAGGACAACGAAGGCACGCTGCTCAAACTGTCCGAAGCCCTTGGCAAACGTCCGGAGCTGCGCCTGGAGATCGAAGGCACCGCCGCCGAGAGCAGCGACGGTCCGCTGCTCGCCGCCCAGCGCCTTGAACGCGAATACCAGTACAACTACTACAAGATACTGCAGCGTCGGGGCGACAAAGTACCGGCCCAGGCCTCGCTGATACAGGTGCCCGAGGATGAAAAGGCACCGCTGCTCGAAGGTATCTACCGCACCCGCCTCAAGACCCAACCGCCCGTGGAATGGACGCAATTGGATAAAAAGGCCCGCACCGAGAAACTGCGTGAAGGCGTGATCAAGTTCTGGAGCGGCAGCGACGTGCTCTTGCGTCAACTGGGGCAGGAACGGGCCAGCAGCATCAAGGATTTCCTGGTCGACAAAGGCCAGTTGGCCGACGACCGCGTGTATTTCATCGACGCCAGCCTCGGCCAGGCCGAAAGCGATGGCCGGGTGATTACCCCGATGCATCTGGATGCCGAATAAGATGAAACCTGGGTTTGGGCTCTGCCTGGGTCTAGTGCTGGCCGCCGGCCAGGCCGCGGCGGCCGACACGCTGCGCTGCGGCAGCCAGTTGATCAGCGTCGGTGACCGCTCCAGCGAAGTGCTGCAAAAGTGCGGTCAGCCGGCGGCGCGGGATGACCTGGGTTACAAGCGCAGTGTCAATCGCCGGGAGGAATACCCGGTGGAAGAATGGACCTACGGCCCCAACAGCGGCATGTACCAGTACCTGCGTTTCGAAGGTAATCGGCTGGTGCAGATCACCAGCAAGCGGGGGCGGTGACCTTGTCCGCACAGATGTGTTGAATGTGCCGCCGCCATCGCGAGCAAGCTCGCTCCCACATTGTTCAGGGTGATCTCAAAATCCGTGTTCACCGCCGCCCCCTGTGCGAGCTTGCTCGCGATGGCGGCAACTCGGTTCTGACTTACGTGCAAACGCTGACCCGCAGATTGATTCCCCAGAATAGAACAGGCCCCCGGCACGAATGCCGGGGGCCTGTAATGGCCACGTCCGTGTGGCCTTTCGCATGAACTCCAAAGCAACGGCAAACGTATATCCTGGCCCGCTTGCCGCGCCTTCTCCCAGTCCAGGCGAGAAGTCTTAGCCTTACTCGGATTTCAGGCCATCAGCCGATACGGCTTTCACACCTTTGATCTTTTTGGCGATCGCCACGGCGGTCTCTTTTTGCGCATCAGTTACTGCAGTAGTCGAAGACAGGGACACAACACCTTTATTGGTTTCGACTTTGATATCGGTGCCTGGAATGCCTTTTTCGGTGACCAGGTCAGCTTTGACTTTGGTGGTGATCCAGGTATCGGAGACGTCTTCTTTAGCCTCTGTCACTTCACCAGCAGCCAGCATCATTGGCGCCTGAGTTGCTTGAGTGGTCTCGGCGAATGCGCTAGCCATGGTCAGGGTCAGAGCGGTAGCAGCGGCGGCAGTGATAGCGAACTTCTTCATACGAGTAACTCCTGTTTTTCTCAAAAACTGCCGGAGGTGCATCCCGGCAGGGTTATCAGGAGTAGTGCGAACGCTGTGCCAGCTTTGAAACTTTTATTAATTGCTTATAAATCAGTAAGTTAAGCGAAACGGTAATTTTCTATATCATGCAAAATGCATGAAGCGATGATTCTGGACATGCAACTTGCGGGTTTTGAACCTCTCTCCTAAGTTTATGAATTGCGAACGGTTTTCTGGCGAGGGAGGGCTTCCTCCCTCGCCATATGAAACCAATCAAACACCAGGGCAGCCGGCCGGTAAGAACTCCTTGGCAGCGGTAGAAGCACACGTCCAGGCGCCATTCGCGTCACGACTGAGCGTGATCGTCTTGGACGCTACGGCAGCGGGAGCGTTCTGAAGGGTACAAACGATGGTGCCTGTACCCGCTGAAGCGGTACCTGTGACTGCGATTGCGCAGTTGCTGGTAGGCGTCGTTATGCTCATGTTGGTCGCTGAAGGGTTAGTGCCTTGATTCATCATGTCCTCAAACGGCACCTTCAGTGCAGAAATTTCCCCGAGCCCCGCCGTCGCCTTCGCCCGCGCCTGATACTTCGAATATTGCGGCAACGCAAAGGTCGCCAGAATGCCGATGATCGCCACGACGATCAGCAGCTCGATCAAGGTAAAACCACTCTGCTTATTCATAGACATCTCCCATGCATGAGTCGAAATCTCATGACCTGAATCGGCCATTGCAGGGCACATGCCAACCCTCAAGCTCCATCAATAAAGGGGGTTGAACCCACACAACGGCGACGTCCTACCTCAACAACCGCACTATCTGACGTTTTTTGTCACCCTGCCCCCGCTGGTTTGGCGTCGAGGCTTGACTAGGCTATAAGTCATGAATCGTTCGCCGCCGGGATTCCCATGAATGACATCGCCCTCAGCGGCCTGACCAAGCAATTGGTGTTGGCCGAACTGCTCACCGAGCAAAGTGCGCAACAGGCGTATCAACAGGCCCAACGCAGCCGCATCCCCCTGGTCAGCTATCTGGTGCAGAACCAACTGGTGCAGAGCCGCCAGATCGCCGAGATCGCCTCGGAGCATTTCGGCGTTGCCCTGCTGGACCTCAACAGCCTGGACAAAGAAGCCCAACCCAGCGGCCTGGTCAGCGAAAAACTGGTGCGCCAGCATCACGCCCTGCCGCTGTGGCGGCGTGGCAACAAATTGTTCGTGGGCATCTCCGACCCCACCAATCACCAGGCCATCAATGACATCCAGTTCAGCACCGGCCTGACCACCGAAGCCATCCTGGTGGAGGACGACAAGCTCAGCGACGCCATCGAAAAGTTCTTCGAATCCAGCAGCACCGGCCTGGAAGGCATGGGCGATGTCGACCTCGACGGCTTGGACATAGAATCGATCGACGACACCAGGCAGGAGTCCATCGCCGGCCAGGACACCGACGACGCGCCCGTGGTGCGCTTCGTCAACAAGATGCTGCTGGACGCGATCAAGGGCGGCTCTTCCGACCTGCACTTCGAACCCTATGAAAAGATCTACCGGGTGCGGGTGCGCACCGACGGCATATTGCGCGAAGTGGCCAGGCCGCCTATCCAGTTGGCCAACCGTATCGCCGCGCGCTTGAAAGTCATGGCCAGCCTGGATATTTCCGAACGGCGCAAACCCCAGGACGGGCGCCTGAAAATGCGCCTGTCGAAAACCAAGTCCATCGATTTCCGGGTCAACACCCTGCCCACGCTCTGGGGCGAAAAAGTGGTGATCCGGATCCTCGACCCGTCCAGCGCGCAAATGGGCATCGATGCCCTGGGCTACGAACCGGACCAGAAAGACCTGTACATGGCCGCCCTCAAGCAACCGCAAGGGCTGATCCTGGTGACAGGCCCGACCGGCTCGGGCAAGACCGTGTCGCTGTACACCGGGCTGAATATCCTCAACACCGTGGACATCAACATTTCCACTGCCGAAGACCCGGTGGAAATCAACATGGAAGGCATCAACCAGGTCAACGTGAATCCGCGCCAGGGGCTGGATTTCGCCCATGCCCTGCGCTCGTTCCTGCGCCAGGACCCGGACGTGATCATGGTCGGCGAAATCCGTGACCTGGAAACCGCCGAAATCGCCATCAAGGCCGCCCAGACCGGGCACCTGGTGCTCTCCACCCTGCACACCAACAGCGCCGCCGAAACCTTGATCCGCCTGCAGAACATGGGCATTCCGGGGTTCAACATCGCCACCGCCGTGCACCTGATCATTGCCCAGCGGTTGGCGCGCAAACTGTGCAGCCACTGCAAGACGGCCATCGAGATCCCCGAGGAAGCCTTGCTCAAGGAAGGTTTCCCTCGGGAACGCATCGGCACATTCACGATCTATGAGCCGGTCGGTTGCGAACAGTGCAACCACGGTTACAAAGGGCGCGTGGGGGTTTACGAAGTGGTCAAGAACACGCCCGAGCTGCAACGGTTGATCATGGCCGAGGGCAACTCGCTGGAAATCGATCTGCAAATGCGCAAGGACGGTTTCAATGACCTGCGCACGTCGGGGCTGCTAAAAGTGATGCAGGGCGTCACCAGCCTCGAAGAAATCAACCGGGTCACCAAGGATTGAACATGGCGGTCAAGGCAGTCAAAACCGATGTTTACACTTGGGAAGGCAAGGACCGCAAAGGCACGAAAATGACCGGCGAGCTGACGGGCCAGAGCCCGGCCCTGGTCAAGGCACAGCTGCGCAAGCAAGGCATCAACCCGCAGAAGGTGCGCAAGAAATCCACCTCGATATTCAGCAAGGGCAAGCGCATCAAGCCGCTGGATATCGCCCTCTTCACCCGCCAGATGGCGACGATGCTCAAGGCCGGCGTACCGCTGTTGCAGGCGTTCGACATCATTGGCGAAGGCTTCGACAACCCCAACATGCGCAAGCTGGTGGACGAGGTGAAGCAGGAAGTCGCCGCCGGCAACAGCTTCGCCGCAGCGCTGCGCAAGTGCCCGCAATATTTCGACGAGCTGTACTGCAACCTGGTGGACGCCGGCGAACAGGCCGGTGCCCTGGATACCCTGCTGGACCGGGTCGCGACCTACAAGGAAAAGAGCGAAGCGCTCAAGGCCAAGATCAAGAAAGCCATGACCTATCCTGCGGCCGTGGTCCTCGTTGCCGCCGTGGTCACGGGGATTCTGCTGGTCAAGGTGGTGCCGCAGTTCGAATCGGTATTTTCCGGGTTCGGCGCGCAATTGCCGGCCTTCACGGTGATGGTCATCGGCCTGTCGGAATTCATGCAGCAGTGGTGGTGGATGTTGCTTGGCGGGTTGGCAGGGGCTTTTTTTGGTGTGAAGTACGCGCTCAGGCGTTCGGAGCGCTTTCGCGACTGGCGCGACAAATGGCTGCTCAAGCTGCCGCTGATAGGCACCTTGCTGTACAAGTCCGCCGTGGCTCGCTACGCCCGTACGCTTTCCACCACCTTCGCCGCCGGCGTGCCACTGGTGGAGGCCCTCGATTCGGTGTCTGGCGCCACCGGCAACGTGGTGTTCAAACGTGCCGTGCAACGCATCAAGCAGGAAGTCTCGACCGGCATGCAGTTGAATTTCTCCATGCGCGCCTCAGGGATCTTTCCGAACCTGGCGGTCCAGATGACCGCCATTGGCGAGGAATCCGGCGCGCTGGACGACATGCTCGACAAGGTGGCGAGCTTTTATGAGGCCGAGGTGGACAATCTGGTGGACAACCTCACCAGCCTGATGGAACCCTTCATCATGGTGGTCCTGGGGGTGGTCGTCGGTGGCCTGGTGGTTGCCATGTACCTGCCCATCTTTCAACTTGGCTCTGCGATCTGACATGCCCCTGAGCGAATTCTTCGTGCTGTATCCCCTGGCTTTCGTGCTCGTTGCAGCATTGCTCGGCCTGATCATCGGCAGCTTCCTCAACGTGCTGGTGTGGCGCCTGCCGAAGATGCTCAACCGCGAATGGCGCCTGCAGGCCCACGACCTGCTGGGCCTGCCGGCCGAACCCCCGGGCCCGGTCTACAACCTGATGCTGCCCCACTCCCAGTGCCCACACTGCGGTCATCGCATCCGCGCCTGGGAGAACATCCCCGTACTCAGCTACTTGATGCTGCGCGGCCGCTGTTCGAGCTGCGCCGCGCCCATTGGCAGGCGTTACCCCCTGACCGAAGTGGCCTGCGGGGCGTTATCGGCGTTCGTCGCCTGGCATTTCGGCTTTGGCTGGCACGCCGCGGTGGTGATGGTGTTGACCTGGGGCCTGCTGGGCATGAGCCTGATCGACGCCGAACATCAATTGCTGCCCGATACCCTGGTGCTGCCGTTGTTGTGGCTGGGCTTGATCGTCAACAGCTTCGGGCTGTTCGTGTCCTTGAACCAGGCAATGTGGGGTGCGGTGGCCGGCTATCTGGCGCTGTGGTCGGTTTTCTGGGTGTTCAAGCTGATCACCGGCAAGGAAGGCATGGGCTATGGCGATTTCAAGCTGCTGGCGATGCTTGGCGCCTGGGGTGGCTGGCAGATCCTGCCGCTGACGCTGCTGTTGTCGTCGCTGGTGGGTGCCGTTCTTGGGGTGATTGTACTGCGCTTGCGTGATGCTCCCGGGTCGACGCAGATCCCTTTCGGGCCTTATCTGGCCATTGCCGGCTGGATTGCCTTGCTCTGGGGTGGTCAAATAACCGACTTCTATTGGCAGTCTGTCGGTTTCTAATGAATACCCCTTTGGAAAAACCCTGGATTCTCGGCCTGACCGGTGGCATCGGCAGCGGCAAGAGCGCAGCGGCCCAGCACTTCATCGACCTGGGCGTGCACGTCATCGACGCCGATCATGCGGCGCGTTGGGTGGTGGAGCCCGGGCGCCCGGCGCTGGCGAAAATCGCCGAGCACTTCGGCCCCGGCGTATTGCAGGCCGACGGCGCCCTGGACCGGGCGGCGCTGCGCAAGCTGATCTTCGAGAATGCCGATGAACGCCGCTGGCTCGAGGCGCTGCTGCATCCGCTGATCGCCGAGGAAATCGCCCATCATCTGGCCCAGGCACAATCGCCCTATGCAATCCTGGTATCGCCGCTGCTGATCGAGTCAGGGCAGTACGCCATGACCCAGCGGATCCTGGTGGTCGATGCGCCGGAACAACTGCAGATCGAACGTACGTTGCAGCGCGACCAGACCAGCGAGCAACAGGTCCAGGCGATTCTCAAGGCCCAGTCCAGCCGCCAGGATCGCCTGAGCCATGCCGACGACGTGGTGGTCAACGATCGCGACCTCGCCTGGCTGCACAGCGAGGTCGAGCGCCTGCATCACTTTTACCTTACTTTGCGTGGAGGCCAATCATGAGCCAAACCCCAACCGTTGATTGCCCAACCTGTGGCGCCCCTGTGGAATGGAGCCCGGAGAGCAAATTCCGGCCGTTCTGCTCTGATCGCTGCAAATTGATCGACCTCGGCGCCTGGGCGTCGGAAGAACACAAGATTCCGGTCAGCCCCGACGCCGAGGACGAGCTGTTCAGCGAAGACTTCGAGCAACGCCACTAAGGCCCGGTCGAATCATTGTGGCGAGGGGATTTATCCCCGCTGGGCTGCGAAGCAGCCCCAAAAAAAGCTATTTACGGTCAATTTGAAACACCATGCGGTCAGGTTTCAGGGCTGCTACGCAGCCCAGCGGGGATAAATCCCCTCGCCACAGAGTCATCTGCGTTCCTGGTGACCAGCATTCACCCCTAAGGCCGCATGAAACCGTAGTCCTGCTCATCATCGAGGTTTTCCGCCAGGAAACTCAACTCATCGGCCAGGTCTTCAGGGCTGCGCACTGTCTTGCTCTGTTGCACGATCGCACTGAGCAAGGCGCGCAGGCTCAAGCCTGGGTCAAAACCGATCTCCATTGCGGCGTCGTGGCTACGCCTGATTTCTTGTCTCGCCCACTCATAAACACTCATGGCTGTGCTCCTGGAAATTTTCCAAAGCATGAAGGGCGTGTGGTGGTGCAGCCTTGACGTGAATCAAGGCTTGTCATCATCGTTCCACGGGGCCGACAGGTAGCGCGTGCGATTGAAGGTCTCCAGCCATTCGGGACTGAACACCACCAACGCACTGATCACCATGCCGTTGATGAAGGCCTCGGGGAAGATGATCAGCCAGAGGTAGCCGACAAAATCTTCCAACCAGTAAGGCATGGCGAATATACCGTCGTGCCACAGCAGGCCAAGCCCCAGCAGCAGGCACGCCAACGCCGAAAGCGCGGCCGCGAGAAACCCCGAACAGAAGATGTACACGAACAGATTGCGCGGCTGGGCGCGCTCCACCAGGATCGCGCAACACTCGGTGACCAGCACCGGCAACAGGATCAGCAGCGCACCGTTGACCCCCAACGCAGCCATGTCCTGACGGCCCAGCAGCACCAGCGCAAGCTGCGCGCACAGGCCACCGAGGATCGCCAGCGGCCAGTCCAGCAGCAGCGTCACGGCGGTCATGCCGATAAAGTGATACGAAACACCCGTGTCGAAATCCCGTCGCACCAGCCACAACATGAACAGCGCCAACACTGTGCCAAATAGCAAATGCTGGCGCCGGCTGTCGGTGAATAATTCGACCCACGGCGCCCGCGACACAGCCCAGACCAACACTGGCACATAAACCAGCCAGCCGAGCGCCTGGGTCTGTGGTGAGAGCAATTCGGCACCGATCATGGGACTCTTCCTTTCGCTTGGCCCTTGCAGCAAATTTTCTGTGGCGAGGGGATTTCAAGCCAACAGTCTACATCCCACTATAAAGCCCTATTAATCAACGCAACGCTTCCAGCTTGTCGCAATTGAACGCTAAGCTTGGGCTCATGGATGACTCCGATTACTTACGCCTGCTGACCATCGCGGCCGAGCAAGCCAACGCCTTTCTCTCCAATGCCCGCAAATGGGAGCGTGAGCGTTGGGTCTGCCAGCGTCTGCTGCAAGGGCTGAACGTGCCTTATCGCGCCGACGAGTTCGCGCCGGCCGGGGAGCCGCCGGACGTATTGTTTCGCGATGCCAATTTCGAGGTGTTTTTCGTGCTCGACGAGGGGCGTCGCCTCAATGACGAATGGCGCGATGAACTGCAACGCCGTCGCAGCGCCTTTTCCTTGAGCCAACTGGTGCGTCGCGAGGCCAAGCCGCGGCGGATCCCGGCCAATGAGTTCCTGATGCGGCTGGCCCCGACCCTGCGCAAGAAAGCTCACAACTACACCGAGCGCGGCATGGACCTGGGTGACCTGGACATCATCGCCTTCGCCAGCCTCAAGCGCGAAGTGCTGGACCTCAACAGTCACTTCCCACCGCCGACCGAGTACCTGCGCCAGGGCTGGCGCTCGCTGTCGCTGGTGGGGCCGACGTTTGCCCGAGTGCTGTTCGCCCACCCCGACGCGCCGGACTTCCTGCGAAGCAACCTGGGCCGCAGCATTGTGTTCGATGTCGGGATCAGCCTGTGAGCCCTTTGCAGGAACTGATCGCCGCCGTGCCCCAGCAAGGCCGCGTACGCTGGATTGGCGTACGACCCCAGGGTCGTGCGCCCATGATCGAACTGGACGCCGTGGAGGCCCGCCTGGAAGCCGGACTGACCGGCGATCATGCCCGCCCCGGTGTGCGCAATGCGCGACAAGTGACGCTGATCCAATGGGAGCACCTGGCCGTGATCGGCTCGCTGATGGGCCGTCCCGAAGACCGCCCCGTGCTGCCACAGGAGCTGCGACGCAATATCGTGGTCAGCGGCATCAATCTGTTCAGCCTCAAGGGCCGGCGCTTCCGTATCGGCCAAGCCATCTTTGAAACCACCGGCTGGTGCCAGCCTTGTGCCCGATTGGAGAGAAACCTCGGCGAAGGTACGTTCCAGGCCGTACGCGGCCATGGCGGAATCACGGCCCGGGTGTTAAAAAGTGGAATCATTCGCCTGGACGACAGCCTGGTCGTCGACCCCGTTCCGGCGAGCGGCTACGCTGCTTTCAATGCCGGCTAGCCGGACGCTGTAACGTCTGCACATTCCGCAACGTCTACCTGACGAGGCCTTTATGACCAGCCGCCTGAACCCAGAAGACCAGAAGCATGTCGAAGAGTACCTGCAACTGTCCCAGCACCGAGTCGAGCGCCGGCCTTTCCGGCCGTGGATGCTCCTGGTGGTGGTACTGGCCGTGACCATCGGCCTGGGCCTGTTGAGCCGACTGATCAGTTACCTGACGCTATGAGCCGCCCAGCCACACTGCCGCTCGCTCGGGTAACGGCACCGATTTCCTTTAGCCTTGCGAGATATCCCCATGACTCATCGTATTGTCATCGTTGGCGGCGGCGCCGGCGGTCTGGAGTTGGCTACCCGTCTGGGTAAGACTCTGGGCAAGCGCGGCACGGCCAGTGTGATGCTGGTCGACGCGAACCTGACCCACATCTGGAAACCGCTGCTGCACGAAGTGGCCGCCGGCTCCCTGAACTCCTCCGAAGACGAACTCAACTATGTCGCCCAGGCAAAATGGAACCACTTCGAGTTCCAACTGGGGCGCATGAGCGGCCTGGATCGCGAGCGCAAGAGAATCCAGCTGGCCGCCACCTATGACGAGGCCGGCGTCGAGCTATTGCCGGCCCGGGAACTGGGTTACGACTCCCTGGTGATTGCCGTTGGCAGCACCACCAACGACTTCGGCACCGAAGGCGCAGCGCAGCATTGCCTGTTCCTCGACACCCGCAAACAGGCCGAGCGCTTCCATCAGCAATTGCTCCACCACTATCTGCGGGCCCACGCCGGGCAGACGGATATCGTCGAGCGCATCAGCGTCGCCATCGTCGGCGCCGGTGCGACCGGGGTCGAACTGGCCGCCGAGCTGCACAATGCCGCCCACGAACTGCACGCCTACGGCCTGGACCGGATCAAACCGGAGAACATGCACATCACCCTGATCGAGGCGGGCCCACGCGTCTTGCCAGCCCTGCCGGAGCGTATCGGCGCACCGGTGCACAAGACCCTGGAAAAACTCGGGGTCAACGTCATGACCAACGCCGCCGTCAGCCAGGTGACCGCCGACAGCCTGATTACCGCGGACGGCAAAGTGATCGACGCGAGCCTGAAAGTCTGGGCCGCCGGGATTCGCGCCCCGGACTTCCTCAAGGACATCGACGGGCTGGAGACCAACCGGATCAACCAGTTGCATGTGCTGCCCACTCTGCAGACCACCCGCGACGAGAACATCTTCGCCTTCGGTGACTGCGCCGCCTGCCCGCAACCCGGCAGCGAGCGCAACGTACCGCCCCGTGCCCAGGCCGCGCACCAGCAAGCCTCGCTGCTGGCCAAATCCTTGAAACTGCGGATCGAGGGCAAGGCCCTGCCCGAATACAAATACACCGACTACGGCTCGCTGATCTCGCTGTCGCGGTTCTCGGCAGTGGGCAACCTGATGGGTAACCTGACCGGCAGCGTGATGCTCGAAGGCTGGCTGGCGCGGATGTTCTACGTCTCGCTGTACCGCATGCACCAGATGGCGCTGTACGGCATGTTCCGCACGGCCATGCTGATGCTGGGCAGCAAGATCGGGCGTGGGACAGAGCCTCGGCTGAAGCTGCACTGAGTCAGCAGCACTGATATTGAATGAGCCACCCTCATCGCGAGCGAGCTCGCGATGAGGGCAGCACAGTTAATACTCAAGCTCGGGCAAGACCTCTGTCCGAGCTATCCATCGATCAAACCTGAAACCGCTGCACCATCGTGCGCAACGAATTCGCCAGTTGCGACAACTCATGACTGGACGCGCTGGTCTGGTTCGCACCCGTGGCCGAGCGCACGGACAAATCACGAATATTCACCAGGTTGCGATCCACCTCACGGGCCACTTGTGCCTGTTCTTCGGCGGCGCTGGCAATCACCAGGTTACGCTCGTGAATCTCGCTGACCGACGCCGTGATGGTCTGCAGCGCCTCCCCCGCCCGCTCTGCCATTGCCAGGGTACTGGCGGCGCGACTGGAGCTGGCCTGCATGGAATCCAGCGCTTGGGTGGCACCGCTGCGCATGCCCTGGACCATCTGTTCGATTTCCTGGGTCGATTGCTGCGTGCGATAAGCCAGCGCCCGCACCTCATCGGCCACCACCGCAAACCCACGACCGCTCTCCCCGGCCCGTGCTGCCTCGATGGCCGCGTTGAGCGCCAGCAGGTTGGTTTGCTCGGCAATGGCGCGGATCACGTCCAGCACCTTGCCGATATCCTGCGACTGGTTGGCCAGGGATTGCACCAGGCCACCGGTTACTTGCACGTCACTGGCCAGGGCGCCGATGGCGTCGACCGTGTCGCTGACCCGCTGCTGCCCAAGGGACGCCGACTCACTGGACTGACGCGTGGCATTGGAGGTGGAAACAGCATTACGTGCGACCTCCTCCACGGCGGTGGTCATTTCAGTGACAGCCGTGGCGGCCTGTTCGATTTCGTGGTTCTGCTGCTGCAGGCTGTGCGTGCTATCGACGGTGACTGCGTTCAGCTCATCTGCAGCGGTCGCCAGTTGCGCGGCCGAGCCGCTGATACCCTGCAGGGTTTCACGCAAGTTCTGCTGCATGGTCGCCAACGCCTTGAGCAAGCGGCTCACTTCATCGTTGCCATGGGTCTCGATCGGACGGGTCAGGTCACCTTTAGCCACGCTCTCTGCGGCACTCAGCGCCTCGCCCAAGGGTTTGACGATGCTGCGGGTAAGCAGCATGGCCAGGGCAACCGTAGCCAGGGCGGCGAGCACAACGAACAGGCTGACGATCATCCGGGAATTGGTGTAGTGAGCCTGGGACTTCTGACTCTCGATGGAGACCTGCTTGGAAAACAGCTCCGCCAGGTCGTTGAGCTGTTTGCCAGAACCGTCCACCACAGTCTTCATGTCCACCAGCAGCAACTTGATCAGCTCGTCCCGGCGCCCTTGTTCTGCCAGGGTGAAGGATTGAGCGATGCCTGTACGGTAAGCGGCGAAGGTTTGCTTGAACTGGTCATAAAGCGCCTTGCCTTCAGGCGTCACGACGAGTTTTTCGTAGGCAGCGATTTTTTCGCCCAGCTCCTTGTCGCGCGTGTCCATCTGCCCGCGATACACCGCAATGTTCTTCGGGTCCTGGTCCAGGGCCATGCGCAGGGAAATGGTACGGATCCGCAACATCCACTCGCGGATCTCATCACCGCCGCGAATGCTCGGCAGCCACTGGGTTTGCACCGCGACTTCACTGTCACGAATACTCGACATCTGTCCCAGCGCGAACACCCCGAGCAGCGCCACCAGCACGGCGATCAAGGCAAAACCCAACGCGGCACGAAGGGCGATATTCAGCTGACGAAGAACCATGGGGAATGCCTTTTTATTGTTGGCCTGAAGTGGGGGCCAGGCCCCTGTCGGCGGGTTATCGGCAAGTTGTACGATGTCTTAAGTCCAATCCACTTTATCGCAGGCAAAAAAAATCCCCGTATCTTTCGATACGAGGATTTTTAATATGGTCGGGGTAAGGGGATTCGAACTCCTGACATCCTGCTCCCAAAGCAGGCGCGCTACCGGACTGCGCTATACCCCGGTAAAAAAAAGGCGACCTTCGCAAGTCGCCTTCTCGATCAGCGCTTTTGGCCTCTGATCTTAAGATTCGATTCCAGCGAACTGGTTTCAAAAATGGTGGGTCGTGTGGGATTCGAACCTACGACCAATTGGTTAAAAGCCAACTGCTCTACCAACTGAGCTAACGACCCAAAAATGGTCGGGGTAAGGGGATTCGAACTCCTGACATCCTGCTCCCAAAGCAGGCGCGCTACCGGACTGCGCTATACCCCGATTGAAATGGCTCCGTGACCAGGACTCGAACCTGGGACCCAATGATTAACAGTCATTTGCTCTACCGACTGAGCTATCACGGAACTGATATTTCAAGTTACTGCAATTTTGAAGCTACAACGTTGAAGCTAGCTTCAACCTCTTCTACCCTTACGCATCGCTGCGTTCGTGTGTCTGAGGCGCGCTATTCTACAATCTTCAAAACCTCTGTCAACCCCTTAAATTGCTTTCAAGACAATGATTTGCAACTTATTTTGGATTCCTTCTCAGCGAGAAGTAACCCTTGGGGTGACTGACTGCGGGGCGCACTTTACAAGCCTTTTCCTTTGAGTTCAACGGCCTGATGAAAAAAATGGCCTCGCAACACAAACACGCCCTGTGACAAACGATGGACTGTGTAGGAGCTGACGAAGGCTGCGACCTTTTGATCTTCCCCTTGAGACTCAAGTGTCTGGGGAAAGATCGCAGCCTCGCTGCACTCGACAGCTCCTACGGCGCGCTCCAGGGCGAGCTTGCTCTCGCCACAAAAGCCCGCTCAGTTGAAGACGATTTCGTCGTTCTCCACTGTACCGGTCACGGTTTCGCCCGGCATGAAGCGACCCGACAGGATCAACTGCGCCAGCGGGTTTTCGATCCAGCGCTGGATCGCCCGCTTCAGCGGTCGTGCGCCATAGACCGGGTCGTAACCCACCGCAATCAGCTTGTCCAACGCCTCATCGCTCAATTGCAGTTTCAGCTCACGTTCGGTGAGGCGACTGCGCAGGCGACCCAACTGGATCTCGGTAATGCCGGCAATCTGATCACGGGCCAACGGCTCGAAGATCACCACTTCGTCGACCCGGTTGATGAACTCCGGCCGGAAGTGGGTGGAGATCGCATCCATCACCGCTGCGCGTTGCGCCTCGCGGTCACCCACCAGTTCCTGGATCTGCGTCGAGCCCAGGTTGGAAGTCATCACGATCACCGTGTTGCGGAAGTCCACCGTGCGCCCGTGGCTGTCGGTCAGGCGACCATCCTCCAGCACCTGCAGCAGGATGTTGAACACATCCGGGTGCGCCTTCTCGACCTCATCGAGCAGGATCACCGAGTACGGCTTGCGACGCACGGCCTCGGTCAGGTAACCGCCTTCTTCATAACCGACATAACCCGGTGGCGCACCGATCAGCCGTGCCACGGAATGTTTCTCCATGAACTCGGACATGTCGATACGCACCATGGCCTCTTCCGTATCGAAGAGGAACTCGGCCAGCGCCTTGCACAGTTCGGTTTTACCGACCCCGGTCGGGCCGAGGAACATGAACGAACCGCTCGGACGGTTGGGATCCGACAGCCCGGCACGAGAGCGGCGCACGGCATTGGACACCGCCACCACCGCCTCTTCCTGGCCGATCACACGCTGGTGCAGCAGGCTTTCCATCTTCAGCAGCTTGTCACGCTCGCCTTCGAGCATTTTCGAGACAGGAATGCCGGTCCATTTGGAGACCACTTCGGCAATCTCTTCCTCAGTGACCTTGCTGCGCAGCAACTGGTTTTCGCTCTTGCCGTGCTGGTCGACCATCTGCAGGCTGCGCTCCAGATCCGGGATCACCCCATACTGCAGCTCGGCCATGCGGTTGAGGTCGCCTTTGCGGCGAGCCGCTTCCAGCTCCTGGCGGGACTGTTCGATCTTTTGCTGGATCTGCGCCGAGCCCTGGACTTCGGCCTTCTCCGAGTTCCAGATTTCCTCGAGGTCGGAATACTCACGCTCGTGACGAACGATTTCTTCCTGCAACCTTTCCAGACGCTTCTTCGCCGCTTCGTCGCTTTCTTTCTTCAGGGCCTGGGATTCGACCTTGAGTTGAATCAGGCGCCGCTCCAACCGATCCAGCACTTCGGGCTTGGAGTCGATTTCCATGCGGATGCGGCTGGCCGCCTCGTCGATCAGGTCGATGGCCTTGTCCGGCAACTGGCGGTCGGTGATGTAGCGGTGGCTGAGCTTGGCCGCCGCGATAATCGCGCCATCGGTGATCGCCACCTTGTGGTGGACTTCGTAGCGTTCTTTAAGGCCGCGCAAGATGGCGATGGTGTCTTCCTCGCTCGGTTCTTCCACCAGCACTTTCTGGAAGCGCCGCTCAAGGGCTGCGTCCTTCTCTATATATTGGCGGTACTCGTTGAGCGTGGTCGCGCCGACGCAGTGCAACTCGCCACGGGCCAACGCGGGCTTGAGCATGTTGCCGGCGTCCATCGAGCCTTCGCCCTTGCCCGCGCCGACCATGGTGTGCAGTTCGTCGATGAACAGGATGATCTGCCCTTCCTGCTTGGACAGCTCATTGAGCAGGGCCTTGAGGCGTTCTTCGAACTCGCCACGGTATTTGGCACCGGCGATCAACGCCCCCATGTCCAGGGACAACAGGCGCTTGCCCTTGAGGCCGTCCGGCACTTCACCGTTGATGATGCGCTGGGCCAGGCCCTCGGCGATGGCGGTTTTACCCACGCCAGGCTCACCGATCAGTACCGGGTTGTTCTTGGTGCGGCGTTGCAGCACCTGGATTGTGCGGCGGATTTCATCGTCGCGACCGATCACCGGGTCGAGCTTGCCTTCCTCGGCGCGCTTGGTCAGGTCGACGGTGTATTTGTCCAGCGCCTGGCGCGACTCTTCGTGGTTGGCGTCGTTGACCGCTTCGCCGCCACGCAGGTTGTTGATGGCATTTTCCAGGGCTTTCTTGCTCACGCCTTGGCCGAGCAGCAATTTGCCGAGCTTGCTGTTCTCGTCCATGGCGGCGAGCAGCACCAGCTCGCTGGAAATGAACTGGTCGCCCTTCTGCTGGGCCAGGCGATCGGCCTGGTTGAGCAGCCGCGCCAGGTCCTGAGACATGTTCACGTCACCGGTGGGGTTCTGGATCTTGGGTAACTGGTCGAGCTCCTTGGCCAGTTCTTTGCGCAGGCTGTTGACGTCAAAGCCGACCTGCATCAGCAGGGGCTTGATGGAACCGCCCTGCTGTTCGAGCATGGCCTGCATCAAGTGCGCCGGTTCGATACCGGGATGGTCCAGGCCGACGGCCAGGGACTGGGCATCGGACAGGGCCAACTGTAATTTGCTGGTTAAACGATCAATACGCATGGGTCACCTTCCTAATGAGCAGGCCGGACCTTGGAAACATCCTGAATGAAGAAACCTGCCAGATACCGTTATAGATGTGGTCGATTCTGGAAGATTCAAGCCGGGCGCCCTTGATACAGATCAGAGAAGTCTAGCGTTCGATCCAGATCAGTGAGGCGAAGCGACCGGTGCGCGGGTTGCGGCGGTAGGAAAAGAAACGTGGGTCGGTCACAGTGCACAGACCGCCACCGTAGACGGCCGTGACACCGCGTGCGGCCAGGCGCAGCCGTGCCAACGCGTAGATATCGGCCAGGAACTTGCCGGCGTTGGGGCTCGCGACAAAGGCTTGTGCCGCCTGGGGCAGTTGCGCGATGAAGGCTTCACGCACTTCCGGCCCGACTTCGAACGCTTGCGGACCGATGGCCGGGCCGAGCCAGGCGAGGATTTCATCCGCAGGCACGGCAAGGCTGTCGAGGGAGGCTTCCAGCACGCCGTTCGCCAGCCCGCGCCAGCCGGCATGGGCCGCCGCAACGCGGGTGCCGGCACGGTTGCAGAACAACACAGGCAGGCAGTCCGCCGTCATCGCCGTGCAGGCGATACCCGGTGTGTCGGTCCAACTGGCATCGGCGGTCGCCACCTGGGCCGGGTCAGCCTCGACCACGGCAATGCCGTGGACCTGCTGCAGCCACGCCGGGGTGATGGCGAATTGATCGGTGAGGCGACGACGGTTTTCGGCGACGGCCACAAGATCGTCGCCCACATGGTCGCCCAGGTTGAGGCTGTCGAACGGCGCCAGACTGACGCCACCCGCACGGGTCGTGATGCAGGCCTTGACCCGGGCCGGCGCGGGCCAGTCGGGTATCAGCCAGTCATTCATCCGATGAACGCCTCGCGGTCCTGCTTGAGCAACGTCAGCAGCCAGACGAAGTCATCCGGCAGCGGCGACTCCCAGCTCATGCGCTTGCCGGTCGTCGGGTGATCCAGCTCCAGGAAACGTGCATGCAGCGCCTGGCGCGGGAAATTCTTCAGCGACTCGACCATGGTCTGGCTGGCAGCCGGCGGAATGCGGAAACGACCGCCGTACGCCGGGTCGCCCACCAACGGGAAGTTGATGTGGGCCATGTGCACACGGATCTGGTGGGTCCGGCCGGTTTCCAGCTTGACCCGCACATGGGTGTGGGAACGGAAACGCTCCAGCACGCGATAATGGCTGACCGCCTGCTTGCCGCCCTCCATCACCGCCATGCGCTGGCGCTGTTGGCCGTGCCGACCGATGGGAGCGTTGATCTTGCCACCGGCGGTGACGACCCCGATCACGATGCATTCATAGATGCGGCTGACGCTACGGCTTTGGAGCTGTGTGACCAGCTGTGTCTGCGCCTGGATGGTCTTGGCCACCACCATCAGACCGGTGGTGTCCTTGTCCAGGCGATGGACGATGCCGGCACGCGGCACATTGATAATGTCCGGAACGTGGTGCAGCAAGGCATTGAGCAAGGTGCCATCAGCATGGCCGGCGGCCGGGTGCACCACCAGGCCCGCAGGCTTGTTGATCACCAGGATGTCATCGTCTTCGTAGACGATATCCAGGGCGATGTCCTGGGCGACCCATTCTCCCTGGGCCTCCTGTTCGGCAGTCAGCTCGAGAATGGCACCGCCGTGGACGATGTCGCGCGGGCGGATCACCGCCCCATCCACAGTCAGGCGGCCGTCCTTGATCCAGGCGGAAAGGCGCGAGCGAGAGTGCTCGGCAAAGAGTTGTGCGGCGACTTGATCGAGGCGTTGGCCGCCCAATTCGGACGGCACCTCTGCGCGAAGTTCTATTTTATCGGACATGCTCGGACTGGGCGTCGGCACAGCCTTTGGTTTCGGCTGCGCGCTTGTGGTTAAATACGGCGTCTTTTGCCCCGAGGCTTTCAACGGGGCGCTCATCATAACAGGACGGCCCCGCCCAAGACAGCGGCCGTCATAGGGACGCAAGCCGCCATGCAAGTGAAACACCTGCTGCTGATCGCCATCCTCGCATTGACTGCTGCTTGCTCGTCGAAGGAAGTCGTAGACGAAAACCTGAGCGAAGTCGAACTGTACCAACAGGCGCAGAACGACCTGGATAACAACAGCTATACCAGCGCCACCGCCAAGCTGAAGGCGCTGGAGTCGCGGTATCCGTTCGGTCGCTACGCCGATCAGGCCCAATTGGAGCTGATCTACGCCAACTACAAGAACGCCGAGCCGGAAGCCGCCAAGTCCGCCGCCGAGCGTTTCATTCGCCTGCACCCGCAGCACCCGAATGTCGATTACGCCTATTACCTCAAGGGCCTGACCTCCTTCGACCAGGACGTTGGCCTGCTGGCGCGCTTCCTGCCGCTGGACATGACCAAGCGTGACCCGGGCGCCGCGCGCGACTCCTACAATGAGTTCGCCCAGCTGACCAGCCGCTTCCCCAACAGCCGCTACTCGCCGGACGCCAAGCAGCGCATGATCTACCTGCGCAACCTGCTGGCGTCCTACGAAATCCATGTGGCCGACTACTACCTGACTCGCCAGGCCTACGTCGCCGCCGCCAACCGCGGTCGCTACGTGGTGGAAAACTTCCAGGAAACCCCTTCGGTGGGTGATGGCCTGGCCGTGATGACCGAAGCCTACCAGCGCCTGCACCTGGACGACCTGGCGGCCACCAGCTTGGAAACCCTCAAGCTGAACTACCCGGATCACCCTTCCCTGGTCGATGGCCAGTTCACCCCACGGGTCGACGAAGCGGACAACCGTTCGTGGCTGAGCAAGGCAACCCTGGGCCTGATCGAGTCCCGTCCACCCCTGCCGCCAGGCGAGACACGCGCCAACCAGGACGTACAGCGCCAGTTCCAGGATGCCAAGGAAGCCATTCCGAACGAGCTCAAGCCCAAGGACGAAAATGGCGACGTGATCGAAGAAGAAGAGCCTGAGAACGAGTCCAGCGACCGCTCTTGGTTCAGCTACATGACTTTCGGCCTGTTCGACTGAGGCTAAGTCCTCGCAAAAAAAGGGAGACCCGGCGGTCTCCCTTTTTTGTGCCTGGGTTTTATTGCGCTGTGCGCCGTTCCCGTCCTTGGCTAAACTGCCTGATCACTCGCCAAAAAGCCGCCCATCATGCTTCGTTTATTGATCTTGTTCGCCGTCGTCGCCTCAGCTATCTGGATCTTTCGCGGGGTGAAGAAGACCAGCGCCCGTGCATCCCGTCCTACCCAGGAACAGGACGCACCGCCGATGGTTCGCTGCGCCCATTGCGGCGTACACCTGCCCCGTGACCGGGCGCTGCCCCTCGAACAACAATGGTATTGCAGCCAGGCTCACCTCGAGCAAGGCCCGGGCAGTCGTGATCGCTGAGGCCTCGAGCCCACGCGAAAAACAGGCGCAGCGCCTGCTGCGCCTCTATCACCTGTATCGCCTGAGCATCGGCATCACCCTGGTGCTACTGATATCCAGCAAGCTGGACAACCGCCTGTTGGAGTTCGCCAATGACGACCTGCTGCGCAGTGGCAGTTGGTTGTACCTGGTGCTGAACATCCTGCTGGTGGTGTTCCTTGAGAATACTCGCCGCCCCGCCCGGCTGTTCGGCCTGGCACTCACCGATGTGCTGCTGCTCTCGTGGCTGTTCTTCGCCGCAGGTGGTGTGCCCAGCGCCATCGGCAATCTGCTCATTGTCTCGGTAGCCATCGGCAATACGCTGTTGCGAAGCCGGGTCGGCCTATTGATCGCCGCTGTCGCCACGATCGGTATCGTCGGGTCGACTTTTTTCCTCGGCCTGAGCGACTCGAACCGTCCCAGCAGTTATCTGCAAGCCGGCACCCTGGGGGCACTGTGTTTTGCCGCCGCCCTGCTGGTACAAGGCCTGACCCGGCGACTGGAAGCCAGTGAAACCCTGGCCGAGCGACGGGCCAGCGAGGTGATCGGCCTCGAAGCGCTCAACGCACTGATCCTGCAACGCATGCGCACCGGCATCCTGGTGCTCGACCGCGAGCGGCGCGTGCAACTGGCCAACGAAAGCGCCCTGAACCTGCTGGGCATGCACGACCTGGTTGGCCAGCGGATCGATGATTATTGCACCGCCCTGGTCGAACGCCTGCAATTGTGGCTGAACAACCCCAGCCTGCGTCCCCCCAGCCTGACCGTGACCGGCACAGGCCTGACCCTGCAACCGAGCTTCATCGCCTTGGGGCACTACGATCAGCAACAGTTCCTGGTCTTCCTTGAAGACCTGGCCCAGGTTGCCCAACAGGCCCAGCAACTGAAACTCGCCTCCCTCGGGCGCCTCACCGCTGGCATTGCCCATGAAATCCGCAACCCTTTGGGCGCCATCAGCCATGCAGCGCAATTACTGCGCGAATCCGAGGAACTGAACAACGCTGATCGGCGTCTGACGCAGATTATTCAAGATCACTCCCAACGAATGAATCGCGTCATTGAAAACGTCCTGCAACTGTCCCGCCGCCAGCAGACCACGCCGCAACGCCTGGACCTGCGGGCCTGGCTCGAACAGTTCGTCCGTCAGGCCCGCGAAAGCATGGCCGAGCACCAACACTTGCACCTGAGCATCGACCCGGGGCAATACACCACGCTGATGGACCCCGACCAGTTGACCCAGGTACTCGACAACCTGCTGCGCAACGCCTGGCGCCACAGCGCCATGGCCCACGAACAGGCCGAGGCCTGGCTGAAACTGTTCATCGACCCCCACAGCCAGCTGTCCACGCTGGACATCATCGACAACGGCCCCGGTGTAACACCCGAGCGGCAGGCGCATTTGTTCGAACCCTTCTTTACCACCAGCAGCCAGGGCACCGGCCTTGGGCTCTATCTGTCCCGTGAGCTGTGCGAAAGCAACCAGGCCCGCCTAGACTTCAAACCACGCCAAGGCGGCGGTTGCTTTCGCATTACCTTTGCTCACGGACGGAAACAGATTTGAATAATCGCTCACGGCAACGAATCCTGATCGTCGATGACGAACCGGACATCCGCGAACTCCTGGACATCACCCTGGGCCGGATGAAACTCGACACCCGCAGCGCCAAGAACCTTACCGAGGCCCAAACCCTGCTGGCGGACGAAGCCTTCGACCTGTGCCTGACCGACATGCGCCTGCCCGATGGCACCGGCCTGGAACTGGTGCAGCACATCCAGCAACGTTACCCCCAACTGCCCGTGGCGATGATCACCGCCTATGGCAGCCTGGACACCGCCATCGACGCCCTCAAGGCCGGCGCCTTCGACTTCCTGACCAAACCGGTCGACCTGGGCCGGCTGCGGGAGCTGGTCACCAGTGCCCTGCGCCTGCCATCGGTTGGCGTTCCGGCAAGCACCCTTGAGCGTTGCCTGCTGGGCGACTCCCCTCCAATGCGCAGCGTGCGCAAACAGATTGAAAAACTCGCTCGCAGCCAGGCACCGGTGTACATCAGTGGGGAGTCAGGTTGCGGCAAGGAACTGGTCGCCCGACTGATCCACGAACAGGGCCCCCGCTCCACCCAAGGGTTTGTGCCTGTCAATTGTGGGGCGATTCCCACGGAGCTGATGGAAAGCGAGTTTTTCGGCCATCGAAAAGGCAGCTTCAGCGGCGCCATCGAAGACAAGCCCGGGCTGTTCCAGGCCGCCCACGGCGGGACGCTGTTCCTCGACGAGGTGGCCGACCTGCCCCTGGCGATGCAGGTCAAACTGTTGCGGGCGATCCAGGAAAAAGCCGTGCGCGCCGTTGGCGGCCAGCAGGAAGAAGTGGTGGATGTGCGAATACTCTGTGCCACCCACAAGGACCTGGACGGCGAAGTGGCCGCCGGGCGCTTTCGCCAGGATTTGTATTACCGGCTGAACGTCATCGAACTGCGCGTGCCGCCCCTGCGCGAACGCCGCGAAGACATCGAGCTGCTGGCCAACCACATGCTCCAGCGCCTGGCAGCCAATACCGGCAGTCCACCGGTCAGATTGCATCCACAGGCGTTGGACGCTCTCAAGAATTACCGCTTCCCGGGCAATGTGCGGGAATTGGAGAACATGCTCGAACGGGCCTATACCCTTTGCGAACAGCAGCAGATCGAAGCGGATGACCTGCGCCTGGCCGAGGGCAGTAGTGCTAGCGAGGCGGGCAACCCCGATTTGATGCAGGTCGACAACCTGGAGGATTACCTGGAAGACGTCGAGCGTAAGCTCATCCTCCAGGCATTGGAGGAAACCCGCTGGAACCGCACGGCGGCGGCGCAGCGGTTGAAATTGTCGTTTCGGTCGATGCGGTATCGGTTGAAGAAGCTTGGGCTGGATTGAGCCACGGTTTTGAAGCTCACGCTTACCCCCTGTGGCGAGGGAGCTTGCTCCCTTGCCACGGGTTTCATGTTTGCCGCCGCGACTATCTTCCGTCCGCAGGCGCCTGCTCGTCCAGAACACGATTGGCCAGTAATTCACTCAGCTCAATCAACTGCAGTACCCCCAAGGCAATATGCCGTCTCGAACCGTCAAGCTCGAAAGCCAGATCGCTGATTGTTGCGTTGGCGGAGGCCAGGGTTTCGCTGAGGTTGGTGAGGAGGCATTCGGTGTCGATGCCGGCCACGACAGTGAATAACTGGTTTGAGGCGGGTTTCTTTTTGGTTTCGGGCTTTGGGCCGAGGTAATAGTCGAGGGCGCGTTTGGCGGCTTCATCGAGCTTTTGGTGATCAGGATCGACGTGGGTTGACGAGGAACCTGTTTCTGGGGGGTTGGGTGTATCTTTAATCATTGTGCATCTCCAAGTTTTTGGAGCTGTCACCGATCGCCGCGACGCGATTGGAGGTGGCAGCTGTACGCAGGTTCGCGGACCGAACTTGGAGCTTCGGCATACCCGAAGGTATCCCACGCACAGCCAACCATGACACAACGACAAATACCGAAGCACCGTCGTCGGCTGGAATTATGCACCAAGTTAACGGGCCGCGACGCCCGGACGCTGAATTGGCAGCGACGGGAAAAGGTTAGCCAGAGTTCTTCCCACCCGGCAACCGCCAGAACTCGTCGGAAAATTCGGCTCGAATCAGAATCTTGTCCGACCATTCCCACAAAGCTTGGTCGGCTGTGAGGGCGGTGTGTATATCCGTTTCTGCGGTAACGGCTACTTAGGATTCCGCCCGGCGGCTCACTTTTGAAAAGCGCAAAAGTAAGCAAAACGCTCTTGCCCCACCACTCGGTGCCTCGCCTAGGCTCGGCATGCCCTCACTCCGGCATTGCTCCGTGGGCCCACTCCACAATGCCTGCGTTCGGCCAGCGTGGTTAACGGGGCGCCGAAATCAACGTCCACCGCGAGGCGGCCTGATAGCCGACCTGGTTCTGGGTGATCGCGTTTCTCCTGTGGGAGCGGGCTTGCTCGCGAAGGCGGTGATTCAGTTAGATAGAGATTGGATTGGCTGTCGTCATCACGAGCAGGCCCGCTCCCACACGGGGTCGGTGACGATCTACAGATTTGCGGCCACCGCAAATCCCTGTGGGAGCATAGCTTGCTCGCGATGGCGGTGGATCAGCTGGCATCAACCTCGGATGTACCGCCGTGTTCACGAGCAAGCCCGCTCCCACACGGGGTCGGTGACGATCTACAGATTTGCGGCCACCGCAAATCCCTGTGGGAGCAAAGCTTGCTCGCGATGGCGGTGAATCAGCTGACATCAGCCTTGGATATACCGCCGTCTTCGCGAGCAAACCCGCTTCCACACTGGGTCGGGAACGAACTACAGATTTTCGGCCACTGCAAATCCCTGCGGGAGCAAAGCTTGCTCGCGATGGCGGCGGATCAGCTGACATCAGCCTTGGATATACCGCCGTCTTCGCGAGCAAGCCCGCTCCCACACGGGGGGGTCGGTGACGATCTACAGATTTGCGGCCACCGCAAATCCCTGTGGGAGCAAAGCTTGCTCGCGATGGCGGTGGATCAATTGGCATCAGCCTCGGATGTACCGCCGTCTTCGCGAGCAGGCTCGCTCCCACACGGGGTCGGTGACGATCTACAGATTTGCGGCCACTGCAAATCCCTGTGGGAGCATAGCTTGCTCGCGATGGCGGTGGTTCAGCTTGCATCAGCCTTGGATGTACCGCCGTCTTCGCGAGCAAGCCCGCTCCCACACGGGGTCGGTGACGATCTACACATTTGCGGCCACTGCAAATCTCTGTGGGAGCAAAGCTTGCTCGCGATGGCGGTGGATTAGCTGGTATCAGCGCGGGATATACCGCCGTCTTCGCGAGCAGTCTCGCTCCCACAATGGGATCGCAGTAGGACCGGAAGAGACAGGTCGGCTGTAAGGACGCCTCGCGAGCAAGCTTTGCTCCCACGGGTCCTGCTCAAACAGATCTGATGGGTGTACGACCAGGAGAACCAGGTCGGCTACTAGGCCGCCTCGGGGCGGACGTTGATCTCGGCGCCCCGTTAACCACGATGGCCGAACGCAGGCATTGCGCAGTGGGCCCACGGAGCAATGCCGGAGTGAGGGCACACCGAGCCTAGGCGAGGTGCCAAGTGGTGGGGCATGAGCGTTTTGCTTACTTTTGACTGGGCCGGCTTCCGGGCTTCTCAAAAGTGAGCCGCCGTCAGGGCGGAACCCTAAGCGGCCGTTACCGCAGCAATGGATATGTACTCGATCAACACACCGCCATCGCGAGCAAACCCGCTCCCCCAGAAAAAACCGGCTCTTACAAGCGCCCCGCCGGCGCATACGGCGCAGGATCGATCACCGGCTCGCGCCCCAGCATCAAATCCGTAAACAACTGACACGACGCCGGCGCCAGCACCAACCCATTGCGATAATGCCCACAGTTCAACCACAACCCGGCAACCCCAGGCACCTCGCCGATATAGGGAATGCCTTCAGGCGATCCAGGCCGCAACCCAGCCCAATGCCCAACCACCTCAGCATCAGCCAGCGCCGGAATCAGTTGCTGGGCCGAAGCCTTCAGGCTCTCCAGCGCAGCATCAGTCGGGGTCTTGTCGAAGCCTTCGCGCTCCAGCGTACTGCCAACCAGAATATGCCCATCACGACGCGGAATCGCATAACGCCCCTTGGCCAGGACCATGCTCGACAGAAAATCCGACGCGCACTTGTACAGAATCATCTGGCCCTTGACCGGCTCGACCGGCAACTTCAAGCCTAAGGTCTCGAGCAACTCGCCACTCCAGGCTCCAGCGGCCAGTACCACCTCATCGCCACGAATTTCACCGGCAGAACTGTGCACGCCCACCACTTGCCCACCGTCGCGAATGAACCCACTGACTTCGCAATGCTCATTAAGCGTGACGTTCGGCATCGCCAGCAAGGCAGCCTTGAGGGATTTCACCAACCGGGGATTGCGCACGTTGGCCACATCGGCCATGTAGATCGCCCGGGAAAAACCCGCGCCCAGCACCGGCACGGCATCGTGGACAGCCGAGATATCCACAGCCCGCATCGGGCGCCCTTCCCGTTCGGCCCAGGCCAGCGCGTCGTCCTGATCGTCCAGGTCCAGCCAATACAGACCGGTGACATGCACTTGCGGATCGACCCCGGTCGCGGCGAACAAACGTTCGCCCAGCTGTGGATAAAAATCCTGCGACCAATGGGCCAGCGCCGTGACCGCCGGGCTGTAGCGCCAGGGGTACAACGGCGACACGATACCGCCGCCGGCCCAGGACGATTCCTGGCCGACACTGGAACGGTCCAGTAGCACCACGCGCTGCCCTTCGGACGCCAGATTGAACGCCGTCAGCAGGCCAATGACTCCGCCGCCGACAATCACCACTTGCTGTTGCCTGGTCATGTTCTGATTCGACTCATAAGACAGAGGGCGCAAGACCGCGCCCGAATAAAAGAAACTCAGCGGCCCCAACAATCCTTGGTGGTCAGCCCGGCGGCGGCGTTCTCTATGCTCCGTACCCCGGTATTGGTGATTTTGAAGTCACCGCATTTGTCCGCGGCCATGGACGAGCCACTCTTGCGCACAGCGGTCAGGATGAAGCTCTGGTCCGTCAGTGTCTGGGTAATGGTATAGAAATCATTGCCGCCGCTCAGGCCGGTCGCATTGGTGTAGACGTTATTCTTCGAGTAGTAGCGCTCGAGAATCTGCGCCTGCTCAGATAACAGCCCGGCGATTTCCGTACGCCGGCCCTTCTTCATGTATTCGGTCAGGCTCGGATAGCCGATGGTAATCACGATACCGATGATCGCAATCACGATCATGATTTCGATCAAGGTGAAACCCCGGTTGGATCTGCGCATGACTTGCCTCTTCATTGTATTTGCCGCCACATGATGCGGCGGCTGCCACCGACGGATTTTTCCAACAGCTCGGTGATGTTGCCGCTGGAGTCGTTGACGATCATGTTGGTGGCCCCGCTGGCGCTGACGACGGCGCTCAAGGTCGGGATACCCCCCGTGAAAACCACCCCGCTGGAGATCGTGTCGGAGCTGTTGAGCGTGCCGTCACCGTTGGTATCGAGCACCGCATAGTTGAGCATCTTACCGTTGAACGCATCCAATTCGATCAGTTTGCCAGTACCGAAGCTGGCGCAAGGGTCGGTGGTGTCCACCGCAGCCGTGGTAAAGACCACGCGCCCAAGCACCAGGTTGGCCGGGTTGATCACCCGCTCCCCGGTCAGCGCATTGTTGTACACCAACGGCAGGTACCAACCCTTTTTCGTCGGATAAGCCACGTCGGTCTGGCTGGTGGTCACGAATTGCCCCGTGCTGCCTGAGAACACACCCGTGATCGACTGGGCCTGCAGGCTCGACACGGTGATTTGCCCGACACCGCCGGCAGCATCCCAGATCGAGTAGAACCCTTGCAGGTCCTTGTTGAGTTTATCCGCCGTTTCATTGAACTTGCCGGTGCCGAAAAACACCTGGGTACCGCCCTGCGGGTTGTCCGCCAGCAGCGGTTGAACGGTGATCGGCTGAGTCGCGCCACCGGGCGCGGTGAACAACGGCTGCCCGGAAAACGCCACGCCCCAGGCGGTCGGGGAAGTGCCGCTGAGGTCAAACTTCCACATCCGCCCTTTCAAGTCGCCACCGTACGCCGCCTGTACCACGTTCTGGGAGTTGACCCGCAACTTGACCGACGACAAGCCATTACCGGTCTCGCTGCTGTTGATGACGATTTTCCTGATCAACGCGCCGTCGCGGATATCCACCACGTACAGTGCGGCGACACCGCTGTTGCTACCGTAGCCGTTGGAGATGAATGCCGCCCAGCGCCCGTCCGCCAGGCGGGCGACTTCGGGGCGGGCGTAGGCGTAGCCCAGGTCATTGAAGGCGTCGGCGGTGTTGGCAATGGTCGGCGCGCTGATTTCCCACAACGCCCGCAACACATTGCCCGCCGTCGCATCGAACAGCTGAACCGCGTAGAACGTCTTGCCCCCGGCACCGGTGCCACCCAGGGCCACTGTCTTCCAGGCACTCCCCGATTGCGTATCGAATACACCGATCTGTCCGTCCACTAAAAACTTGTGGCTCACGCCATTGACGTAGGTGGTGTCGGCAATGCTCTGCAACGATGGCAGCACGCTCGACGGCATATAGGCATAGCGCCGGGTACCGTTTGCACTGTTGATGACGCTGAAAAAACCGTCGTTGGCGTTCACCACCAGGCTGGTATTCATGTTCGCCGCCTTGGTCGTCAGGTACGTGCTGTAGCTGGTGTCGTTGAGCAAATCCGCAGCGGTCTGCTCATTGGGCGATGCCAGTACCAGCGGCGAATTGATGATGTCGCCCAGCAATACATTGCGCACCTTCAAGCCGGTCTTATTGACACCCTTGCTCCACCCCACCAGGTCGTTGCCGGTGATCCCCGTGGGCAGGCTCTGGCTGAGGCTGGTTTGCTGGGCCGGCGAAAAGTTGCCGTAGGCCAGGGTCACGGGCACGTTGGTCGCTGTGTTCCAGGATTGGTAAATTGGTGCCGTGGCGCCGGGCACGATGGCGGTGTCGGTGGTCCACTGCACCGCTGCCTTGTTGACCGTACCTGTCGCGGTGAAACCGAACGCCCGGATGGTGCCGCGCCAGTCCTTGGGGTCGTAGGTGGTCTGGTAGTAACTGGAGGTGCTGGATAATGTGGCGGCGTTGGTCGCGCCCGCGCCCCCGGACCCGGCCTTGGAGGTGATGTCGCTCAGGGCAGAGGCCAATGCTGAGTTCAGGCCTTCGCTGTCGGCCGCCTGGTAATACTTGCCTGCGCCGTAGCGGGCGGCGTCGGACAACATCGGGTTGCTGGCGGTAAAGCCCACAGTGTAGGTATTGAGGTACTGTCGACGGAAATCCGCGGAATCCCAGCTCTGGCCCGTGGCATCGGTACCGGTAGAACGCATGTCGATGTCGAAGGCGAACTTGGCGATGTCATCCAGATAGAGCGTGTCGCCCTCGCCGTCACCATTGAGATCGGCACCATCGTTGTTGACGCCATCCCAGTTCGGCAAACGGGCCAAGCCCAGTGGGTCGTTGGTGGGAAACGTCCGGTCATAGGTGGGTAAACCGTCGGTGATGACCACCCCGAAGTTTTTCTGGCAGCGGTACTGGATCGGGCTGGTGTAAGAGCTTGGTGTGCCATTGTAGTAAGGCGCCATGCCCCGGAAATAGCGGGTGACTTCATAGTAACTTTCGGCCAATGGTGTATTGGCGACTGCGCCCAGGCCGTTGATCGCGTTGATCAGGGCACTGTAGTTGCTGTTGGCCTGGGTCTGGGTCACGCTGCCGCTGACCGGCGACAGGTCGCTGACGACGCGGGCAATGTAGCCCCCTGGGCCGGAGTTGCTGTAATTAGGCGGATTGAAGGTGGCGAGGCCAATACGCAGGGCGCGGTTATTGGCGACCAGGTCATTGGAAACATCCCGGGCCACGTTGATTCGATAGTCATTGGGTATCGTGCCAGTGGTGAAGTCTCGGTTCGACCCATTGGACAAGGACAGCAAATAAGACAGGTATTTGGCTGTATAGCGAGTATTCCCGTTACCCACCGGATCGGGGAGTCTCAGGCAGACTTCTCCCAGATCGCTTCGATAAAAGCCATACCAGTTGCCCGCCTTGGAGCAACCGCCTCGGGACAGGCTCGCCAGCAAAACATTGCCATCGTCCATATTCAGTCTGGCAATGCTGTTGCAGTTAGTAGTGGACTCACATGTATAGACAGTCGGCCAGGACACATTCGGATCAAACCCCGCCGCCCAGATAATGTTATTCATGCTCCCCGAATCATCGATCAGCAGCATCACGTTCGGCGTGACCGCGCCCGCACTCAGCAAGGGCGAATCCGAAGGCGTGAACGCATAGGCCGGCGCCGCCAGGTAAAGACTGAGCAACGCCCCCCACAACGACCCCAGCAGCCCCCTAGTACTTCGCATAGATACTCTCCACCACGCTGCGCTGGTTATTGCCCACCACCGCCACCGCCGTGATCCGGTACAGCGTCGCCGAGGTATTGACCGGCACATTGACTGCCGCAAGCGTAGTACCGATGTTCTGCACGCCATAAAACCCACCGGCAGCGGCAACCCAGAGCACCCCCGACGACGAACTGCGCCCCGCCGCCGTGACGGTCGCCGACTCGGCCGGTGGCGCGCATTGAATCGTGGTGGTACAGACCGCCAGCGAATAGGTCTCGACCTGCACCGCACTCTCACCGATCCTCAACGCCGCTTCGGCAATCTGGAACGACTGGTTGCGCTGCATGACGCTGCTGGTCATTTTTTCCTGGAGGGTGGCGCTCTGCATCGACGACAGGCCGATCAACGTCAGCAGCAACAGGAAAACCAGGCTGACCAGCAGGGCCATGCCACGCTGGCGATGCTTGAGACCCATCGAGCGCATCGATTGCCCCCTCATAGAAGCCGGTTGCGCAAGGCGGCAACCACATTGAAGGTCTGCTCGCGCACCGTGTTCCTTGGATCAAAGAGCGTCAGGCTCAGGCGCACACTGCGGATCAGTGCCGGGTCTGCCGGGTTGCCGGTGTAGCTCGACGCTGCGATATCCGTGGCGCTGCCGGCCACGCCAAACGTCACGTCGAACGCCCGCACGTTGTCCACCAGCACCGACAGGGTAGGCGGATTGGCGGTGCCGCTGCCCAGCAGCAATTGGTTGTTGTTGAAGCTGTAGACCAGTCGACGGATCGGGAAGGCCAACTGCCCCGCCGCTGGCGCCCTTGCGTTCGAGTAGGCCGTCGCCGAGGTACGGCAATCGGAAACGACGGTCCAGGTCGGCACGCCACCGCCACTTCCAATGTCCGCGGTGACCAGGGTCAACCTCCGGTTGGCGTTATCCCAACGGATCGGCGTGGTCTGGCTGGTAGCGAAACTGTTATCCGTTGAAGCATCGATGATGGTCGCCAGGCAACCGAACATGCCCACCATGCGAATTTCCTGGACCATTTTGCTCAAGGCAAACCGCGCGTCCTCCTGAATCACCGCGGCGGCATTCTGACTGACATAGGTGTTTTTGGCGGCAATGAAAATCTGCACGACACCCAGCACGACGATCAGGCTGAGCACCAGCGCGATCATCAACTCGATCAGGCCGAAACCGCGACTGTGCCGGTTCATGGTGTTGTCCCCACCGGGTCGACCGCGACGCGGCTGGTCAGCACGAAGCTGCGCCGCGCCTCGGTCGCGTCGGTGGTGTTGGCGGCCCGGGCGTCGTCCCAGGCAATGGTGATGGTGTAGACCCGCTGGTTCAGCGCAATGGTGCCAGTGGCCGTGGCGCCGCCGAAGGCAATGATATTGGTCTTGAAATCGTAGAGGTCCTGGTCCCGGGCCACGTTGAGGTTCGGCGAGCTGGGCGGTGTGATGGTGTAGTCGGCGCCGGAGTTGGCTCGAATGCGGTCCAGCAGGTCGTAGGCAATGAAACTGGCCTGGCTGGTCATGCGCGAACTGTCGGTGTACTTGAGCGCATTGAGCTGGATCATCGCCGCCCCCAGCAAACCGACGCCGAGAATCAGCACCGCCACCAGCACCTCGATCAACGTCATGCCGGCCTGCGCCCTTTTACTGCAACCCGTCATCCGCAACTTCCACCCAATACGATTCTTCCATTGAGGCAAACACTCAGCGTCCTGCTCTGCGCCCCGCGTACATAATTGAAACTCACCGGCGTGGCCGGTGCCGACAACCCGCCAAGGTTGTTGAAATCAATATTGCTCACCTCTGAGGTTAGCGTCAGAGTCGCGCCGCTGCCCATCGCTGGAACAACCCGCAATACATTGGCCGGCGTGCCAGTACTGTCGTACACCGTCAGTTCGCCGCTCCAGACGCTGCCTTGGGCCGTGGGGCGAATTCGCGTGGTGATACCACGGTCGATTGCCTCCATACGGGCAAAGTTCAGCGCCCGGCGCAAGTCGCCGATCTCGGTATCGGCCTTGGTGCTCTGCAGCGAGCCGGTGAATGACGGCACCGCCATGGTGATCAGGATCAGCAGCACGCCAAGGGCCACCAGCACCTCGATCAGCGTGAAACCTTTTGTACGAAGATCCATCGATGCCCTCCGTTGCCGTTGGCTATACCTGCTTCTACACGCTAGAACAAACCACCGCCTGCGCGTGGTGCTGCAATCTGTGGCGAGGGGATTTATCCCCTCGCCACAATAATTCATAAGTCTTAGATCCGCTTCACACTCTCCAGGGAGGAGACGTCATGTATCAACAAGGCTTCAGCCTGATCGAACTGCTCATGGGACTGGCGATCGCCGCAATTGTTCTGCCGTGGGCCGGCGCGAGCTACAAAGAGCTGATCGAATCCATCGAACGCGAGGACACCGCGCAATTGCTGATCAGCGGGTTGCGCCTTGCCCGCAGCGAAGCCATCACACGTAATCGCCGCGTATTGATACAAGGGATAGACAATGATTGGGGCCAGGGTTGGCGGATCATGCTGGACAACAAGGAGAAAACCTTGCTGATGGAACGCACCGCAAGCGCCCGTGTGATCGGCAACCAGCCGATGAGACGCAGGGTGAGGTTCGGCAACCAGGGGGAAGCACTGCACCCCAGCGGCGCATTCCTGGCCGGCAGGCTGCATGTCTGCGCCAAACGCGGGCCGGTCAGCCACCATCAAGTGATACTGGCGCCCTCCGGCCGCGTCCGCCTGGAAAGCGTCGAGGCCGAGCAGGCGCTGTGCGAGAAAGGACTTAAAGCAAGGAGCGCACGCGCAGCTCTTTCGGCATCGAGAACGTGATGTTCTCCTCGCGACCGGCCAGTTCATCGGCACCGGTTGCGCCCCAGGCCTGCAATTGCTGGATCACGCCGCGCACCAGGACTTCCGGCGCGGAAGCGCCGGCGGTGATGCCGATGCGCTCGACGCCGTCGAACCAGCTGCGTTGCATGTCCTCGGCACCATCGATCAGGTAGGCCGGGGTGGACATGCGCTCGGCCAGCTCACGCAAGCGGTTGGAGTTGGAGCTGTTCGGGCTGCCGACAACCAGCACCACATCGCATTCATTGGCCAGTTGCTTGACTGCATCCTGACGGTTCTGGGTGGCGTAGCAGATGTCATCCTTGCGCGGGCCGCCGATAGCTGGAAAGCGCGAACGCAGGGCGTCGATCACACGGCTGGTGTCGTCCATGGACAAGGTCGTCTGGGTAACAAAAGCCAGGCTCTCAGGGTTGCGGACCTGCAAGGCCGCCACGTCCTCCTCGTCTTCGACCAGGTAGATCGCACCGCCGTTGCTGGCATCGTATTGACCCATGGTGCCTTCGACTTCCGGATGGCCTTCATGACCGATCAGGATGCATTCGCGACCGTCACGACTGTAGCGCGCCACTTCGATGTGCACCTTGGTCACCAATGGGCACGTCGCGTCGAAAACCTTAAGGCCACGGCCGGCGGCTTCGGTGCGTACTGCCTGGGAAACCCCGTGGGCGCTGAAGATCACGATGACGTCGTCCGGCACCTGGTCCAGTTCCTCGACGAAAATGGCCCCGCGGCTACGCAGGTCTTCGACGACGAATTTGTTGTGGACCACTTCGTGGCGCACGTAGATCGGCGGCCCGAAGACTTCCAGGGCGCGGTTGACGATTTCGATCGCCCGGTCCACACCGGCGCAGAAGCCACGGGGGTTGGCGAGTTTGATTTGCATGCTGTGCCTCGTGTCTTGCGCGCAAGAAATTGAATCAGTGCGATTCACGGTGAGAGCGAGCTTGCTCCCACAGTGAATCGGGTGGCAGCAGGAACTGCCTGCGAAACGTTAAACCGCCTTGACCTCAAGGATTTCCACCTCGAAGTTCAAGGTCTTGCCCGCCAGCGGATGGTTGAAGTCCACGGTCACCTGGGCGTCGTCGAAAGCCTTCACCACACCCGGCAGCTCGGTGTTGGCCGCGTCGTTGAAGATCACCAGCAAGCCCAGGGACAGCTCCATGTCCTGGAACTGGGAGCGTGGCATGGTCTGCACGTTTTGCGGGTTGGGCTGACCAAAGGCGTTTTCTGGCGGTACGACCACGGTGCGCTTGTCGCCGGCCTTGAAGCCGAAGATCGCCGCTTCGAAGCCTGGCAGCAGGTTGCCGTCACCGACCTTGAACACCGCCGGGGCCTTGTCGAAGGTGCTGTCGACGGTGTCACCGTTTTCCAGGTGCAGGGCGAAGTGAAGCTTCACTTCGGTGTTTTGAGCGATACGCTGCTCAGTCATGGACGGCTTCTCCGGTTTTCTTGCTCTTGAACATGTCCAGGGCGAGCATCACGGCGCCCACGCTGATGGCGCTGTCGGCAAAGTTGAACGCCGGGAAATACCAGCGGTTCTGCCAATGCACCAGGATGAAATCGATGACATGGCCCAGGGCGATACGGTCATAGAGGTTGCCCAAGGCGCCACCAAGCACCAAGGCCAACGCCACGGCCAGCCAGGTCTCATTGCGCCCCAGGCGCTTGAGCCAGACCACCAGCACCGCGCTGACCACGACGGCGATCAGGGCGAAGAGCCAGCGCTGCCAGCCCGAACTGTCGGCCAGGAAGCTGAACGCCGCCCCGGTGTTGTAGGCCAAGGTCCAGCTGAAGTAGTCGGGAATGATCACGATCTGCTGGTACAGGGTCAGCGAGTTCTCGAAGTAGTACTTGCTGGCCTGGTCGATGACCAGTACCAGCACACTCAACCAGAGCCAGCCCAGCCGCCCGAAGCGGCCCGCCGCGTTAGGCATAATGACGAACCTCACCGGTGCCGCTGATGTTGTCGACGCAACGACCACAGATTTGCGGATGCTCCGGGTTCACGCCGACGTCTTCACGGCAGTGCCAGCAACGGGCGCACTTGGTGTGGTTCGACTTGACGATCTTCAGCTTCAGGCCGCTGACTTCAGTGGCTACCGCATCGGCCGGCGCCTGCACGAAAGGCGCGACGCTGGCGGTGGAGGTGATCAGCACGAAGCGCAGCTCGTTGCTCAGCTTGGCCAGATCGGCACTCAGGGCTTCTTCGGCGTAGAGGGTCACTTCGGCCTGCAGGTTGCCACCGACGGCCTTGGCCGCGCGCTGGATCTCCATCTCCTTGTTGACCGCCGCCTTGACCGCCATCACGCGATCCCAATACGCACGGTCCAGCTCGAAGCCTTGCGGCAGTTCGGTCAGGCCTTCGTACCAGGTGTTGAGCATCACCGATTCGTTGCGCTCGCCCGGCAGGTACTGCCACAGCTCGTCGGCGGTGAACGCCAGGATCGGTGCGATCCAGCGCACCAGCGCCTCGCTGATGTGGAACAGCGCGGTCTGGCACGAACGACGGGCCTTGCTGTTGGCGCCGGTGGTGTACTGGCGGTCCTTGATGATGTCGAGGTAGAAACCACCGAGCTCCTGCACACAGAAGTTGTGGATCTTGGAGTAGACGTTCCAGAAGCGGTATTCGCCGTAGTGCTCCTGCAATTCACGTTGCAGCAACAGGGTACGGTCCACGGCCCAACGGTCCAGCGCAAGCATTTCTTCGGCCGGCAGCAGGTCGGTGGCCGGGTTGAAGCCGGTCAGGTTGGAAAGCAGGAAGCGCGCGGTGTTACGGATCCGCCGGTAGGCGTCCGCGCTGCGCTGCAGGATCTGCTCGGAAACGGCCATCTCGCCGGAATAGTCGGTGGACGCCACCCACAGGCGCATGATGTCGGCGCCCAGGGTGTCGTTGACCTTCTGCGGCGCGATCACGTTGCCCAGGGACTTGGACATCTTGCGACCGGACTCGTCGACCGTGAAGCCGTGGGTCAACAGCTCGCGGTACGGCGCGTGGTTGTCGATAGCGCAACCGGTCAGCAGCGATGAGTGGAACCAGCCGCGGTGCTGGTCCGAGCCTTCCAGGTACAGGTCGGCACGCGGGCCGCTCTCGTGGCCCATCGGGTGCGAACCGCGCAGCACGTGCCAATGGGTGGTGCCGGAGTCGAACCAGACGTCCAGGGTGTCGCTGATCTTGTCGTACAGCGGCGCTTCGTCACCCAGCAGCTCGGCGGCATCCATCTTGAACCAGGCTTCGATGCCTTCGGCTTCGACGCGCTTGGCGACGATTTCCATCAGTTCGACGGTGCGCGGGTGCAACTCGCCGCTTTCCTTGTTCAGGAAGAACGGGATCGGCACGCCCCAGTTGCGCTGGCGGGAGATGCACCAGTCCGGGCGGTTGGCGATCATCGAGTGCAGGCGCGCCTGGCCCCAGGCCGGTACGAACTGGGTTTCTTCAATGGCCTTGAGCGAACGCTGGCGCAGGGTGTCGCCGCTGGCCGGCTGCTTGTCCATGCCGATGAACCACTGCGCGGTGGCGCGGTAGATCAGCGGGGTCTTGTGGCGCCAGCAGTGCATGTAGCTGTGTTCGATGACGGTGGTGTGCAGCAGCGCGCCGACTTCGGTCAGCTTGTCGACGATGGCCGGGTTGGCTTTCCAGATGAACTGGCCGCCAAAGAACTCCAGCGACGGTGCGTACACGCCATTGCTCTGTACCGGGTTGAGGATGTCGTCGTTGACCATGCCGTATTTCTTGCAGGTCACGAAGTCGTCGACGCCATAGGCCGGCGCGGAGTGAACCACGCCGGTGCCTGCGCCCAATTCCACGTAGTCGGCCAGGTACACCGGCGACAGGCGGTCATAGAACGGATGACGGAAATTGATCAGCTCCAGCGCCGAACCTGGCGCGGTGGCGACCACCGAACCTTCGAGGTTGTAGCGGGCCAGGCAGGATTCGACCAACTCTTCGGCCAGCACCAGCAGCTTGTCGCCGACATCGACCAGGGCGTAGTTGAATTCCGGATGGACGTTCAGCGCCTGGTTGGCCGGGATGGTCCACGGGGTGGTGGTCCAGATCACGATCGAGGCCGGCTTGGCCAGCTTGCCAAGGCCGAAAGCCGCGGCGAGCTTGTCTTCGTCGGCGATCGGGAACGCGACGTCGATGGTCGAGGACTTCTTGTTCTCGTACTCGACTTCCGCCTCGGCCAGGGCCGAACCGCAATCGAAGCACCAGTTCACCGGCTTGAGGCCCTTGAACACGAAGCCGCCCTCGACGATTTTCGCCAGGGCACGGATTTCGCCGGCTTCGTTCTTGAAGTCCATGGTCTTGTACGGGTTGGCGAAGTCGCCCAGCACGCCGAGGCGGATGAATTCGGACTTCTGCCCTTCGATCTGCTCGGTGGCGTAGGCACGGCACAGCTCGCGGGTCTTGTCCGCGCCCAGGTTCTTGCCGTGGGTCACTTCGACCTTGTGCTCGATCGGCAGGCCATGGCAGTCCCAACCCGGGACATACGGCGCATCAAAACCCGACAGGGTCTTGGAGCGGATGATCATGTCCTTGAGAATCTTGTTCAGCGCGTGACCGATGTGGATCGTGCCGTTGGCGTACGGAGGGCCGTCGTGCAGGACGAACTTCGGACGATCCTTGCCAATTTCGCGCAACTTTCCGTACAGGCCAATGCTGTCCCAACGCTGCAGAATCTGTGGTTCGCGCTGAGGCAGGCCGGCCTTCATTGGGAAGGCGGTGTCCGGAAGGTTTAGCGTGGCTTTATAGTCGGTCATTTAAGGCTCTTCATTAGCGATTGGCGCTGGTTGCGACAAGGGCACGGGCGGCGGCGATATCTGCATGGATCGCCGTCTTGAGCGCCTCCAGAGAGGCAAAACGCTGCTCTTCACGCAGCTTATGGTGGAAAACCACCGTCAAACGCCGGTCATACAGATCGCCGGCAAAATCCAGAACATGTACTTCAAGATGGGCCTTGCCATCGCCCTGGACCGTGGGCCGCACACCGATGTTGGCGACGCCGGGCCAGGTCTTGCCGTCGATCTCGACACTCACCAGGAACACCCCGGTGAGCGGCACACGACGACGCTTGAGCTGCACGTTGGCCGTTGGCGTGCCCAATTGGCGCGCCAGTTTCTGCCCGTGCAGGATCCGTCCGGCAATCCGGTACGGCCGGCCGAGCAAGCGCTCGGCCAATTCGAAGTCGCCAGCCGCCAGGGCATTGCGGACCTGGGTGCTGCTGACGCGCAAGCCGTCGATCTCGACAGTCTGCGCTGCTTCGACGGTGAAGCCCTGGGCGATACCGGCCTGTTGCAGGTAATCGAAATCCCCGGACCGGTCGCAACCGAAACGGAAATCATCGCCGACTTCCAGATGCTTCACATCAAGACCGTCCATCAAGATGGTATCGACGAATTCGGCGGCACTGAGCTTGCTCAGGCGCTGGTTGAAGGCCAGGCACAGGACCCGGTCGACGCCTTCGGCGGCCAGCAGTTGCAGCTTGTCCCGCAGCCGGGCCAGACGGGCCGGGGCAGTGTCCGGGGTGAAGAATTCCCGCGGCTGCGGCTCGAAGATCACCACGCAGCTGGGCACGCCCAATTCCAGCGCGCGCTCGCGCAGCCGCGCCAGGATAGCCTGGTGGCCACGGTGAACACCGTCAAAGTTGCCAATAGTGGCGACACAGCCCCGATGTTGGGGGCGCAGGTTGTGGAGGCCTCGAACCAGCTGCATAACGCGCTTCTTGCTCATAAAGTGGCCGATTATAACCACACCCGGCGGCCAACGACAGGCAACACCGCAAGCCAAAGTGATCGAACCGACAAAACCGCTGCCCGACCCAGGATTATCGGAGGCAAACCCTCAGCTCAAGGCCTTGCGATTGAAGTCGCGCAGACGGAACCCCATCAGCAGCAACATGCCGAAATACGCCACCACGCCGGCAATCACCAACGCCCCCAGGCGCAGGAAACGCTCGAGCATCTGCCCTTCGCCCCAGGCCGGCATGAAATGCATCGCCCCCAGCAACACCGCCGACATCACCGCCACGGCCACCAGCAGCTTGAGGCCGAACTTGCCCCAGCCCGGCTGCGGTTGATACATCTTCTGCTTGCGCAACTGGTAAAACAGCAGCCCGGCGTTGAGGCACGCGCCGGCGCTGATCGCCAGGGCCAGGCCGGCGTGGGCCAACGGGCCGATGAGCAACAGGTTGAACAATTGCGTCATCACCAGGGTGAAAATGGCGATTTTCACCGGCGTGCGAATGTTCTGCTGGGCATAGAACCCCGGCGCCAGCACCTTGATCACGATGATCCCGAGCAGGCCCACCGAGTAAGCGATCAGCGCCCGCTGGGTCATCAAGGCGTCGAAGGCATTGAATTGGCCGTATTGGAACAGCGAAACGGTCAGCGGCTCAGCCAGGATTCCCAGGGCCAGGGAACAGGGCAAGACCAGCACGAAACACAGGCGCAGGCCCCAGTCGAGGATGCGCGAGTACTCCTGGCGGTCCTGACTGGCGTAGGTCTTGGCCAGGGTCGGCAGCAGGATCGTACCCAGGGCCACACCCAGCACGCCGGATGGCAATTCCATCAGACGGTCGGCGTAATACATCCACGACACCGAGCCGGCCACCAGGAACGAAGCGAAGATGGTGTTGATGATCAGGGAGATCTGGCTCACCGACACCCCGAGGATCGCCGGCAACATCTGCTTCATCACCCGCCACACGCCGCTGTCGCGTAGGTTCAGCCGTGGCAGCACCAACATGCCGATCTTTTTCAGGTGCGGCAGCTGATACAGCAATTGCGCCAGGCCACCGACCAGCACCGCCCAGCCCAGGGCCATCACCGGCGGATCGAAATACGGCGTCAGGAATACCGCGAACACGATCATGCTGACATTGAGCAGGGTCGGCACAAAGGCCGGTACGGAAAAGCGGTTCCAGGTATTGAGGATCGCCCCGGCCAGGGACGACAGGGAAATCAGCAATATATAAGGAAAGGTCACCCGCAGCAGGTCCGAGGTGAGCTGGAATTTTTCTGGCGTATCAGTGAAACCCGGGGCCGTGGCCCAGATCACCCACGGCGCGGCGAGCATGCCGGCCGCCGTGACCAGCGCCAGCACCAACGTCAGCAGGCCGGTGACATAGGCAATGAACGTGCGGGTCGCTTCGTCGCCCTTCTGGCTTTTATATTCCGCCAGGATCGGCACGAAAGCCTGGGAGAACGCCCCTTCGGCGAAGATCCGCCGCAGCAGGTTGGGCAACTTGAAGGCGATGAAGAAGGCGTCGGTGGCCATCCCGGCGCCGAATATCCGTGCGATCAACGTATCGCGAACGAACCCCAGGACGCGGGAAAGCATCGTGATAGAGCTGACGGCGGCCAACGATTTGAGCAGATTCATGAAAAGAGTTTTTGCCTGTCGATAAACAGCAGGCGAACAACGCGCCCACTTGTGCGATACTCCGCGCCGCTAAACAGTGCAGAGCCAAAGCCCGCGAGTTTACAGGTCGCACGCCGGAAAGAAATCCTTCGGTGCGCAGCACCTGCCATTCAGCGGAACGCGTCACCCGCCCTTGACAAGACTTCAACTCATCGGCATGATTCGCGGCCTATTTTGTTTGCTATTTCCCAAAAAGTCTTTCGAGGAGCTCGACGGTGGCCAACACACCTTCCGCCAAAAAACGTGCAAAACAGGCTGAGAAGCGTCGCAGCCACAACGCCAGCCTGCGTTCCATGGTCCGTACCTACATCAAGAACGTAGTCAAGGCCATCGACGCAAAAGACGCTGAAAAAGCTCAAGCTGCTTACGTTCTGGCTGTGCCAGTTATCGACCGCATGGCCGACAAAGGCATCATCCACAAGAACAAGGCTGCTCGTCATAAGAGCCGCCTGAATGGCCACGTAAAGGCCTTGAACGTTGCCGCTGCTGCCTAAGCGACGCGCTCGTTAAAAAACCGACCTCAGGGTCGGTTTTTTATTGCCTGCGATTTACCAGACATACCGCAAAAAAATGTGGGAGCGAGCCTGCTCGCCCCCACAATGGGATTTGCTCGAGGTTATTGGGCATGAGCCCACGGCAGGATCGGAATAGCCGTCACCGCATTCTGCGGGCTGCCCTCGATCACACGATCGCTGTAGACCAGGTACACCAGCGTATTGCGCTTCTTGTCGAGGAACCGCACCACCTGCATGGTCTTGAACACCAGCGAAGTGCGCTCGCGGAACACCTCTTCGCCGTCCTTGAGCTCACCCTTGAAGCTGATAGGCCCGACCTGGCGGCAGGCAATGGACGCCTCGGCGCGATCCTCGGCCAGGCCCAGGCCACCCTTCACACCGCCGGTCTTGGCCCGCGACAGGTAACAGGTCACGCCATCCACCTTGGGATCATCGAACGCCTCGACCACAATCCGGTCGTTCGGCCCGACAAACTTGAACACCGTCGACACTTGGCCAATTTCTTCAGCCGAAGCCAGCAGCGGCACTGCCAGCAGCAAACCGATCAATCCTTTTGCCAAACCCATGATTTTTCCTTAGACGAGGATCAGGTTGTCACGGTGAACCAGCTCAGGCTCCGCCATGTAACCCAACAGACCGACAATCGCATCGGACGACTGACCGATGATTTTCTGCGCTTCCAACGCACTGTAGTTGGCCAGGCCACGGGCGATCTCGCGACCATCCGGCGCCACGCACACGACCATTTCGCCCCGGCGAAAACTGCCCTGGACCAGCTTCACACCCACCGGCAGCAGGCTCTTGTTGCCTTGGGACAGGGCCGACACCGCACCAGCGTCCAGCACCAAGGTGCCACGGGTCTGCAGATGCCCAGCCAGCCACTGCTTGCGCGCCGCCAACATGCCGCGCTCCGGGGAGAGCAAGGTGCCGATGCGCTCGCCAGCTTTCAGACGATCCAGCACCCGCTCCAAGCGCCCACCCACGATGATGGTGTGAGCCCCGGACCGCGCCGCCAGACGCGCAGCGCGCAGCTTGGTCTGCATGCCGCCACGCCCCAGCGCACCGCCAGTGCCACCCGCCACTGCATCCAGCGCCGGGTCATCGGCACGGGCTTCGTAGATCAGCTTGGCATCGGGATTGTTGCGCGGATCGGCATCGAACATGCCGTCGCGATCGGTGAGGATCACCAACAGATCCGCCTCCACCAGGTTCGCCACCAGCGCGGCCAGGGTGTCGTTATCGCCGAAACGGATCTCGTCGGTGACCACCGTGTCGTTCTCGTTGATCACCGGGATGACTTTGAGCTCCACCAGCGCGCGCAAGGTACTGCGGGCATTGAGGTAGCGCTTGCGGTCGGACAAGTCATCGTGGGTCAGCAGGATCTGCGCCGTATGGCGACCGTGCTCGGCGAAGCTTGATTCCCAAGCCTGCACCAGGCCCATCTGACCGATGGCGGCGGCAGCCTGCAGTTCATGCATCGCGCTGGGTCGCGACGTCCAGCCCAAACGGCTCATACCGGCCGCCACAGCCCCCGAAGAGACCAATACCAGCTCGACGCCAGCCTCATGCAAGGCCACCATCTGCTCGACCCACACCGCCATCGCCTGGCGGTCCAGACCCTTGCCATCCGCTGTCAGCAGTGCGCTGCCGATCTTCACGACCCAGCGCCGCGCACCCGTCACCTTGCTCCGCATCATCTTCAACCTTTGCCAGCGAACGGCGCGACCCAGCGCCGCCCATGGGATTATTCGTATTTGCGTTTTACAGATACCAAAACGCCGCTCGAATGAGCGGCGCCTTGGAAACCGGCTGGTTGCGATGATAACACCGCGCCGAAACACTTGAACCTGCCCCCGAGAATCCTTGGGGGGGATGAGCCTGCGCAAGCAAAGCTTGCTCGCGATGACGTCATCACGTCCAACACCTTTGCTGGCCGTAAAATCGCTATCGCGAGCAAGCTTTGCTCCCACAAGCTCACTCACACTGGCCTTAGCCCCAACTGAGTGGCATCAGCACAGGATCAGTCGCGAACGTAGATGATTTCCGGACCGTCTTCGTCATCCACATCTTCTTCGTCCCAATCGTCGTCACCGATGTCATGGACCGACTTGACGCCACTGCGACGCAGGGCACGCTGGTCGTCCAGCGCCTGCAACTGGGCACGAGCCTCGTCTTCGATGCGCTGATCGAGTTCGGCCAGCTCTTCCTTGTAGGCCGGATCGTTGGCCAGGCGGTCGGCGCGATCTTCCAGGTAACGCATGATGTCGTGGCACAGGCGCTCGGTGCCTTCTTTGGCGATGGCCGAGATCACGTAGACCGGGCCTTCCCACTCCAGGCGATCGACGATTTCCTTGACCCGCTCCTCATGTTCTTCTTCAAGGATCTGGTCGCACTTGTTCAGCACCAGCCAACGGTCACGCTCGGCCAGGGCCGGGCTGAACTTGGTCAGCTCGTTGACGATGACTTCGGCGGCATCGGCAGCACTGGTTTCATCCAGCGGCGCCATGTCCACGAGGTGCAGCAACAGACGGGTACGGGACAAGTGCTTGAGGAAGCGAATCCCCAGGCCCGCACCCTCGGAAGCCCCTTCGATCAACCCCGGGATATCCGCGACCACGAAGCTCTTCCAGCGGTCGACGCTGACCACGCCCAGGTTCGGCACCAGGGTGGTGAACGGGTAATCGGCCACTTTTGGCTTGGCCGCCGACACCGAGCGGATAAAGGTACTTTTACCGGCGTTCGGCAGGCCCAGCAGGCCCACGTCGGCCAACACTTTCATTTCCAGCTTCAAGTCACGCTGCTCGCCTGGCTTGCCTGGCGTAGTCTGGCGTGGCGCACGGTTGGTACTGGATTTGAAACGGGTGTTGCCCAGGCCGTGCCAGCCGCCATGGGCGACCAGCAGACGCTGGCCAGCCTTGGTCAGGTCGCCAATCACTTCCTGGGTGGCGGAGTCGATCACCGTGGTGCCGACCGGCACGCGCAGGATCAGGTCTTCGCCCTTCTTGCCGGTGCAGTCGGTGCTGCCGCCGTTGGAGCCACGCTCGGCATCGAAGTGCCGGGTGTAACGGTAGTCCACCAGGGTGTTGAGGTTTTCGTCGGCGAGCATGTAGATCGAGCCGCCGTCGCCCCCGTCACCGCCGTTAGGGCCACCGTTTTCAATGAACTTTTCCCGACGGAAACTCATGCAACCATTGCCGCCGTCGCCGGCCTTTACTCGAATCGATACTTCATCAACAAACTTCATGACACACGCCTCTCGCCATACGGACGAGCCAAAAAAACAAGACATAAGACTCTTGCAAAAATGAGCGCAGCGACCTGATGACACGCCCCAACCGCAGCGCCGACAGCCCATACAAACAGTTTTGCAAGAGACTCACCCCACAAACGAAAAAGCCCCGTCGCAAGACAGGGCTTTTCCAGCGATCTCGCAATTAAGCTGCGATAACGCTTACGTAACGACGACCGAAGGCGCCTTTTACTTCGAACTTGATCACGCCTTCGACTTTAGCGAAGAGGGTGTGATCTTTACCCATGCCCACGCCGTAGCCAGCGTGGAATTGGGTGCCGCGCTGACGCACGATGATGTTGCCTGCTTTGATAGCCTGGCCGCCATACATCTTCACGCCAAGGCGTTTGGCTTCTGAGTCGCGACCGTTACGGGTACTACCACCAGCTTTTTTGTGTGCCATGAGTTCAATTCTCCTAGTGAGGAATTAGGCTGAAATTAAGCCTGAATACCGGTGATTTTGATCTCGGTGTACCACTGGCGGTGGCCCATACGCTTCATGTGGTGCTTACGGCGACGGAACTTGATGATGCGGACTTTATCGTGACGACCTTGGGAGATCACTTCAGCCACAACGGTAGCGCCAGCAACGACTGGAGCGCCGATATTCACGTCATCGCCATTGGCGACCAACAGAACGCGATCAAAAGTCACGGATTCGCCGGTAGCGATTTCCAGTTTTTCGATCTTCAGGTATTCACCTGGGGCGACCTTGTATTGCTTGCCACCAGTAACAATTACTGCGTACGACATGGTATTTCTCCGATAATCCTGCTCACCCAGCGCTTTATAAGAAGAGGTATTGGCTGGCATGGCTGCATGGGCTGGAAGGCCCGGATGCAATTGCGTAAGGCAGGTGCTGCCCAGGAAGTTCAGGGTGCGCGATTGTACGCAAGGCGCAACAGCCTTGCAAGTAGCCGTCCATCGCGCCTTGACAGGCCTGGGTGGGGGTCCTAGCATGCCGCGCAACCCTTCTGGAGCACCTGTCGCTGATGCAACCCCAAGCTTTCTACCGCGCGGTGGCGGACGATTTTAGCGCCGTCGACGGCATCATCAAGAAGCAGCTGACTTCCCGAGTGCCGCTGGTATCGAAAATCGGCGACTACATCACATCGGCCGGCGGTAAACGCCTGCGGCCTTTATTGGTGCTGTTGTGCGGCAAGGCCCTGGGTCGCGAAGGCGACGACATGCGCCTGCTGGCCGCGACCATCGAATTCCTGCACACCGCGACCCTGCTGCACGACGACGTGGTCGACATGTCCGGCATGCGGCGTGGCCGCTCGACCGCCAACGCCATGTGGGGCAATGCCCCGAGCGTGCTGGTGGGCGACTTCCTGTATTCGCGCTCGTTCGAAATGATGGTCGAGCTGGGCTCGATGCCGGTGATGAAAATCCTGTCCCAGGCCACGCGCATCATCGCCGAAGGCGAAGTGCTGCAGTTGTCCAAGGTGCGCGATGCCAGCACCACCGAAGAAACCTACATGGAAGTCATCCGCGGCAAGACCGCGATGCTCTTCGAAGCCTCGACCCACAGCGCCGCAGCCCTGGCCGGTGCCAGCGCCGAGCAGAGCCAAGCGCTGCGCACCTTCGGCGATCACCTGGGCGTGGCCTTCCAGTTGGTGGACGATCTGCTCGACTACAAGGGCGATGCCGAGACCCTGGGCAAGAACGTCGGTGACGACCTGGCCGAAGGCAAGCCGACCCTGCCGCTGATCTACACGATGCGCGAGGGCACGCCTGAACAGGCGGCACTGGTCCGCCAGGCGATCCAGAAAGGCGGGATCGAAGACCTGGAAAGCATCCGTATCGCGGTCGAAGCGTCCGGCTCGCTGGACTACACCGCGAAACTGGCCCGGGACTACGTCGCCCGCGCGATCAAATGCCTCGACGCCCTGCCGGCCAGCGAATACCGCGATGCGCTGGTGGAACTGAGCGAGTTTGCGGTCGCCCGTACCCACTGACACACAGGGCTTTTGTGAGAGCAAGGCTTGCCCGCGATGACGACGATGCGGTCTTTCAGAAACCGAGTCGCCTGTATCGCGGGCAAGCCTTGCTCCCACAAATCCTCTCGCCACAGGATATCCAAACACAGCACCGTCCCTCTTTCGCAACAAAACCCTATATAATGTGCGCCCTTTTGTCCTCCTGATATCCAAGGAACCTTAGTGAGCACGTTGCCTCCCTGCCCGAAATGCAATTCCGAATACACCTACGAAGACGGTACTCAACTGGTCTGCCCGGAGTGTGCCCACGAATGGTCCGCCAGCGGCGAAGCTGAAACAGTGTCCGACGATACCGTGAAGAAAGATTCGGTCGGCAACGTCCTGCAGGACGGCGATACCATCACCGTGATCAAGGACCTCAAGGTCAAGGGCACGTCGCTGGTGGTCAAGGTCGGCACCAAGGTCAAGAACATCCGCCTGTGCGATGGCGACCACGACATCGACTGCAAGATCGACGGCATTGGCCCGATGAAACTCAAATCCGAGTTCGTCAGAAAAGTCTGATCTTGCTGTATTCCATCCCACGCCCCGCGTGTGGGATGGAGCTTTTCCCCCTCCGCTTCGACCCCATTTCTCGGGGCGCCAGCCAACTGCCAGCCGCCCTGAGCCGACAGCACCCATCGTCAGAAAAACAGTCGCAACGCCAATAGAGACTTGCTATTTAGCTAATAAGAATTATTCTCATCAGACCCCATCAAGGAGATGAGAACCATGACTTATTTGATCGATGCCTGGCTGGACCGCCCACATCCCTACCTCAGGATCCTGCATCGGGAAACCGGGGAAGTTTGTGCAGTGCTTGAAGAAGAGGCCTTGAACGAGCTGCAGGACCAAGGAGACCTGGACCTCAACAGTCTCAACTCCAGCGAGCCGTTGGTGCTCAAGGAACTGGTGCGCAATCTGTTCCTGTTCTGCTACGCCCGGGCGTTGCGCCCGACGGGTGATTTCAGCGGCAGGTTCCACGGATGAGCACAAAGAACCTGTGGGAGCGAGCTTGCTCGCGATGGCGGTCGGTCAGTCGACATTTTCGTTACTGACACACCGCCATCGCGAGCAAGCTCGCTCCCACAGTTTTTATCCGGCGGTAAAACCGGACAGGGTCTTACAGTACGTCCAACAGCTCGACGTCAAACACCAGCACGCTGTGCGGTGGAATGCTGCCAACGCCTTGAGCGCCGTAAGCCAGTTCGCTCGGCACGTACAGGCGCCATTTGCTACCGGCATTCATCAGTTGCAGTGCTTCGGTCCAGCCTGGGATCACGCCGCCTACCGGGAATTCGGCTGGCTGGCCACGATCGTAGGAGCTGTCGAACACAGTGCCGTCGATCAGGGTGCCGTGGTAATGGGTGCGCACCTGGTCTTCACGGGTCGGCTTGGCGCCTTCACCCTGGGTCAGCACTTCGAATTGCAGGCCGGAAGCCAGGGTGGTGATGCCTTCACGCTTGGCGTTTTCGGCCAGGAACGCACGGCCTTCGCCTGCGGCGGCTTCAGCCTTGGCAGCGGCTTCGGCCTGCATGATTTCACGAATGACCTTGAAGCTGGCGGACATCTCGTCCTGGCCCACGCGGCTTGGCTTGCCGGCGAACGCGTCGGTCAGGCCGGCCAGGATCGCATCCAGGCTCACGCCCGGTGGCGGGTTGTCGCGCAGTTGGTCGCCCAACTGACGGCCAATGCCGTAGCTGACGCGGGTTTCGTCGGTGGACAGGTTAACTTCGGACATGATGCTGCTCCGCTGTGCGGACGGCTCGAGAATTGCCGTGCGTGACACAGCGCCTCCCGGAGCGCCCGGAACCAAAAGGGCGAGCAGACTAGCACAGATGCCACGGCGGGTGACGAGCCCCCTGCGTCAAAGCAACCCGCCAGAAACGACAACGCCCGCCTGCAATTTGACAGACGGGCGTTGCGCCAGCGCGGTGAACGGACCTCAGTGCTTGGTCAGTTTGTCCAGGTAGCCCATGGCAAATGCCGAAACCACGAAAGTCATGTGGATGATCACGTACCACATCAGGTGTTCGGGATCGACGTTTTTGGCGTCCATGAAAATGCGCAGCAGGTGGATGGAGGAAATGGCCACGATCGAGGCGGCGACTTTCATCTTCAGCGATGAAGAGTCCATGGTGCCCAGCCAGTTGAGCTTTTCCTTGTCGTCGGCGATGTCCAGTTGCGAGACGAAGTTCTCATAGCCGGAAATCATCACCATCACCAGCAGGCCACCCACCAGCGCCATGTCGATCAGCGACAGCAGCACCAGGATCAGGTCGGACTCGGCCATGGAAAACACGTTGGGAATGACGTGAAAGACTTCCTGGAAGAATTTCAGCGCCAGGGCCAGCAAGCCCAGGGACAGCCCGAAGTAGATCGGCGCCAGCAGCCAGCGGGAGGCGTACATTGCATTTTCGATAAAGCGTTCCATTGAATCTCACACCAGGGCTGAAAAATCGCGGCGAGTATATCAGCCACGACCGGCCCCACAAACGCCGGGCCCCTCCCTGGTCCCAGCTCTTGTGTCAAAATTTTACTGCTGGTAGTCGTGCCGTGATGGCCTTCAATGCAGCGGACGAAATTCGAAACCGCCGACGTTGCGACAACGGCCTCCGTTGATTTCACGCAGTTGGGCTTGCATGTGCAGGGACCAGATCTGCGGGTCGTCGGCCAGCTCATAACCGTGCAGTGTCAGGCTTTGCACAATGGTATCGAGGATGGATTCAGCGGCAGTCGGGCCGGGGAATGGCCCTTGGGCCTTGATGGCCGAAGGTTGTTCACCGGCCATTCCGGCGGCGAAGAGCAAGGTCCACATACCGGTATCTCCCGCCAGGGGGCGGATGGCGCATTCGATACGGGTGACAAGGCCCAGGCATTGACGAGTGAGGCAAAGGTTGCGCGACATGGCGGCGCCCCTCGGTAGATCCGGTATTCAGCCCCCGCGAGGAGGCTGTTTCGATCCGATGATGACTCTCGTTATCCTTGAGCTGAGGATAGAAGAAAAGTTCCGGTCGCAAGGACTTTCGAGACCGGAATGCGCCGAGCGGTCACAGTGTGAATATTGACGCCAAAGTGGTGGCGTTTTTTCGTGATAACCCACAAAACATTGATTGCGAGAGCAAGCCTGTGGGAGCAAAGCTTGCTCGCGATGGGGTTGTCACATGCAACACTTCTGTTGACTGGACAAACGCTATCGCGAGCAAGCTTTGCTCCCACAGGGGGGGGCTTGCGGCGGTCAGGAAAACATCAAGCCGGCTTGGCCTCCGCCAGAGCCTGCTGTGCCAGTTCCTTTTCCGCTTCCTTGATGTCGTCCTCGCTGATCATCTCCGCGATCACCCGCAGCCGTTCCACCACGCGGGCATTGACGCTGCCCTCCGGGAATTCGCCGTTTTCATCCGGTTCGCCGGCAGGCTCGCCCACCAGCAGGCTCAGGGCTTCGTCGGCCTGACGCACCGCATAAACGTGGAACTGCCCGGCGCGCACGGCGGCCAGTACCTTCTCGTCGAGCATCAGGGTCGCGACGTTGGCCTGGGGAATGATCGCCCCCTGCTCACCGGTCAGCCCGCGGGCTTCGCAGAGGCGGAAGAAACCTTCGATCTTCTCGTTGACCCCGCCCACCGCCTGCACTTCGCCGAACTGATTGATCGAACCGGTGATGGCGAAGCACTGTTTCAACGGTGTCTTCGACAGGGCCGAAATCAACGTACACGCCTCGCCCAGGGACGCACTGTCGCCGTCCACGTAACCGTAGGACTGCTCCAGGGCGATGCTGGCCGAGATCGCCAGCGGGAATTCCTGGGCATAACGGCTACCCAGGTAACCGGTCAGAATCATCACGCCCTTGGAGTGGATCGGTTGGCCGAGGTTGACCTCCCGCTCGATGTCGACAATGCCGCTGCCGCCCGGGTACACCGTGGCAGAAATCCGCGCCGGCACGCCAAATGCTGAGTCGCCGACCTCGAGCACCGTCAGCCCGTTGCATTTGCCCACCGCCGCGCCGGCGGTGTCGATCAGGATGATCCCCGCCAGCATGTCGTCGAGGATTCGCGCCGAGACACGCCCGGTACGGGTGGCCTTGGCCTTGAGGGCGCGTTCGATATGACCGGCGTCGGTCATCTCGTCACCGGCCAGCTGGCGAATGAAATCCGCCTCGCTGACCAGTTGGAACAGATCTCCGATACGCGCCGACAAGCGTCCCTGGTGTTCGGCCAGGCGCGCACTGTAGGTCGCCAGACGCGCCACCGCATCGGCAGTCAGCGGCGCCATGCCCTCTTCCGAAGTGCGGGTCTTGAGCAACTGGGCGAACTGCTCCAGGCTCTCGTCGCCCATCGGGATGTCTTCGTCGAAGTCCACCAGCACGCGAAACATTTCCTGGAAGTCCGGATCCAGGTCCTGCAAGGCGTAGTAGAGCTGGCGGGCACCGATGATCACAACCTTGACCTGCAGCGCAATGTGCTGCGGCGTCAGGGTCACGGTGGCCACGCGCCCCAGTTCACCGAGCGGCGATTCCATTTTCAGCTTGCGCGATTGCAGGGCACGCTTGAGCGCATCCCACACGAACGGCTCGCCGAGCATTTTTTCCGCTTCGAGAATCAGGAAACCGCCGTTGGCCCGGTGCAAGGCGCCCGGACGCAACTGCCGGTAAGTGGTGTAGAGCGCGCCTTGGTCGGTGCTGTATTCGATCCGACCGAACAGGTTGTCGTAGGTCGGGTGCGGCTCGAACACTACCGGCGCGCCGCCGCTGAACGGATGCCCGACCACCAGGCTCGGGGCGTACTGTTCCTCCAGCAGTTTGCGGGCGATGGCGTCGGTCTTGCTGTCCTCCACCAATTGCTCGACCACGGTCTTGAGCAGGTAGACCTGCATGGCCTGCAGGTAGCCGCAGACCGCAGCGTTCTCTGCGTATTTCTCCGACAGCGGTGCCAACAACGGTTGCAGGGCCAGGGTGATGGTTTCTTCGTTGAGATGGCGCAACTGGTTGCTGGACTCGCGCTTCCATTGCGGCAGGCTGGCGAGCTCTTCGTTCAAGCGCTCTTCCAGGCCCGAGATGTCCTCATGGAAACGCTCGCGCTCGGCTTCCGGTAACTGGGCGAATTCCGCCTCATCCAGGGCCTTGCCTTCGCTCATCGGCGTGAAGGCGATGTTGCTGCTGTCACGGTACAGCGCAACATCCTTCTCCAGCGCCAGGCGCTCGATCACGTCCAAGGCGCGGTCATAGCGCTGGTTGAAGGCGCGGTCGATGGCGCTTTTCTTCTGCTGGTAGGACGGGTGCTCGAACACTGCCGGGAAGGTCGCCAGCAGGTTGTCGATCAGGCCGTTGATGTCGGCGATGAAAGCACCGGCCGTACCTGACGGCAGTTCCAGGGCCCGGGGTTCGCGGGGCTCGTCGAAATTGTTGACATAGACCCAGTCCGCCGGGGTCTGCAGGCGCTTGCCTTCGGCCTTGAGGTAGCGTTTGACGAACGAAAACCGGCCAGTGCCGGGCTCGCCCATGACGAATACGTTGTAACCGGGGCGCGGCATGGCCACGCCGAACTGCAAGGCTTCGACCGCACGTTCCTGGCCAAGCACACCGCGGAAGGGCTCCAGATCATTGGTGGTAGAGAAGCTGAACTGTTCAGCGGAAAACGGACGGGTCAGCGCTTCGGGCGCTAGACGCAAGCTGGCAGCAACAGGATCAGGCATCGGGCTTCCTTACATCAGGCGGGGCAGATAGCGGCATTCTGGCGCCGCCTGCACCTGACTGGCAAGGAGCGCCTCCGCCCAAAGCATAGTCAACGGGAAAACCTTGGACGGGTCCCAGTAGGCAGGTGATCCTCCGTAATGTTTTTGCAAAATGTCACGGAACCCCAGGATCGTGCCTAAACTCCAAATTGCGCGGCTGGAACAATAACCGGCCCACTGGCTGCTATAGGGGCCAGACCCTGTCCATTGGTATGCACATAAAGAGAACATAGCTATGAAACGGATTCTTCTCGGTACTCTCTTCACCGCTGTATCCATCAACGCCATGGCTCAGGCGCCGGGCGGCCCGGATTGCGGCTGGGGCAACATGCTGTTCGAAGGTCAGCGTGGCACTCCGGCACACTTCCTGGCATCCACCACCAACGGCACTTCCGGTAACGCTACCTTCGGCATGACATCCGGCACCAACGGTTGCTCGACCAACGCGGCACTGACCTACGGTGGCAAGTCCTGGCTGGCCATGAATGGCATGATGAACGAGCTGTCCGAAGACATGGCCAAGGGTCAGGGCGAAGCGCTGACCACCTACGCCGTAGTACTGGGCGTGGCGCCGGAAGACCGCGCACATTTCTCTGCCGTCACCCACGAGCACTTCCAGCAGATCTTCAGCAAGGCTGACGTGACCGCCGAAGACGTGCATACCAACACCCTGGCCGTGCTGAAAAGCGATCCTCGCCTGGCCAAGTACGCCACTCAAGCTTAAGCTCGGCATCACTCGCTCCTTTCGGGGAGCGGGTTTTTCTTTTTGGGGCCCCTGCGGTCTTTATTTTTTCGACTTTCCAAGTAGCCGACTATGCTCAAACGCCTTGCCTGGCTGGCGCTCTGTGTGTGCGCCCCGCTGTCCGCCGCGCCTCATGTCGACCCTCAACGTTTGCAGCAACTGGCCAATGACCGCTTCTGGATTTCCCTGGGCCACTACGAAACCGCCAAGCTCGGCGGCTGGCGCAGCTATATCAGCGACAAGAAATTCTTCCTCGCGCCCGATGGCAACGAACATCCCGACCGTGAACTGACCGCCACGCTAGAGGCCCTGTACGGTCCGACCAGCGCCGGCCAGCAACATGCTCAATGCGTGTACCCGGCGCGAACCCGCTGGCTCAAGGCGCAGCTCAACCTGACAGACCTGCCGGCGGTCAATTGCAGCGACTTTACCCAGTGGTTCAAGGACGTCTCGCCTCACAGCGCGGTGATGATCTTCCCCGCCGCGTACCTGAACAGCCCGTCCTCGATGTTCGGCCACACCCTGCTGCGCATCGACCAGGCCGATGTGCAAAGAGACAAGACCGCCCTGCTCAGTTATGCGATCAATTTCGGCGCCTACATCGAAGGCTCCGACAACAGCATCCTCTATGCCTGGAAAGGCCTGATGGGCGGTTATCCCGGCCTGTTCGCCCTGGTGCCGTACCAGGAAAAACTCTCCGAGTACCGTAGCCTGGAGAACCGCGACCTGTGGGAATATCGCCTGAACCTGAGCCAGGCGGAAACCGAGCGCATGGTCGAGCACGTCTGGGAACTCAAGCAGATTCAGTTCGACTATTTCTTCTTCGACGAAAACTGCTCCTATCGTCTGCTCGAACTGCTGCAAGTGGCTCGTCCCAGCCTGCGCCTGACCGAACAATTCCCGCTGACGGCCATTCCCACCGACACCGTCAAGGCAGTAAAAGAGTCCGGCCTGGTAGAAAGCATCCAATATCGACCGTCCCGTGAACGGGAACTGCTCAGCCGCGCCGAACCGCTCAGCGATGATGAACAGCAATGGGTACTCAAAGTCAGCGCCGACCAGCAGCAACTGCAAACCCCCGGCTTCAAGGCGCTGCCGCGCGAACGCCAGGCGCTGATCATCGATGCGGCCTATCGCCTGGAGCGCTATCGCGCCAACGGCCAAGAGCGCGATCCACAACGCGCCCAACGCAGTTTCGAACTGTTGCGGGCGATCAATCAGAATCCCGCGCCGGAACTCGAGATCCCGCAACCGGGCCTGCCCGAGGACGGTCACCAATCGCGTACCTGGCAGGCTGGCCTCGGCACGCGGGGCGACCGGGCGTTCGGCGAGTATGGCTTGCGCATGGCCTATCACGATCTCAACGACAACGCCGAGAGCTTCCCCTTGGGCGCACAGATCGAAATCCTGCAATTGAAACTGCGCCAGTACGAAGGCAATGACTGGCAGCTGCAGCAACTGGACCTGGCGACCATTCGCTCCCTGACCCCACGCAACGAGCTGCTGCAACCGCTGTCCTGGCAGGTCACCGGCGGCCTGGAGCGGGTGCCGGGCAAACACGACGATGAAACCTTGGTCAGCCACGTCAACGGCGGCGCCGGAGGCACCTGGGCACTGGGCGAAGAGGTGCTGGGCTTTGCCCTGGGCACGGTGCGGGTCGAGCACAACAACGACTTCGCCCAATTCATCGCCCCGGCCGCCGGTTTCAACAGTGGTGTGCTGTGGAAAAACCCATTGGGCAACCTGAGCCTGGAAGCCAAGGGCGATTATTTCGTCAACGGCGAAGTGCGCCGCAGCCTGAGCTTGAATCAACAATGGGAATTGTCCCGCAACCTTGGCTTGCGCTTGAGTGCCCAGCGGGAATTCAGCCAATTGGCCTCGCCGCAGAACGAGGTGATGCTCGAGGTGAAGTGGTACCACTATTGAATCTGAGCGAGAGAAGGGGAAAACGAAGCACAACCTCAAGTCGAATCAGGCGTGAGTCCGGGCTCACATTTCGAAGTCAGCCAAAATCAAGTAGATTGGCTTGAATAAACCTTTAATCGGAATTGAATGCTGCGATGCTTGATTATCTGCACATGAAAAACGTGGGGCCCGCTCCTGAGCTCGAAGTTAACTGGGCGCCACGAATCAATCTGATCACGGGTGACAATGGACTGGGAAAAAGTTTTTTGCTGGACCTGGCCTGGTGGGCGCTGACGCGCACCTGGGCCAATACGCCAGCGCTTCCTGTAAACCCCGGCAAGTCCTCAATCGAATATGTTGTAAAAGGTAAATCCGGCGTCGCTCAGCCTGTCGTATCGACCTATAAACGCGAAGACAGCTCCTGGCCCTTGAAGCAAAGCCGTCCCACCATGCCCGGCATCGTGGTTTACGTACGCATCGACGGCGGCTTTTCCGTCTGGGATCCGGCCCGCAATTACTGGCGCTCCGATAAGGATCGCCCCGCCGCATATCACTTCTCTGCCGACGCCGTATGGGATGGCCTTGATGTCAACGGGCAAAGAGTCTGTGAAGGCTTGGAGCGCGACTGGGTCAATTGGCAAAACGGCCGCAAACCCCAATTCAAAGCGTTGGAAAACGCCTTGCGCGACCTTTCCCCCGCCACTGAACCGCTATGCGTCGGGGCGCCCAGACGCGTATACCTGGGCGAGGGTCGAGAACGACCGACACTCACCATCGGCAATCAGAACGTGCCTGTCACGCTGGCCTCGGCAGGCGTAAGACGAATACTGGGGCTGGCTTATTTTCTTGTGTGGGCCTGGTATGAACACCAGGCAGCTGCTGCGCTGCTCGACAAAAAACCCGAACGCCGGTTTGTCATCCTGTTCGACGAACCCGAGACTCATTTACATCCAAGGTGGCAACGCACGTTGATGCCCAGCCTGTTGCAAGCTATCAAGACCTTGCGTGGGAACCACGGTGCCGCGCCTCCCCAACTCCTGATTGCTACGCACTCGCCGCTCGTCGCCGCCTCCCTTGAGCCAGTGTTCGATGAAGAACAGGACGATCAGATTCAATTGTCGATCCAGGACCATAAGGTCACGCTGACACAAGGACACTGGGCGGCCCAGGGTGATGCCAGCAGTTGGTTGGTATCTGACACGTTCGGACTGGAACAGGCGCGCTCGCTGGAGGCAGAAAAAGCCATCGAGGCCGCCGAAGCGTTCATGCGTGGCGAGAAACAACTACCTGAAGGACTCAAGACCCGTGCATCCATCCACAGGTCCCTACAAAAACTGCTTCCTGCCCACGATGAATTCTGGCCACGCTGGCTGATCGAGAGCGGCCTCCTGACGCTCAATGGCGAGGGCAATCAATGATCCCGGTGACCAGGCCAAAGGAACCCGCCGACTTTGATAAAAATGTCAGAACACCGGGAACACAATGGCTCAAGGATAATCCGGGCGCTCCTCGTCCTTCACCGCTCTGGAACAAATGCTCGCAAGCGCTGGCCGATCATTACGCCAACCTATGTGCCTATGCGGCCATGCTTGACCCTACCGGCGGAACGGTTGACCACTACCTCAGCTACAAGAACTTCCCAGGCCTGACCTATGAATGGAGCAATTACCGCTTCGCCTCTGGCACTTTGAACTCCAGCAAGAAAACAGCTGATGACACGGTGCTCGACCCTTATGACGTGGGCCCAGGCTGGTTCGAAATCATTTTGCCGTCGCTTCAGATGCGCACCACAGAAGCGATACCTGCGGCTTATCGTGAAAAAGCCGAGTACACACTCAAGCGACTTAAATTGCGTGACGGTGAGCGCGTCATTCGCTGGCGCCAGAGTTGGTACAACATGTACAAACAAAAAAAGCTGACCCTTGAAGGGCTCCGTGAAGTTGCGCCGTTGATTGCAGATGCCGTTGAAAAAGCAGCCCTCTGAAGGCAGGCTCATTTGCCTGCAACCGCAGATTTTTTTGATCATTCTTTCACCACTCGTCAACAACTTCGCCTCTAGACTCTCCTTGTAAGGCCGCCAATGCGGCAGGGAGACAGGCATGTGGCGCGCGGTAACGATGTTGAGTGTGATGTTGTTGGTCAGCGGCTGTGAAACCACCCACCAAGACCTGATCGCCCGGGGTTATCCACCGGCGTTTGCCGATGGCTACGACGATGGTTGCAGCAGCGGCCGGCAAGCGGCCGGAGTGATCACCGGCCAGTTCAGAAAAGACGTGCCGCGTTACCTCAAGGATCCGCGCTATGCCGAAGGCTGGAGCGATGGTTTCCGCCAGTGCCAGGCCATGCGCGAGAACGAAGAGCGTAATGCCTATCGCGAGCGTCACTGGGATGAGCGTGAGCGGGCCTGGCAACAGCAAAAAGACCGCGACGCCGCCCGGGCTTACCGCTCGCAATAGGTCGCGTACAGGCATTCATCGAAACCAAAAGCCTGCGAGCATGGCCCAAGCTCCAATAGAGGAGAACACCATGAGTCGCGCTTTCGTCAACGAAGACAACGCCGCCGCCCAAGCCGATCAGCCGGTCGAACGCCAGGTCAGTGCACAGCCCAATTACGTGACCCCCTCGGGGTTTACCCAGTTGCAGGCCCGCGTCGCCCAATTGCAGGCGCTACATGGTCAGCACGTGGCCAAAGACGATCAATCAGACAAACAACGCATCGCCGACATTGAACGCGACCTGCGCTATTTCAACCAGCGTGTACAAAGCGCGCAGGTCGTTGTGCCGACGTCAACAGATCACGTGCGGATCGGACATTGGGTGACCTTTGTCGATGAGCATGATCACCAACAGCGGGTGCAACTGGTAGGTGAAGACCAGGCTGATGCGGCCAGTGGATTGATCAACTGGGGCTCGCCGCTGGGACGAGCGTTGCTGGGAGCGAAGGTTGGCGATGAGGTGACATGGGAGCGACCGTTGGGGAATCTCGTTATCGAGGTCGTTGCGATAGATCTCCAGTGATGCTGCCGGTCCGTCTAAACATGCCTAAAGCCTCTAACAAGGCCCGATATTACCCGGTACTCGGGTAGCCCCATCAATTAAGCCTTACAAACTGTGGGAGCGAGCAAGCTCGCTCCCACCATGGATTTACATCCATAAAAAAAAGGAGCCTTTGAAGGCTCCGTTTTTTATGCGACCGACCGAATCAGGCCAATTTCTTGTGCCGTACGCGATGCGGCTGGGCAGCCGCTTCGCCGAGGCGTTTCTTGCGATCGGCTTCGTACTCGGTGTAGTTGCCTTCGAAGAACACCGCTTGCGAGTCGTCTTCGTACGCCAGGATGTGGGTCGCCACGCGGTCGAGGAACCACCGATCGTGGGAGATCACAATGGCGGCGCCCGGGAAGTCCAGCAAGGCTTCTTCCAGGGAACGCAGGGTTTCGACGTCGAGGTCGTTGGACGGTTCGTCGAGCAGCAGGACGTTGCCGCCCTCCTTCAAGGTCAACGCCAGGTGCAAGCGACCGCGCTCACCACCGGACAAGTCCTTGACGAACTTCTGCTGGTCGCCGCCCTTGAAGTTGAAGCGGCCCACATACGTGCGCGACGGGATTTCATAGTTGCCGATGCGGATCTGGTCGGAACCGTCGGAGATCTGCTGGAACACGGTCTTGCTGCCTTCCAGGTCTTCGCGGCTCTGGTCGACGCAGGCCAGTTGCACGGTCTCACCGATTTCGATGCTGCCCGAATCCGGCGTTTCCTTGCCCATCAGCATGCGGAACAGCGTGGATTTACCCGCGCCGTTACCCCCGATCACACCGACAATGGCGCCTTTTGGCATGGAGAACGACAGGTTGTCGATCAGCACGCGGTCGCCATAACCCTTGGTGACGTTCTTGAACTCGATGACCTTGTCACCCAGGCGCGGACCGGCCGGGATGTAGATCTCGTTGGTTTCGCTGCGCTTCTGGAATTCCTGGGATTGCATTTCCTCGAAGCGTTGCAGGCGAGCCTTGGATTTGGACTGGCGGGCCTTGGCGCCTTTGCGCACCCATTCCAGTTCTTCCTTCATGGCTTTTTCATGGGCCGACTGCTGCTTGGATTCCTGGGCCAGACGATCAGACTTGGCTTCCAGCCAGCCCGAATAGTTGCCCTCGTACGGAATCCCTGCGCCGCGGTCGAGTTCCAGGATCCAGCCGGCGACGTTGTCCAGGAAGTAACGGTCGTGCGTGATCGCAACCACGGTGCCTGGGAAGTCGTGCAGGAAGTGTTCGAGCCAGGCGACGGAATCGGCGTCCAGGTGGTTGGTCGGTTCGTCGAGCAGCAGCATGTCCGGGGCCGACAGCAGCAGGCGGCACAGGGCCACGCGACGCTTCTCACCACCGGACAGGTGTTCGACCTTCGCGTCCCAGGCCGGCAGGCGCAGCGCATCGGCGGCGACTTCCAGCTGGCGGTCCAGGTTGTGGCCGTCGCTGGCCTGCAGGATCGCTTCGAGCTTGGCCTGTTCGGCGGCCAGCTTGTCGAAGTCGGCATCCGGATCGGCGTAGGCGGCATAGACTTCATCGAGGCGCGCCTGGGCGTCCTTGATCACGCTGACCGCTTCCTCGACCACTTCACGGACGGTCTTGCTCGGGTCCAGCTGCGGCTCCTGGGGCAGGTAGCCGATGTTCAGGTCCGGCATCGGGCGGGCTTCGCCGTCGAATTCGTTATCGACGCCGGCCATGATTTTCAGCAGCGTGGATTTACCCGAACCGTTGAGGCCCAGTACGCCGATCTTGGCGCCGGGGAAGAAGGACAGTGAAATGTTTTTCAGGATTTCCCGCTTCGGCGGAACAACTTTGCTCAGCCGATGCATGGTGAAGACGTATTGAGCCATGGTGAACCTAGCGTCAGTGACAGGTGAAAAGAACGAGCCAAGCCATGCGCTGCGCCGGCACTTGACGGTCATCAATGCCTGCGCGCGGATAGAGCCTGGGAATCTGGAGCTGGAACGCTCTTGTTTGACCGGCAAAGCTACCTCAACCGTCGGTCAAGGTCCAGCCACCAAGGGCTGGCACTTTGCCACAAGTCAAGGCATGCTAGCCGCCCTCCGGGCGTCCGGCTTATAGTGCACGTCGCGCCAGTCCAGCAAACCGCAGGATTACAGCTTGTCCAACGTCACTCAGCCCCTGTCCCCTCGAGCACCCGCTGTCGTGCCCGGCTCGCCCCTGCGCGGGACATTGAAGAGCGCACTGGCCACGCTGGTGTTGCTGTTGCTCGGTTTGCTGTTCTGGCAATTGCTTGACCAACTGCGCGAAACCCAACAGCAACAACGCCAATACACCATCGACTACACCGCCGATCTCGCCGCGCAGGTCAGCCTGAACATGGCCCTGAACGCGCAAATCGCCCTCAACCTGCTACCGATCGTCGAACAGCCGCAAACGGCCGACGAACAGCGGGCCCTGGTTCGCAAACTCCAACAATCGCTCCCCGAAGTGCGCAGCCTGGCCCTGCTGAGCCCCTCCGGCCGAGTGCTCAGTGACAGCGACGCCGACAGCCACGACGCCGATTACCTGGGTGAACTGGTGCGGCGCAGCCGGGCCCAGGCCCATTATTTCAGCAATGCCGAAGACGGCTCGGTGGTGCATCTATTGTTGCACCAGGCCAGCGGTAGCAGCCGTGGCTACTGGGCCCTGCGCCTGACCCCGAGCTTTTTCTCCACCCTGACCAAGCAGGCCGATATGGGGCTGCGCCCACTGTGGCTGGTGGAAAACCGTCTCAACCAGCAGATCATCAGCCGCGACGAAAACCTGCCCTCGAGCAGCCCTACCCATTTGTCTCCCGATGACCTGGAGAACACCGTACTGACCGTGCCCCTGAGCAGCAGCGACTGGCAACTGCGGGGGCTATTCGACCGTCGCCAGGTGATCGAGCAACTGCTGCCGGCCTTCATCGGCAAATGCCTGCTGGGCCTGGCGTTTTCGTTGTTGCCGGTGATTGCGCTCTTGAACATGCGCCGGCGCCAGCGGCAGTTGCATGAAGGTCGACGGCGCTACCAGGATATTTTCGAAGGCACCGGCGTGGCCCTGTGCGTGCTCGACCTGTCTGGGCTCAAGGCCTTTTTTGAGCAGGCCGCCCTGCACAATGGCGACCAATTGCGCGCCTGGATGAAAACCGCTCACCAACTCGAGCAATTGCGCCAGGAAGTTCACGTCACCGAAGTCAACCAGATGGCGTTGAAGCTGCTCAACGTCGACTCCTGCGACCAGGCCTGGCAACTGTTGGTCGGCAAGGGTACACAGGACAACAACCCCATTGGCTCGAAGCTGCTCGAAGCGTTGCTCGACCCGCACAAGCAGCTGGAGCTGGAAATCAAACTCCAGGACGCCCATGGCCGCGACCAGCACCTGTGGCTGGTGCTGCGTCTGCCGGAAAAACAGGATGACTATAACGCAGTCATCCTGAGTATCAGCGACATCACCAGCCGCAAGCTGATCGAACTCTCGCTGCTCGAACGCGAGGGTTTCTGGTCCGACGTGGTGCGCACCGTGCCGGATCATCTCTATGTGCAGGACGTCATCAGCCAGCGGATGATCTTCAGCAACCATCACCTGGGCCAGACCCTGGGGTACGACCGCACCGAACTGCACCAGATGGGTGAGTACTTCTGGGAAATCCTGCTGCACAGCGAAGACGCCGATCACTACCACCAACTGCGCCAGGAACAACGGCGAGGCGGATACACGCAACTGTTGCAATGCCAGCTGCGCTTTCGCCATCGCAATGGCAAGTGGCGCTGCTTCGACATCCGCGAACAGGCGCTGGCCCGGGACCGGCACAATCAGGTGACACGGATCATCGGCGTGGCCAAGGACGTCACCGAGCAGATCGAGGCCAGCGAATCGCTGCGTGACAGCGAGCAACGCTACCGGATGCTCGCCGAAAGCATCAGCGACGTGATTTTCTCCACCGACAACAAGCTCTCGCTCAACTATGTCAGCCCGTCGGTGCAAGCGGTGCTGGGCTACACCGCCGACTGGATCTTCCAGAACGGCTGGCAATCGATCATCGCCAACCCGCAACAACTGACCGGCATCTACAGCCTGATGGACCGGGTCAGCAAGGCCCTCGACAAGCCCGAACAGCTGGCCGAGCTGCGCAGCCAGATGCAGACCCAGTTGTTCCTGTTCGACTGCCTGCGGGCCGACGGGCGCAAGATCCCCATCGAGCTGCGGCTGGTGCTTGTGTGGGATGAAAGCGGCGCGTTCGAAGGCGTGCTCGGCGTCGGTCGCGACATCAGCCAGCAGCGTCGCGCCGAAAAAGACCTGCGCATGGCCGCCACGGTCTTCGAGCACTCGACCTCGGCGATCCTGATCACCGACCCGGCCGGCTACATTGTCCAGGCCAACGAAGCCTTCAGTCGCGTCAGCGGTTATGCCGTGTCGCAAGTGCTGGACCAGTTGCCCAACATGCTGACCGTGGACGATCAGCAGGAAGCCCACTTGCGCTACGTGCTCAAGCAGTTGCAACAGCACAGCACCTGGGAAGGCGAAGTCTGGCTCAAGCGCCGCAATGGCGAACACTACCCGGCCTGGGTCGGCATCACGGCCGTGCTGGATGACGAAGGCGACCTGGCCAGCTATGTATGCTTCTTCAGCGACATCAGCGAACGCAAGGCCAGCGAGCAACGCATTCATCGCCTGGCCTATTACGACGCCCTGACTCACCTGCCCAACCGCACGCTCTTCCAGGATCGCCTGCACACCGCGCTGCAATCGGCCGAGCGGCAGAAGACCTGGGTCGTGCTGATGTTCCTCGACCTGGACCGCTTCAAGCCGATCAACGACTCCCTGGGCCATGCCGCCGGCGACCGGATGCTCAAGGAAATGGCCACGCGCCTGCTCGGTTGCGTCGCCGATGACGACACCGTGGCACGCATGGGCGGCGACGAATTCACCCTGCTGCTGCAACCGCGCGCCAGCCGCGAAATGGCGCTGAACCGGGCCATTGCCGTGGCCGAGCAGATCCTCGCCAGCCTGGTCCGGCCATTCGTGCTCGAAGGCCGGGAGTTCTTCGTCACCGCCAGTATCGGTATCGCCCTGAGCCCCCAGGATGGCAACGAACTGAGCCAATTGATGAAGAACGCCGACACGGCCATGTATCACGCCAAGGAGCGTGGCAAGAACAACTTCCAGTTCTATCAGGCCGACATGAACGCCAGCGCCCTGGAGCGCCTGGAACTGGAAAGCGACCTGCGCCATGCCCTGGAACAGAACGAATTCGTGCTGTACTACCAGCCGCAGTTCAGCGGCGATGGCAAGCGTTTGACCGGTGCCGAGGCCCTGCTGCGCTGGCGCCATCCGCGACGCGGGTTGGTGCCGCCAGGAGACTTCATTCCGGTACTCGAAGAACTTGGGTTGGTGGTGGACGTCGGCGATTGGGTCATCGCCGAAGCCTGTCGGCAGCTCAGGACCTGGCACCAGGCCAAGGTCCGGGTGCCGAAGGTCTCGGTCAACATTTCGGCCCGGCAGTTCTCAGACGGCCAGTTGGGCACGCGCATCGCCAATATCCTGCGCAGCACCGGCCTGCCTCCGGCCTGCCTGGAGCTGGAACTGACGGAAAGTATCCTGATGCGCGAAGTCAGCGAGGCGATGCAGATCCTGGCCGGGCTGAAAAACCTGGGCCTGAGCATTGCCGTCGATGACTTCGGCACCGGCTATTCATCGCTCAACTACCTCAAGCAATTCCCCATCGACGTGCTCAAGATCGACCGCACCTTCGTCGACGGCCTGCCGTCCGGCGAGCAGGACGCGCAGATCGCCCGGGCGATCATCGCCATGGCCCACAGCCTCAACCTGGCGGTCATCGCCGAGGGTGTCGAGACCCACGAGCAACTGGACTTCTTGCGCGAACATGGCTGCGACGAAGTCCAGGGCTACCTGTTCGGCCGGCCGATGCCGGCCACCCGATTTGAAGCGCAGTTCAGCAATGATGCGTTGTTCATGCTCGACTGAGGCCTTGTACTCTCTGGGCCAGCCTCTCGCGGGCAAGCCTTGCTCCCACGGCGGAACGCAGGCTTTTGTGGGAGCAAGGCTTGCCCGCGATGAGGCCAGTACAGGCAACGCCCCTCTTGCTTGAACCCCATTCGTCCGCGACATGACGCCCTTTCATATGCCTTCCAAAACCGGTTGGGGTAGAATGCCCCCCTTTTCTGCCCCCGATCCTTGAGGACCGCCATGTTCAGCCGTGATTTGACTATTGCCAAGTACGACGCCGATCTCTTTGCCGCCATGGAGCAAGAAGCTCAGCGCCAGGAAGAGCACATTGAGCTGATCGCTTCGGAAAACTACACCAGCCCCGCGGTGATGGAAGCTCAAGGCTCGGTACTGACCAACAAGTACGCCGAAGGCTACCCAGGCAAGCGTTACTACGGTGGTTGCGAGTACGTCGACGTAGTCGAGCAACTGGCCATCGACCGCGCCAAGCAACTGTTCGGTGCCGACTATGCCAACGTCCAGCCGCACGCAGGCTCCCAAGCCAACGCCGCCGTGTACCTGGCGCTGCTGTCGGCCGGTGACACCATCCTGGGCATGAGCCTGGCCCACGGCGGTCACCTGACCCACGGCGCCAGCGTTTCCTCCTCCGGCAAGCTGTACAACGCCATCCAGTACGGCATCGACGGCAACGGCCTGATCGACTACGACGAAGTCGAGCGCCTGGCCCTCGAGCACAAGCCGAAAATGATCGTGGCCGGTTTCTCTGCCTACTCCCAAGTCCTCGACTTCCCGCGTTTCCGCGAGATCGCCGACAAGGTCGGTGCCTACCTGTTCGTCGACATGGCCCACGTTGCCGGCCTGGTCGCCGCTGGCGTCTACCCGAACCCGGTGCCATTCGCCGACGTGGTCACCACCACCACCCACAAGACCCTGCGCGGTCCACGTGGCGGCCTGATCCTGGCTCGCGCCAATGCCGACATCGAGAAGAAACTGAACTCCGCCGTCTTCCCGGGCGCCCAGGGTGGCCCGCTGGAGCACGTGATCGCAGCCAAGGCGATCTGCTTCAAGGAAGCCCTGCAACCTGAGTTCAAGGCTTACCAGCAACAAGTGGTGAAGAATGCCAAGGCCATGGCCGGCGTATTCATCGAGCGCGGTTTCGACGTGGTGTCCGGCGGTACTGAAAACCACCTGTTCCTGCTCTCGCTGATCAAGCAGGAGATCTCCGGCAAAGACGCCGACGCGGCCCTGGGCAAGGCGTTCATCACCGTCAACAAGAACTCGGTGCCAAACGACCCACGCTCTCCGTTCGTCACCTCGGGCCTGCGCTTCGGCACCCCGGCCGTGACCACTCGCGGTTTCAAGGAAGCCGAGTGCAAGGAACTGGCTGGCTGGATCTGCGACATCCTGGCGGACCTGAACAACGAAGCGGTCATCGACGCCGTGCGTGAGAAGGTCAAGGCTATCTGCAAGAAGCTGCCGGTCTACGGCGCTTAACTAGCCCGCTCGAGCGCAGTTGAAAAAGGTCCGCATCGAAAGATGCGGGCCTTTTTTTTGCCTTGCAAAACTGGGCCAAACAACCAACACCATCCGACACTTAATTTCCTGCAATACAGAAAACTCCACACGCAATTAACAAACTCCTACGATCCCTTTTGCCCCAACCTAACTTAATCAATAAAAACAGGACTCAATATTCACATGGACAGTGAACAATCCTTTAATGCAACGCTCAGCATGTTCAACACCCGCGTGAATCTACTGGAAAGGCTGCATGGCAAACCCGCGATGGCGACCATCAGTTCATTCAGCGGTGGATTCTTTACCGGCAAACCCCAAACCCTCGACCACTCAAGCCTGCTCGGGATGCGCGCCGAAGACCAGGCTGTGCAAGGCGAGCCCTTGCGGCTGCACTTGCGGTATACCGCGGGCGGCTACCTCCTGACCCTGAAAAACACCGGTGAACACTACAACAAGCTGATCAGTAAAAGCTGGCTCGACGTGTTTGGCGCACGTGATCCAGACACTCGCAACCCGACTCTTTTCAGTCTGATCGATCATCAGCACAACATCATTACGCGAAAGAACATCAAATCCCGCCATATCCCCATCTCGCTCATGACAGGCAATAAGAAACATGTCGGGGGCTTAAGGGTGCGCGGCTCGCCTTATCTTTATCTTGCCGAGACAGACGAACAGTCAAAAGCGACGTTCATTCTGAGTATTCTCTGAGAAAAGTACTCCCGCTGGGCTGTAGGAGCTGCCGAAGGCTGCGATCTTTTGATCTTGATTTTTCGCTTGCGACTCAATTGCCTGGAACAAGATCGCAGCCTCGTTGCACTCGACAGCTCCTACGCAGCTCCCACCGGCGCAGCGGGAGCAAGCTCGCCACAGTCTCGTGCTATTTCCTTACTGACTCGCTTAGGCAGCTGGCGACAATTTTTTTCTGCCGATCAAACGCTCAAGCACAAGGCTTTCGCCCCAACTGGTAAGACCGGTAAAGCCAAATCATCACAATCGAGCTTGCATCCCCGCAAAAACAGCGCCTAGACTGCGCCTGCACTGGACAAACCGGTAAGACCACAATAATGAAGTCCCGACGCCAGCCCCTCCTCTGGCGAACAAGGACACCGAACCAGGAATCCCTCCCATGCTCAAATGGTGCTCGCGGTCGATCTTCCTTCAAGTTGTCCTCGGACTGGTGCTCGGCATCGTCTGCGGGCTTACCCTTCCCGAATACTCTGCACAGCTCAAACCCCTCGGCGACGGCTTTATCAAGCTGATTAAAATGCTCATCGGCCTGATCGTGTTCTGCGTGGTGGTCAGCGGCATCTCCGGCGCCGGTGATCTCAAGAAGGTCGGGCGCATCGGCCTCAAGTCGGTCATCTACTTCGAAATACTCACCTCCATCGCCCTGGTCATCGGCCTGCTCCTTGCTTTCAGCACAGGCATTGGCAGCGGCGCGAACATCCACCTGGAGCAGCTCTCCAGCGCGGACGTGAACGATATCGCCCAGCGCGGCCAGCACATGGTCACCACCACTCAGTTCCTGATGAACCTGATCCCGACCTCGGTGATCGGAGCGTTTGCGGAAAACAACATCCTGCAGGTGCTCTTGTTTTCAGTGCTGTTTGGCAGTGCGTTGAATCTCGTGGGTGACGCCGCTTCCGGCATTTCACGCCTGATCAACGAACTCAGCCACGTGATCTTCCGCATCATGGGTATGATCGTGCGCCTGGCCCCGATCGGCGTCTTCGGGGCCATTGCCTTCACCACCAGCAAATATGGCCTGGACTCGCTACAGCACCTGGGCAGCCTCGTCGGCCTGTTCTACCTGACCTGCATCGCTTTTGTCGCGGTGGTCCTGGGCGTGGTAATGCGTGTGTCGGGCCTGCCGATGCTGCCGTTCCTCAAATACTTGCGTGAAGAGTTGCTGATCGTACTCGGCACCGCGTCGTCCGACGCCGTGCTGCCCCAGATCATGCGCAAGCTCGAACACCTGGGGATCGGCAGCTCCACCGTGGGCCTGGTCATTCCAACCGGCTACTCGTTCAACCTGGATGGTTTCTCGATTTACCTGACCCTGGCCATTGTTTTCATCGCCAACGCAACCGGTACGCCCTTGGCCATGAGCGATCTGTTGACCATCCTGCTGGTCTCGCTGATCACCTCCAAGGGTGCCCATGGGATTCCCGGCTCGGCGCTGGTGATCCTGGCGGCCACGCTGACCGCGATCCCGGCGATCCCGGTGGTCGGCCTGGTGCTGGTGTTGGCCGTGGATTGGTTCATGGGCATCGGTCGAGCCCTGACCAACCTGATTGGCAACTGCGTGGCCACCGTGGCGATTGCCCGCTGGGAAAAAGACATCGATGTCCCTCGGGCGCGCAAGGTGCTGTCCGGCCAACAAGGCTATACCTTCCAACCCAGGAAACCGGTGGGCAGTGCCCATCACCAGCAATTCTGAAAGACGGCGATGCCGGCCCGCGAGCCGGCATCGCCTGATTGATTACCAAGGAGTCACATGTGATCAGCTCATCGACCGTCGTCAATTCCGTGGTGGAGAAACTCCGCGCCGCCCTCGCCCGGGGCCAGTGGCGCTCGGGCGACATGCTGCCCGGCCAGCGTGAGCTGGCCGAGCAACTGGGCATCAGCCGCCCCAGCCTGCGTGAAGCGGTGATTGTGCTGGAGACCCTGGGCCTGGTGCGCTCGATGCCCGGCAAAGGTGTCGTGGTGCTGGAGGCCAATCTCAACGATGGCGCCAGTGACAGCGGCGCCATGGCCGGCGCGAGCCTGGAGGACCTGCTGCAACTGCGCTACACCCTGGAGCCCTTCATCGTTGGCCTGGTGGCCCAGTCCATCAGCAGCAAGGAGGTCGGCCAGTTGCGCCTGACCCTCATGGACATGCGCGAAGCCCTGGAAGCCAACGACAGCGACGCCTGCGCCAACGCCTACATCGCCTTCCATGAAGAATTGTTTGCCCTGACGTCCAACCCGATCTTCCAGAACGTGGTCCAGCAGACCAGCAACGCCCTCAAGCAAAGCGCCGATGTGTTGCGCAATTCGCCCGAGCACCTGGCAGAACGCCTGGAAGAAAACGAAGCCGTGGTACGTGCCATTCGTGGCAAGAACAGCGCCCAGGCCAGCGCGCAAATGCGCCGGCACATTCTCCGGGAAGGCCAGCGCATGGGCATCGAATTGAACATTCCGGACGACAACCTCGGCACCTGAGCCATTGCCTGTGGAGACCGCCATGAACAACCTCATGCCCCATCAACCAAAGCACAACCGCAACGTGCTGGCCACCCTGCCCCTGCCCGGCCGAGTCGGCAAACCGTCGGTGGAGGATATCTACCCGCGGATCTTCGACGCTATCCTCGAACAGCGCATTGCCCCGGCCAGCCGCTTCACCGAGGAAAGCCTGGGGGACGTGTTCGGCGTCAGCCGCAGCGTCATTCGCCGCGTCCTGGCGCGCCTGTCCCACCAGCAAGTGGTGATCCTGCGGCCCAACCACAGGCCACAAGTCGCCGCGCCGGACCTGGAGCAGACCCGGCAGATCCTCCACGCTCGCCGCTTGGCCGAGCGAACCCTGGTGCGCCTGGCCTGCAACGCGCCACAGCCCAAGGATTTGCAACAGCTGCGCGATCTGGTGGAGCGCGAGCGCCAGTGCCTGGATCGCGGTGAGCGTGGCCCGGCGATACGCCTGTCCGGCGAGTTTCACCTGCAACTGGCCGTCATGGCCGGCAATGCGCCACTGATGCAATTTCTCGGCAGCCTGGTGCCGTTGACCTCGTTGGCCCTGGCCAGACATGAGATCAGGTCCCGCCGGCATTGCGCGTGGCAGGAACACCTGGCGATCATCGACGCCGTGGAAGGCCGCAACGTCAACGAAGCGGTGCGGCTGATGGACGAGCACCTGGACCATCTGGAGCAAAAACTGCTGCTGGCCGCAGGCACGGGTTCGTCACAGTAGAGCGGCTTCGAAGCCGGCGCGGATCTTTTCTTCCGGCAGTTCGTCGGCGATGAACACGATCACGCTTTCCCGGGCTTCGTCTGGCGCCCATTCGGTGTCCCAATCGAAACCGTACAACTTGAGCACACCCTGGAACACCAACCGACGCGGTTCGCCGGCGATGTTCAGCACGCCTTTGTAGCGCAGCAATTGCTTGCCGTGTTCTTCCAGCAACTGGTTCATGAACTCGCTGAGCTTGTCGATATCCAGCGCCTTGTCGGTACGCAGCACCAGGCTGCTGATGCGATCACCTGGGCTGGCCTTGCCGACCGGTCGCAGGCTGAGCCCGGCGCCCAGGTCCGCATTGAGGTTGAAGCCGCGGATGTCGAGCAGCTCGGCCAGGTCGATCTTGCCGTGCTCGACCACCCGGATCGGCGCCCGCCGGTTGATGCGCGTCAGGCGCTCGCCCAGGGCCTGGACCTGGGTCGCGTCCACCAGGTCGGTCTTGCTCAGGAGCAGGCGGTCGGCAAACCCGACCTGGGCCTGGGCGATGGCCTGGGTCAGGTGGACATCGGCATGGGCAGCGTCCACCAGCGTGAGAATGCCGTCGAGGATATAGCGCTCGCGCAGGTCCTCGTCGATGAAGAACGTCTGGGCCACCGGAGCCGGGTCGGCCAGGCCGGTGCATTCGATCACCAGGCGATCGAAGGCAATCTCGCCGCTGTCCAGCCGCTCGAGCAACAGATACAGGGCCTTGGTCAGGTCGGTGTGGATGGTGCAGCACACACAACCGTTGGCCAGGGTCATGACTTGCACCGGCTCGTCGCCCAGCAATTGGGTGTCGATGCCGGCATCGCTGAATTCGTTCTCGATCACGGCGATTTTCAGGCCGTGCTCGGCTTTGAGCAGATGGCGCAACAGCGTGGTCTTGCCGGCGCCGAGAAAGCCGCTGAGGATGGTGACCGGGATGGGAGAGGACAAACTGAATCTCCTTGATACCTGAAAGGGAAGCGGTTTTGTAGGTATGAAAACCCTGAGACTACCCGAAAACAACTGTGGGAGCGGGCTTGCTCGCGAAAGCGGTGTATCAGTCGACTTTAACGTTAACTGACACTCCGCCTTCGCGAGCAAGCCCGCTCCCACATGGGTTTACCTCAACTCAACAGCACTTGGGCCCACCCTTGCCACCGTAACGGGCCTCCTGGCGTTCGCGAAAGAACGCCTCGTAGTCCATCAACGGTTTGTCCGGGTGCTTGGTTCGCATGTGCTCGACGTAGTTGTCGTAGTCGGGCATGCCGACCATCAGGCGGGCGGCCTGACCGAGGTATTTACCCAGGCGACTCAAGTCATTGAACATTGTTGCAATCCCCTATCAAGCGTCCGGCAGAGCCTGGAATGGCGCTTCCTTGTCCGTGCGTTCCTTGGTGCCCCAGGCGGCGATGCCGACCTTGAGCGCGTAGAACAGGATGCTGAAGACCACCAGCAGAAACAACACCGTCAGCGTTGCGTTGGTATAAGCGTTGTACACCACATGCTGCATCTGCTCGATGCTCTTGGCCGGAGCCAGGATCTGGCCGGCGGTCAGGGCATCGTTGTATTTGCGCGCCAGGGCCAGGAAGCCGATCGCCGGGTTGGCGTCGAACAGCTTGATCAGGCCCGCGGTGGTGGTGCAGATCAGCAGCCAGGCCGCCGGCAGCATGGTCACCCAGACGTAGCGCTGGCGCTTCATCTTGATCAGCACCACGGTGGCGAGCATCAGAGCGATACCGGCCAGCATCTGGTTGGAGATGCCGAACAGCGGCCACAAGGTGTTGATGCCACCCAGCGGATCGATCACGCCCTGGTACAGCAGGTAGCCCCACATCGCCACGCAACCGGCGGTGGCGATCAGGTTGGCCGACCAGGATTCGGTGCGCTTGAGCGAAGGCACGAACGAGCCGAGCAAGTCCTGCAACATGAACCGCCCGGCACGGGTGCCGGCGTCCACCGCGGTGAGGATGAACAGCGCTTCGAACAGGATCGCGAAGTGGTACCAGAACGCCATGGTGTTCTCACCCGGCAACACCGAGTGCAGGATCTGCGCGATCCCCACCGCCAGGGTCGGCGCACCGCCGGCACGGGCCAGAACGGTGGTTTCGCCGATGTCCTTGGCCACCGCTTGCAGCGCCTCGGGGGTGATTGCAAAACCCCAGCTGCTGACGGTCTGGGCCACAGCCACCACGTCACCGCCGACGATCGCCGCCGGGCTGTTCATGGCGAAGTACACGCCCGGCTCGATCACCGAAGCGGCCACCATCGCCATGATCGCCACAAAGGACTCCATCAGCATGCCGCCGTAACCGATGTAGCGGGCGTTGGTTTCGTTATCCAAGAGTTTGGGCGTGGTGCCCGAGGAGATCAGCGCGTGGAAGCCCGAGACCGCGCCGCAGGCGATGGTGATGAACAGGAACGGGAACAGCCCGCCCTTCCACACCGGCCCGGTGCCGTCGGTGAACTGGGTCAGCGCCGGCATTTTCAGCTCAGGCATGGTGACCAGGATGCCGATCGCCAGGGCGACGATGGTGCCGATCTTGAGGAAGGTCGACAGGTAGTCCCGCGGCGCCAGGATCAGCCACACCGGCAGCACCGCCGCGACAAAGCCGTAGCCGATCAACATCCAGGTGATCTGGATCCCGGTGAAGGAAAAGGCCTTGGCCCAGACCGGGTCGGCAGCGATCTGCCCGCCCAGCCAGATCGAGCCCAGCAGCAACAGCACGCCGATCACAGAGATTTCACCGATGCGGCCCGGGCGGATGTAGCGCATGTAGATGCCCATGAACATCGCGATCGGGATGGTCGCCATCACCGTGAAGATGCCCCACGGGCTCTCGGCCAGGGCCTTGACCACGATCAGCGCCAGCACCGCGAGGATGATGATCATGATCAGGAAGCAGCCGAACAGCGCGATGGTGCCAGGGATGCGGCCCATTTCCTCGCGCACCATGTCGCCCAGGGAGCGACCGTTGCGACGGGTGGACAGGAACAGGACCATGAAATCCTGCACCGCACCGGCCAGCACCACGCCGGCGATCAGCCAGAGCGTACCGGGCAGGTAGCCCATCTGCGCCGCCAACACCGGCCCGACCAGGGGCCCGGCGCCAGCAATGGCCGCGAAATGGTGGCCGAACAGAATGTGCTTGTTGGTCGGGACGTAGTCCAGGCCATCGTTGTTGAGCACGGCAGGGGTGGCCCGGCGCGCATCGAGTTGCATCACGTTGTTGGCGATGAAGAGGCTGTAGTAGCGGTAGGCGACCAGGTAGATGGCCACGGCTGCGACGACGATCCATAAGGCGTTGATCGCCTCGCCTCGACGCAATGCCACGACACCCAGGGCGCACGCTCCCAGGACGGCCAGCAGTAGCCAGGGTAGATGGCGTAGCAGGCTATTGTTGTTTTTCATTTTTATATTCCAGCCAGGGTGGACAAGAAAGATAGCCACTGGAGTCTAGCCTTAACCCGGACAAAGGCCATACTCGACATTTGTCTCTGTGTTGCCGAACGGTGACGATGCTCGCTCAGTTGGGTCTATAGTCAGTGAATCTCCAGAGGGAACACGTAATGAGCGAACGTCGCCGCTTCGTACGAATAGAATTCCATGCCAAGACCGAGCTGATCCAGGCTCCATTCAAATGGCCGGTTGAACTGCTGGACCTGTCCCTCAAGGGGCTGCTGATCAAAAAACCCGAGCCCTGGCTGGGCAATCCCGAGAAAACCTTTATCGCCGACATTCACCTGAGCAATGAGGTGGAAGTGAAGATGGAAGTTCGCCTGGCCCACGACGACCACGGCCACCTGGGCTTCGTCTGCGAGCATATCGACCTGGATTCCATCGCCCATCTGCGCCGGCTGGTGGAGCTGAACCTGGCCGATCATGATGAGCTGGAGCGGGAATTGGCGGCGTTGATCCAGATTTGAGCTACCCCGCCTCTTTGGCGAGGGGTTCCATGTGGGAGCAAGGCTTGCCCGCGATGGCTGCGATGCGGTCCTTCAAAATCGAGTCGCCTGCATCGCGAGCAAGCTTTGCTCCCACATACATTCCTTGCGCAATTGCCAGCGCTATTCGAACAACGCATCCAGCGCCTGTTCCAGGCGCGTCACGGCAATGATCTGCAACCCCGCCGGCGCTTCCTTCGGCGCATTGCCCTTGGGCACGATGGCGCGTTTGAAGCCATGCTTGGCCGCTTCCTTGAGCCGCTCCTGGCCACTGGGCACCGGCCGCACTTCCCCCGACAGCCCCACTTCGCCGAACACCAACAGATCGTGGGGCAACGGCCGGTTGCGCAGGCTGGACATGACCGCGGCCATCAACGCCAGGTCGGATGCGGTTTCCAGCACCTTGACCCCGCCCACGACGTTGAGGAAAACATCCTGGTCGTGCGTCGGAATCCCGCCGTGTCGATGCAACACCGCCAGCAACATGGCCAACCGATTCTGATCCAGGCCCAGGGTGACCCGGCGCGGGTTCGCCAGATGGCTGTCGTCCACCAGCGCTTGCACTTCGACCAACATCGGCCGGGTGCCTTCCCATGTTGCCATGACCACGCTGCCGGGGACTTCTTCCTGGGCACGCGTCAGAAAGATCGCCGAAGGGTTTGAGACTTCTTTCAAGCCTCTGTCGGTCATGCCGAACACACCCAGCTCGTTGACGGCGCCAAAGCGGTTCTTCACCGCCCGCAGCAAACGCAGGCGTCCGTCGGATTCGCCCTCGAAATACAACACCGTATCGACCATGTGTTCCAGCACCCGCGGCCCCGCCAGTGCGCCCTCCTTGGTGACGTGGCCCACCAGGAAAATCGCCGTGCCACTCTGCTTGGCGTAGCGCACCAGCAACGCCGCGCTTTCGCGCACCTGGGACACGCCGCCCGGTGCCGATTGCAGCTGTTCGGTGAAAATGGTCTGGATCGAGTCGATCACCATCACCTTGGGTTTTTCCAGGCGCGCCGTGGCGATGATGGTCTCGATGCAGGTTTCGGTCATGACCCGCAACTGGTCCTGGGGCAAGCCCAGGCGTCGGGCGCGCATGGCGACTTGCTGCTGGGACTCTTCGCCAGTGACATACAGTGCCGGCATGCGGGTGGCGAGGTTGCACAAGGTTTGCAACAAGATGGTGGATTTGCCGATGCCCGGATCGCCGCCGATCAGCACCACCGAACCGTCCACCAGGCCGCCGCCCAGCACGCGGTCCAGCTCACCGGAGGCGGTGGAGAAACGCGGAATTTCTTCAACGCTGACTTCGGCCAGGGTCTTGATCTGCGCCTGCTGACCAGCCCAGCCCGTGCGACCGGTGGGTGCCGCCGCACCGCCGCTTTCCACCATGGTTTCAGTCAGGGTGTTCCAGGCCCCGCATTCGCTGCACTGGCCGGCCCATTTGGGAAAGGTCGAGCCGCACTCGGTGCAGCCGTACATGCGCTTTGCCTTGGCCATCTGAACTCCGGGATAAAAACCGCGATGATAGCCCAGCCAAGGTTCACTGAGGGGCCGGCATTCTGATTTCACCCTTGGCCAGATCCACCGCGGTGTTGCCCAACGGGTCCTGGGCCTGCAGGTCGGCGCCCTTGGCCTTCAAGGCATCGAGCAATTCATCACGTTTGAACAGACCGGCGTACATCGCCGCGGTCTGTCCGGCACCGTTGCGTTGGTCCGGGCTGCAATCGGTGGACAACAAACGCCGCGCAATCTGCACTTCGCCCTTGAAAATGGCGCCCATCAACGCCGTGTTACCACGTTTGTCCTGGGCACAGGCATCGGCGCCGGCGGCCAGCAGCCGCTCCACCGCCGGGCCGTGGCCGTGATAGGCCGCCAGGATCAGCGCGGTGTAGCCTTTCTCATCCCGGGTATCGAGCGAATAACCGGCCTCGATAAAGGTCTCGAGCATCGGCATATCGCCGCGGCGAGCGGCGTCGAAGTAATAGTTGTGCAACTGTTCTTGTACGGCGGCCGGTTCGGTGGGTATTGGCTGATCGGCCAGTACGCTCAGTGACCAGGTCGCGAACATCGATAAAAGAAATCTGCGCATCATGACGTCTCCTCTGGCAGATGACTGTGGGGGCATGGTTGTGGGAGCAAGGCTTGCCCGCGATGCCGACAACTCGGTCTGGTTTCAGTCCCCAGCACCTGTCTCGCGAGCAAGCTTTGCTCCCACAGGTCATGCCCCTACCCGGCGGCGGATCAGTCGGTCAGTTTTTCCGCCAGGGCCTTGACCCGGGCCAAGTCGCCTTTGGCGACACGGGCCACGCCAGTGCCGTACTCGGGGTCAGCCTTGTAGAGGAACGACAGGATGATGTGCTTGCTCTCGTCATCGGTGGTCGCCAAAGAGCCGCCGAAGCTGTCGATCAGGTCATCGCGCTCTTTCTTGCTGAACGAACGATACAAATCACCAGCCTGCTTGAAGTTCTGCTCACGCTGGATCTTCGCCTGCTGAGTGCTACCGCTCAGCGCGGCCTGGCTGTAGCGTGCCGCTTGTGGTTCTTCACGCGGCGTCAGGCGACTGGGCTGATAATTCACCCCGGTGCTGGTGCTGCCTGAGTTCATCGCACCGTCCTGGTTACCGTTGTTCACCGCCACCTTGGGGGCGTTGATCGGCAATTGCAGGGCATTGGCGCCTATCCGGTACATCTGCGTGTCAGCGTAGGAAAATACTCGCCCCTGGAGCAAACGATCCTCGGAAGGTTCGATACCCGGTACAAGATTGGCCGGCGCCATGGCCACCTGCTCGGTTTCCTGGAAGACATTCGCCGGGTTGCGGTTCAAGACCATTTGCCCGACTTTTCGCTCAGGCACGCCCGGCCATATCTTGGTCGCATCCAGTGGGTCGAAGTCGAACTTGGCAAGGTCCCGTGGATTGAGCACCTGGACGTACAAGTCCCACTTCGGGAAGTCGCCCTTATCAATATGACTCACCAGATCATTTGTCATATGGCTGTAATCTTGACCCTGAACTTTCACAACTTCTTTCGGATCGAGATTTTTCAAGCCCTGCAAACTTTTCCAATGAAACTTAACGTAATGAACTTCACCCTTGGCGTTAACCAGTTTGTAGGCATGTACACCATTACCGTCCATCTCACGATAACTGGCCGGTGTCCCGGAGTTGGAATACAACTCGGTCAGGGTACGGGTCGATTCTGGAACATGGGAGAAGAAATCGAATCGGCGTGAATCATCGTCCAGATTAGTCCGTGGGTCAGGTTTGAAGGCGTGGACCATGTCTGGAAACTTGATGGCATCGCGGATAAAAAAGGTCGGGAAGTTGTTCCCTACCAAGTCCCAATTACCGTCGGCGGTGTAGAACTTCGTGGCGAAACCACGGGGGTCGCGCAGGGTTTCCGGCGAATGATTGCCGTGCACCACGGCAGAAAAACGCACGAACACTGGCGTGACCTGGCCTGCGGCAAAGACCTTGGCCTTGGTCAGGTCGCTGAGATCGTCGGAAACCGTGAAGGTGCCGTGGGCGCCGGTGCCGCGGGCATGCACCACGCGCTCGGGGATGCGTTCACGGTCAAAGCGCTGGAGCTTCTGGATCAACTGCACGTCTTGCAACAGGGTCGGGCCGTTGGGGCCTGCCGTTTGCGAGTTCTGGTTGTCGCCGACAGCCGCACCGTTGTCCCGGGTCAGGGTGGCCGCGTTGACAGACAAGGACAAAAGGCTCGCGGTCAGCACAAAAAAAGCGCGGCAATGGGAATAAGCCCCGTGGCCAAGGGAAGTGTTCATAGGCGTGTTCCTCTGATGTTATAGAGCGCATCCATGTGCGCCATCCAGAGGCTAGTGCTCGAAAAAGGAAAACCTAAATAGAAATACCGTACCGCGCCGATAGAAAAAACGTTGAGGGGCGCCAGGCTGAAACCGCGTATCACGCGCGATTGATGGCACTTTGAAAACTTTTCACCCGGGACCGGGTCGATAACTGAAGCTTTGTAAGCTGGCGTTTCGAGCAGGACTCGTTGGGCTGATTTACACTGCCACTCATCTTTCATCTGTCACAAGGAATAGCTCATGGGCGTGCTAAGCGAGTTCAAGGCCTTCGCGGTCAAAGGCAATGTCGTCGACATGGCCGTCGGGATCATCATCGGTGCCGCTTTCGGCAAAATCGTTTCGTCATTCGTTGGCGATGTGATCATGCCCCCCCTCGGCCTGCTGATCGGTGGGGTGGACTTCAGTGACCTGGCCATCACCCTCAAGGCCGCCCAGGGTGATGCGCCCGCCGTGCTCCTGGCCTACGGTAAATTCATCCAGAGCACCATCGACTTCATCATCGTGGCGTTTGCCATTTTCATGGGCGTCAAGGCCATCAACCGCCTCAAGCGCGAAGAAGCCGTAGCCCCCAGCGCGCCTCCGGTTCCAACCAAGGAAGAACTGCTGCTCAGTGAGATTCGCGATCTGCTCAAGGCCCAGAACGAGCGGCCCTGAGGCAGTCAGTCACTGACACCTCTTGCTCCCGCCGGGTGTAGGAGCTGCCGCAGGCTGCGATCTTTTGATCTTGATCTTGATCTTGATCTTTCGCTTGAGATTCAAGCGCCAGGGGAAAGATCGCAGCCTCGTTGCACTCGACAGCTCCTACACAGCTCCTACACAGCTCCTAGACCGCTCCTACACAGCTCCTACACTGCGCCTACATGCATGGGGCAACCCGTCTTTTCCTACCAGTAGTTTTCCACCGCCACCTGGCCTGGCCGGCGGGTCAGGCTCAGTTGTAGCCCTCTGGCCTTGAGCAACTTGCGCGTGTCATCGATCATTTGCGGATTGCCGCACAGCATCACTCGCGAATGTTCCGGCGTCAGTGCCACGCCAGCTGCCCGCTCCAGCTCGCCATTTTCGATCAGCGTGGTGATGCGCCCACTGAGCGCCACCGGATGCTGCTCACGGGTGACGGTCGCAATGAAACGGAACTTATGAGCGTACTCGGCCAGGTAGTCGCGCTGGGGCAGTTCCTTGATCAGCTCCTGATACGCCAGTTCCCGCGCCTCGCGCACGCTATATACCAGGATGATCCGCTCGAATTTTTCCCAGGCCTCAAAATCCTGGAGGATAGAAAGAAACGGCGCCACACCTGTTCCCGTAGACAACAGCCACAAATCCCGACCATCGACAAAGCGATCCAGTGTCAGATAGCCGAAAGCCTGGCGATCGACCAACAGTTCGTCACCTGGCTGCAGGCGGCTGAGCTCACTGGTGAACTCGCCATCGGGAACCACGATGGAAAAGAACTCGAGGAACTCGTCGAACGGCGAAGACACCATGGAATACGCCCGCCAGACGGTGGTCCCGTCCGCCTTGACGACCCCCAGCCGGGCAAACTGACCGGCCCGGAAGCGAAAGCCGCGGTCCCGGGTCACGCGCAAAGTAAACAAATGAGGCGTCAACGGCTGGACATCGAGCAGGGTTTGGCGGGTGAACTTCTCTGCGCTATCGGTCATGAGTCACTCCAATGGGTCGAGACTTGCAGTGTCCCGCAAAGCGAGCGTCTTCACCACCGATGACGAATAATGGCACTTTGGCCGCAAACCGCGCTTGCTCAATAAAAACTTTTTCCTAACTTATACAAACTGCAAAATTCTGTAAAAAAATCGACTAAAAAAACTTATTTGCTTAAACATTTCAACTGTAAGAAAACAAAAAAATCTCACTACAAAGTAAGAAAAGTCCTACACTAAAATTTCGCATTACGGATTGGATCCACAAGGATTAATCAACCCAGGAGACAGCGATGGACAAGTGGAAAGACTTGACACTGAGAAAGTTATCCTGTGAAAAAGACCTTCAGACGGCCTATCGTCTGGTACTTAATTTCTTTAACAATCAAGGATTTGAATATTGCGCATTCGCAGCCTATCTCGGAAATCCCGACAAGCACACCAGCAAGGTGAGCCTCAATAACTACCCTTATGGATGGGATAGACTTTATGAACAAAATGGTTATGTCTCGAACGACCCCTTAGTAGCACATTGCAATCAATCATCGCTTCCAATCCTGTGGAATGAGACTGTCTTTGCCCAGGCCCCCAAGTTGTGGCGAGAACTTAATAGACAGGGACTCAAGCACGGCTGGACCCAGTCCGTTCATGACGAACAAGGGATGCAGTGCAGTCTGTTCAGTCTCGCACGAACCCATTGTCCCATCGATATCGAGGAGCACTATGCAAATCTCGGCTACGCCATTTTTGCCAGTCAGCGGCTGCATGCACTTGCCAGCAAAAAACTGTCCGACGCCATCGTGGTCAAGCAGAACTATCACTTGTCACCGAGAGAAATCGAAGTGCTGAGATGGTCTGCCGAAGGCAAGACGGCGTCGGAAGTGGGCAGGATTCTCTGTCTTTCCGAACGGACCGTGAATTTCCATGTGTGCAGTTGCATGCGAAAACTGAACGTCAGCAATAAAATTTCAGCGGTGGCAAAAGCCGCCCAGATCCATGTGATCTGAACAGTGGAGTGACAGTGCCGGGCAAAAAAACCCGCGAGTAATGTGCAACAAAAAAACGTACCATTTACGGCTCCACTTGGATGATGCCGCTTCTTGCACGCGACGCAGTTCATTCAGGCGGTCCCGCACAGACACCTACCTCCAGGCAGCGGGACATTCGTTGATCTCCAGAGTCCCCAGCCATGCCCCTGCTCGACAGTCCCTTCGCCCAACTCGACCTGATCCGCCAACCCGAACAGCAGAACGAACCGCTGCAAGCCTTCGATGCGGCCGATGAATACCTGCTCGCGTACCTGGCCGAACAACAGCCGAGCGTGCAGACTCGGGTCCTGGTGCTCAATGACGGCTTTGGCGCCCTGGCGGCCAGCCTGGCGGGCAACGTCCTGGTGACCAGCAGCGGCGATTCCTTCCTGGCATTGCAGGCGCTGGAGAAAAACCTGGTGCGCAACGGCCGCCCCTTCGATGCGGTGCCGACGTTGCCTGCCAGCGAACCGCTGACTGGCCCGTTCGATCGCGTCCTGGTCAAAGTGCCGAAAACCCTGGCCTTGCTGGAAGAACAACTGATTCGCCTGCAAGGCCAACTCGCGCCAGGCGCCCAAGTGATTGCCGGGGCCATGATCAAGCACCTGCCCCGGGCCGCTGGCGATTTGTTGGAGCGGTATATCGGCCCGGTGCAGGCCTCCCTGGCGGTGAAAAAAGCGCGGCTGTTGATTGCCACGCCACAAGCCAGTTCCTCACAAAGCAGTGCACCGACCGTATCGCCCTATCCCACGCGCTACTGGCTGGACGAGCCGAAGATCGAACTGCTCAACCATGCCAATGTGTTCTGCCGCGAAGGCCTGGACATCGGCACCCGCGCGTTCCTGCCACATCTGCCGAAAAACCTCGGGACGGCCCGGGTCGCGGACCTGGGATGCGGCAACGGCGTGCTGGCCATCGCCAGTGCCCTGCAAAACCCCGAGGCCCTCTACACCCTGGTGGACGAGTCCTATATGGCCGTGCAATCGGCCGCCGAGAATTGGCGTGCGGCCCTGGGCGAACGCGAAGTGATCATCCGAGCCGGTGATGGCCTGGCTGGGCAAGAGGCGCAGTCACTGGACGTGGTGTTGTGCAATCCGCCCTTCCACCAGCAGCAGGTGGTGGGCGATTTCCTCGCCTGGCGGATGTTCCAGCAGGCTCGCGAAGCGCTGGTGGTAGGCGGCGCGTTGTACATCGTCGGCAACCGGCACCTGGGTTACCACAGCAAATTGGCGCGGCTGTTCCGCGGCGTCGAGCAAGTGGCCGCCACACCGAAATTCGTGATCCTCAAGGCCCGCAAGTAAAGGGTCCTTTGTGGGAGCAAACGCTTGCTCCCACAAAAATTTCAGTGAGTGGTCAGGCCTGCGGCATTCATGAACATCCGCATCAGGCTGGCGACGATGAACAGCGCCAGCACACTGCCGGTCCAGATCAACGCCAGCCAGCCGAGCCGCTGCCAGAGTGGCTTGCGTTCGGCGGCCTCGATGTCTTTCAAGTCAGGTTTGGCCATGCTCGACGCCCTCAATGGTAGCCGTCGTCGTGGGTCACCTTGCCGCGGAACACGTAGTAGCTCCAGAAGGTGTACACCAGGATCAACGGGATGATGAACAGCGTGCCCACCAGCATGAAGCCCTGGCTCTGGGGCGGTGACGAGGCGTCCCAGATCGAGATGGACGGCGGCACGATGTTCGGCCACAGGCTGATGCCCAAGCCGCTGTAGCCGAGGAAGATCAGTACCAGGGTCAGGATGAAGGGCGTGTAGTTGGCATTGCGTGCCACCGCGCGGAACAAACCGTACATGGTCACCAGCACCAGGATCGGCACCGGCAAGAACCAGAACAGATTCGGCAAGGTGAACCAGCGGGCCGCGATGTCCGCATGGGCCAGTGGTGTCCAGATGCTGACGATGCCGATCACCGCCAGCACCACGATCGCCAGCGGCCGGGCCAGGTCATGCATCTGCTCTTGCAACTTGCCCTCGGTCTTCATGATCAGCCAGGTGCAACCGAGCAGCGCGTAGGCGGCGATCAACGCCAGGCCACAGAACATGGTGAATGGCGTGAACCAGTCCAAGGAACCGCCGGCGAACTGGCGGTTGACCACCTCGAAGCCGTCGATGAACGCTCCCAGCGCCACGCCCTGGAAGAAGGTGGCCGTCAGCGAACCGCCAATGAATGCCTTGTCCCAGAGATGACGCTTCTCAGCCTTGGCCTTGAAGCGGAACTCAAAGGCCACGCCGCGGAAGATCAAGCCGATGAGCATCAGGATCAACGGCAGGTACAGCGCCGAGAGCACCACCGAATAAGCCAGCGGAAACGCCCCGAACAACCCGGCACCGCCCAGCACCAGCCAGGTTTCGTTACCGTCCCAGACCGGTGCCACGGTGTTCATCATCACGTCACGGTCGCGTTCGCCCTTGACGAAGGGGAAGAGAATGCCGATCCCCAGGTCGAAGCCGTCCATGACCACGTACATCATGATGCCGAAGATGATGACCACGGCCCAGATCAGCGGAAGATCAATACCCATGACTCAATTCCCCTTGTTCGAGCGGTCGTTGTGGTCCACGTCGTCGTCGCCTTCGTTGGCAGCCGACAATGGCCGAGCCGGGGTGCGTTTCTGCCCCGGACCGCCATCGGTCGGCTCGACTTCGTGGGCCACTGGTCCCTTGCGCACCAGACGCATCATGTAGCTCAAGCCTGCGCCGAACAGCGCGAAATACACCACGACAAACAGCACCAAGGTGATGCTCATCTGCGCAAAACTGTGCCCGGACGAAGCATCGGCCGTGCGCATCAGGCCATAGACCACCCATGGCTGGCGACCGATCTCAGTGGTAAACCAGCCGGCCAGGATCGCGACCAGTCCGGACGGCCCCATCCACAGCACCATGTAGAGGAACGGCCGGGATTGATAGATCCGATCGTTGCGGCGCAGCCACAGGCTGCACAGCCCGGTGAAAATCATCAGCAACCCGAGGCCGACCATGACCCGGAACGACCAGAACACAATGGTCGAGTTCGGTCGGTCCTCAGGCGGGAACTCCTTGAGGGCCGGCACCTGCTTGTCCAGGCTGTGGGTCAGGATCAGGCTGCCCAGGTAAGGAATTTCCACGGCGTATTTGGTCTTTTCCGCCTTCATGTCGGGCCAGCCGAACAGGATCAACGGGGTCGGTTCATTGCCGACGTTTTCCCAGTGGCCCTCGATGGCGGCGATTTTCGCCGGTTGATGCTTGAGGGTGTTCAGGCCATGGAAGTCGCCAATGACCGCCTGTATCGGCGCCACCAGCAAGGCCATCCACATCGCCATCGACAGCATCCGGCGGATGGCCGGGTTGTCGCGACCGCGCAGCAAATGCCAGGCCGCCGACGAGCCGACGAAAAACGCCGTGGCGACAAACGCTGCAGTGGACATGTGCAGCAATCGATAAGGAAACGAAGGGTTGAACACCACCGCCAGCCAGTCCACCGGGATCACCCGGCCGTCGATGATTTCGTAACCCTGGGGGGTTTGCATCCAGCTGTTGGAGGACAGGATCCAGAAGGTCGAGATCAGGGTGCCGATCGCCACCATGACCGTGGAAAAGAAATGCAGGCCGCGACCGACGCGATTCCAGCCGAACAGCATCACACCCAGGAAACCGGCCTCGAGGAAAAACGCCGTGAGCACCTCGTAGGTCAGCAACGGCCCGGTCACCGCACCAGCGAAGTCCGAGAAACGGCTCCAGTTGGTCCCGAACTGATAGGCCATGACCAACCCGGACACCACCCCCATGCCGAAGTTGACGGCAAATATCTTCGACCAGAAGTGGTACAGGTCGCGGTAGGTGTCATCGCGGGTCTTGAGCCACAAGCCTTCGAGTACCGCCAGGTAACTCGCCAGGCCAATGGTGATGGCCGGGAACAGGATGTGGAACGAGATGGTGAACGCGAACTGGATTCGGGCGAGATCGAGCGCCTCCAAACCGAACATAAGTCTTCCTCTGTCAGGTAAAACCGGCTGCGGGTGGGGCCTGCATCACAATCCCCAGGGATATGGAGTGCGATGCTTTTCAAATCGTTCTTTTTATAACCGTCACAACGCAGGACTCTGGCCGGATGGCCGCCAGCCCAACGCCCCGAAAGGTATTGACCTGGATCAAGCAATGCTCAAAGAGTAGCCGCATTCTCGTCGATGAACGGCGTGGTCGTTTGTCGCGTGACAGGTTGTCTCAGTGCTGACTGAGGCGAGGGGATATGTGGGAGCAAGGCTTGCCCGCGATGAAGGCGATGCGGTCTTTCAGAAATCGAGTCGCGTCCATCGCGGGCAAGCCTTGCTCCCACAGATAAATCCCCTCGCCACAAAAACGGTGCGATGTGAAAGATCGATGCTTGGCTAACTATTTTTCCCGACACCGCAACTTCCAGTTACAGCTCGGTGATAATCTCGATGCCTTCATCACCGGACCCGTCATAGATGCCCAGCCAAGCGCCGCTGCTGCTCCGTCACCACCGTCCCTTCATCGCCTTCTGGCTGGCCCGGATATTCACCGCCAGCGGTTTCCAGATGCTCACCGTGGCCATCGGCTGGAACCTCTATCAACTGACCGGCAACGTCCTGGACCTCGGCCTGGTGGGGTTGGTCGAGTTTGCCCCGCGCGTGCTGTTCATGCTCCACACCGGGCATGTGGCCGACCGCTATGACCGCCGTAAAGTCGCGGCCATCTGCCAGTCATTGCAGGCGATGATTGCCCTGGCGCTGGTGATCGGCAGCGCCACCGACCATGTCACGCGGGAGATGATCTTCATCCTCGCCTTCCTGCTGGGCGCCGCCCGCTCCTTCGAAATGCCGACCACCCAGGCGCTGCTGCCGAGCATCGTGCCGGCCGGCCTGTTTCCCCGTGCCGTGGCCGCCGCGCAATCGGCCCAACAGTCGGCCACCATCGTCGCCCCGGCGCTCGGCGGCTTGCTCTACGCCTTCGGCAGCGTCTGGGTCTATGGGCCGACCGTAGTGCTTTACCTGATTGCCTGCTGCCTGATGCTCAACCTACCCGCCCGGCAGACGCCGCTGAACAAAGGCAAGGCGACGCTGGATTCGCTGCTGGCCGGGATTCGCTTCATTCGCAGCCGCCCGGACATTCTCGGGGCGATTTCCCTGGACCTGTTCGCGGTGTTGCTCGGCGGCGCGACGGCGCTGCTGCCGGTGTTTGCCAAGGACATCCTGCTCACCGGTCCCTGGGGCCTGGGCCTGTTGCGGTCGGCGCCGGCGGTCGGGGCCTTGCTGATGTCGCTGTGGCTGGCGCGGTTTGCCGTGGAGCGCAAGGTCGGCCGGGTGATGTTCACCGCGGTGGGCGTGTTCGGCGTCGCCACCATTGCGTTCGGCCTTTCCACCTCGTTCTGGTTTTCCCTGGCGGTGCTGGTGGTGCTGGGCGCGGCGGACATGATCAGCATGGTGATCCGCGCCTCCTTCGTGCAACTGGAAACACCCGATGAAATGCGCGGCCGGGTCAGCGCGGTGAACGGGCTGTTCATCGGCGCCTCGAACCAGTTGGGCGAGTTCGAGTCCGGCCTCACTGCCCACTGGTTCGGCACCGTACCGGCGGTGGTCATGGGCGGCATCGGTACGCTGCTGGTGACCGGGGTCTGGATCAAATTGTTCCCGACCCTGGCCAACCGCGACCGAATGCACGAAGCAATGGATGAAGCCAAAGCCTAGAGCAACTTGTCGAGGGTGATGGGCAAGTCCCGCACCCGCTTGCCGGTGGCATGGTAAATCGCATTGGCCACCGCCGCTGCCACCCCGACGACGCCGATTTCACCCACGCCCTTGGACCCGAGCGCATTGACGATCTCGTCATGTTCTTCGACGAAAATCACCTCGATGTCGCCGATGTCGGCGTTGACCGGCACGTGATACTCGGCCAGGTTGTGGTTCATGTGGCGACCCAAGGCGTGGTCCGTCAGGGTTTCTTCGTGCAAGGCCATGCCGACGCCCCACACCACGCCACCGAGAATCTGGCTGCGGGCGGTTTTCGGGTTGACGACCCGGCCAGCGGCAATGGCGCTGACCACGCGATTGACCTTCACCGTCCCCAGGTCTTCGTCCACCAGCACTTCGACGAACACCGCCGAGTGAGTGGCCGTGGCGCAGGCCTGGCGTTTTGCGTCCGGCTCGGCGGTGACCTGGGCCTGCAACGGCGTCTCGCCGCTTTTCTGCGCCAACTGCGCCAATGCAACACTCGCTTCGCCCAGCCGCAGCTGACCATCGACAAACATCACTTGCTCAAGGGTCGCGCCGCTGAAGGCCGGACACGCCTGACGGGCCACGGCCAGGAGTTTTTCCTTCAGCGCTTCACAGGCCTGCTGCACGGCGGTGCCCACCGACGAGACAGTGAACGAGCCGCCCTGCAGCGGCGCGGTGGGCAGCGACGAATCCCCCAGGACAAACGTAACGTCCCCAAGGGAAACGCCTGACGCCTCGGCGGCGATCTGGGTCATGACCGTGTAGGTCCCGGTGCCGATGTCAGTGGTGGCGCTGCTGACGGTCAGCTTGCCATGGGTATCCAGCGACGCCCTGGCGCTAGCCTTCTGCTGCATGGCCTCCCACACGCCGCCGGCCATGCCCCAGCCCACCAGTTGCCGGCCTTCACGCATGCTGCGCGGTTCCGGGTTGCGCTTGTCCCAGCCGAAACGACGGGCACCTTGGGCATAGCACTCACGCAACTCCTTGCTGGAATACGGCTTGCCTTCGTTCTCGTTGCGTTCGGCGTAGTTGATCAAGCGCAATTGCACCGGATCGATCGCCAGGGCACAGGCCAGTTCATCCATGGCGCACTCCAGGCCAATCAAGCCAAGGGCGGCACCGGGTGCGCGCATGTCCAAAGGCGTGTAGACGTCCAGGGGCACCAGTTTGTAGGTCAACTCGACGTTGTCGCAGTGATAGAGCATGCCGCTCCACTCCACCACATGCTCGGTGAAATCCTCGAAACGCGAGGTCTGGCCGACGGCGGTGTGCGCCACGGCCAGCAGGCGACCGTTGGCCGCTGCCCCCAGTTGCACGCGCTGGAGGGTTCGCGGCCGATAGCCAAAGGTAAACATCTGCTGGCGCGTCAGGCTGACCCGCACCGAGCGTTTGAGGGCCAGTGCCGCCATCACGGCCAACGGCAATTGATATTGCGGGCGCAGCCCGGAACCGAAGGCGCCGCCGACAAACGCGGCAAACACTCGCACTTGCTCTTTTTCGAGCCCGAAGACTTTTTGCACATAGGCCTGGCCGTTTTGCGTGCCTTGGGTCTTGTCGTGGATGTGCAGGCTGCCGTCAGGCTGATACAGCACGGTGGAGGCGTGCGGTTCCATCGGGTTGTGGTGTTCAATCGGCGTGCTGTAGGACACGTCCACGCTGAGCGTGGAGCTGGCGTACTCGCCCTGAAAATTCCCACGGGGCTTGGGTAATTCTGCCGGTGCCGGATGGGCGTCGTTTTGCAGGGTTATCAGATCGGTCTGATGATCCTCGGCCGCGTATTCGATGTCTATCAACGAACCGGCATACCGGGCCAACTCAAGATTTTCCGCCACCACCAAGGCCAGTGGCTGACCGTTGTAGAGCACCTGATCGTCGTATAGGGGCCGGAACGGTGAGCCGTCCGCCGCATCGGCATCCTGGTAGGGCTCGTCGTAGCTGGCGATCCTCGGCCGGTTGGTGTGGTCGATGACCGCGACCACGCCAGGCAGCGCCAGGGCGCGGGCAGCATCGATGCGCAGCACACGGCCACGGGCGATAGTGCCGGACACGACGCTGCCGTGCAGCAGGCCGTCCTCGGGGTATTCAGCGGCGTAACGGGCCTGGCCCGTCACCTTGAGCAGGCCATCGACCCGGTCGAGTGGTTGCCCTATGGATTTGCTCGGAGCGTTCATCAGGCTTGTCCTCCCTGCGGTGCGCCACCCAACGCGGCATCGCTCAAGGCGCGGACAATTGCCCGGCGCGCCAATCGGACCTTGAAGCCGTTGTGCGCCAACGGCTCGGCGTGTTGCAGCAATGCATCGGCGGCGACGGTGAAAGTTTCGCGACTGACGGTCTGTCCGACCAGCCAGCTCTCCACGGCCCGGTCGCGCCACGGTTTGTGCGCCACGCCCCCCAGGGCCAGGCGCGCTCGGCGAATCACCGGCCCATCCAGTTCCAGCGCCGCCGCCACCGAGACCAGCGCGAAGGCGTAGGAGGCGCGGTCACGGATCTTCAGGTAGTGGCTATGGTCGGCAAAACCGGCGGCAGGCAACTCGATGGCGGTGATCAACTCATCGTCAGCCAGTTGATTATCGCGCTCCGGGGCGTCGCCGGGCAGGCGGTGGAAGTCGGCGAACTCGATGGTCCGCGCCCCGCCCCGCCCCAGGACATGGACCACCGCCTCCAGGGCCGCCAGGGCCACGCACATGTCGGAGGGATGGGTGGCGACACATTGATCGCTGGCACCGAAAATCGCGTGGATCCGGTTCAGACCGTTCCGGGCCGGACAACCGCTGCCGGGTCGACGCTTGTTGCACGGTACGCTCGCGTCATAGAAGTAATAGCAGCGAGTACGTTGCAACAGGTTGCCGCCGGTGCTGGCCATGTTGCGCAGTTGCGGCGAGGCGCCCGCCAGGATGGCCTGGGCCAGCAGCGGATAACGGCGCTCGATCCACGGGTGCCAGGCCAGGTCGGCATTGCTCACCAAGGCCCCGATCATCACCCCACCGGAAGGGGTTTCACTGAGGTCCGCCAGGGGCAACCCGGTAATGTCGATCAGGTGCTCGGGGCGGGTGAGGTTTTCCTTCATCAGGTCCAGCAGGTTGGTGCCGCCGGCGATGAAGCGGGAAACCGGGCTCGACAAGTCGACGGCCGCCTGCACGGTGTCGGGCTTGCTGTACTGGAAGGGATTCATTGATCACCTCCCGGTTGCCGGCAGAGCGGCAATGCCTCTTCGATGGCATCACAAATATGGGTGTAGGCCCCGCAGCGGCACAGGTTGCCGCTCATCAGTTCACTGATTTGCGCGCGAGTTTGCGCCCTGCCCTCGTTGGCCAGCCCCACCGCAGAACAGATCTGCCCTGGCGTGCAGTAACCGCACTGGAACGCGTCATGGGTGATGAACGCCTGCTGCATGGGATGCAATGCGTCATCACCGGCCAGGCCTTCGATGGTGGTCAATTCGGCGCCGTCGCACATCACCGCCAGGGTCAGGCAGGCATTGATCCGCTTGCCATCGCGCAGCACCGTACAGGCGCCGCACTGGCCGTGGTCGCAGCCTTTCTTGCTGCCCACCAGGTCCAGTTGCTCACGCAGCAAGTCCAGCAATGTGGTCCAGGCCAGCACTTGCAACTCACGCACCTGGCCATTGAGAGTCAGGCGGATCGGATGACGGACGAAGGACGCCGGCGTCGCTTCGGACAGGGTCGCGCTCATGGAACACCTCACGGTTGGTCGTACTCGCGGCGTTTTGGGAAACCGCCGTCATAAGGGGTACGACTTCAGGGTGAGGCGAAGCGTTCAAGGCAAATGATTGACGTTGGAAGCCAGCGCCTTCAGTGGGTCCGCTCGCATCAAGGTTGAATGCGCTGACGCCATCGCGAGCAAGCGCCCTCGCCACAGACCGATGCCCGCTGAAGAATGTCAGGCCAGCAATTCCGCCGCCACCACGCCTCTCACGCCCTTGCCACTGAGTTGTTCCACCAGCGTCAAGGCAAACGCCAGGGCGGCGGCCGAACCCTGGGCCGTGATGCAGTTGCCATCCACCACCACGGGTTGATCCACGAAGCTGCAACCGGACAGTTGCTGGCTCACCGCCGGAAGGCAGGTCATGCGCCGCTGGCGCAGGACGCCGAATGCCTGCAGCGCCAGGGCCGGGGCTTCGGCGATGGCGGCGAAAAACCGTCCGGTGGCGGCCTGGCCCTTGATCAGTTGTTGCAGCGGCTGATGGGCAGCCAAGTGTTGGGCGCCGATGATGCCGCCCGGCAGGACGACCAGGTCGAAGTCCTGCACGAGCACGTCCACCAGCATGCCATCGGCCGTCAGGCGCGTGCCGCGGGCGCAGGTGAGCATCCGCCGCCCTTCGATGCTCGCCACCACGGTTTCGATCTGCGCTCGACGCAGCACATCGATCAGGGTGACCGTCTGCAAGTCGTCGACACCCTCGGCGACCGCTATCAAGGCTCGGGGGATCTTGGTTCCAGGCATCATGGGCGCTTTCTCCGCTGGGTGATGCTTGTAGTGTAGGAGCTGCCGAAGGCTGCGATCTTTTGATATGCGCTTGAGATTCAAGCGTCCGGGGGAAAGATCGCAGCCTCGCTGCGCTCGACAGCTCCTACACGTCGCCTAACGGGCACAGCGGTTATTTGATGTACAGCTGGGTCGACATCCGGTTGCCCGGTGCGTTGATCGAGATGTTGCTGAAGCTGAAGGTGCCTTCCTGCTTGCCCTTCAGGTCGAAGATGTACACATAGCCGACAACTTTGGTCCGCACGGAACAGTCGTTGAGGTTGCCATTACTGTACGCACACACGGGCGAGCGGGTGCCGTCGACTTCAAAGCCGTCCAGGGTGACATGGGGCTGGCGGCCGTAACCGACCTCCAGCACGTAGACCTTGATATTCGGGCCACTGTGATCGCAACGCGTCTGCGCCTGCCCTGGGACGATGTCCTCGAAGCCGCAGGCCGGCGACTCGACCTTGAGCACCTTGACCTCGCTCAGGGGTGGCGCCGACGCGGCATCCGCCGCCTGCCCGGGCAACCACAGGCCCAGCATGCAGCCCATCGCCGCCATCAGCATTTTATTCATGCAATACATAGAGACCTCCCGGAACCGCGCGCAGTATGGCCCACTTGGCGCGTTGGCAAAACATCGACGACGATCGCAGCCACAACGCTACGCTGCTGGTATGATGCGCGGCTTTTTCCGACCCACAGAAAATTCCCGGGCGCCGCTGGCGACCTGTGCTTTGCTGTTGAGGTCGATACATTCACGGCGCCGGGCGCGCCACGGGGAGCAGACATGCTGGAAAGGCTGTTTCAACTCAAGGCACATAACACCAACGTGCGGACCGAGATCCTGGCGGGCGTCACAACGTTCCTGGCCATGGCCTACATTCTGTTCGTCAACCCGAGCATCCTCGGCGAAACCGGCATGGACAAGGGCGCGGTGTTCGTCGCCACCTGCCTGGCAGCGGCCATCGGCTCCACGGTCATGGGCCTGATCGCCAACTACCCGATCGCCCTCGCGCCGGGCATGGGCCTGAATGCCTTCTTTACCTACACCGTGGTCCTGCACATGGGCCACACCTGGCAAGTGGCGCTGGGCGCGGTATTCATCTCCGCCGTGCTGTTCTTCATGTTGTCGATCTTTCGCATCCGCGAATGGATCATCAACAGCATCCCGCTGCCGCTGCGTTCAGCCATTGCCGCCGGTATCGGCCTGTTCCTGGCGCTGATCGCCTTGAATAACGCCGGCATCGTGGTGAAAAACCCGGCGACCATGGTCGGCCTCGGCGATTTGAAACAACCGGCGCCGATCCTCGCGACCCTCGGCTTTGTCCTGATCGTTGCCCTGGAAGCCTTGAAAGTACGCGGCGCAGTGTTGATCGGCATCCTGGCGGTCACCCTCGTCTCGATCCTGATGGGCTTCACGCCGTTCGGCGGCGTGATGTCCATGCCGCCGTCCCTGGCCCCGACCTTCCTGCAACTGGACATCAAGGGCGCCCTGGACATCGGCCTGGTGAGCGTGATTTTCGCCTTCCTGTTCGTCGACCTGTTCGACAACTCCGGCACCCTGATCGGCGTCGCCAAGCGCGCCGGGCTGATGGGCAAGGACGGCCACATGCCGAAGATGGGCCGTGCGCTGATCGCCGACAGCACCGCCGCCATGGCCGGCTCGCTGCTGGGCACCTCCACCACCACCAGCTACATCGAGTCGGCGGCGGGCGTCAGCGCCGGCGGCCGCACCGGCTTGACCGCCGTTGTCGTGGCGATCCTGTTCCTGCTGGCGCTGTTTTTCTCGCCACTGGCCGCCAGCGTCCCACCCTTCGCCACCGCCCCAGCCCTGTTGTTCGTCGCCGTGCTGATGACCTCGGGCCTGGCGGAAATCGACTGGGACGACATCACCGTCGCCGCGCCAGTGGTGGTGACCGCCCTGGCGATGCCGTTCACTTATTCCATCGCCAACGGCATCGCTTTCGGCTTCATCGCCTGGACCGCCATCAAACTGGTGTCCGGCCGTGGCCGTGAGCTGAACCCGGCGCTGGTCATTCTGTCGATCCTGTTCGTGATCAAGTTGGGTTGGTTCAACGCATGACTTTTGATTCCCAAGCCTACGCCGCCCAGCTCCAGGACAAGGTCACCCGCTTGCGTGACCTGTTGGCGCCGTTCGATGCGCCAGAACCTGCGGTGTTCGACTCGCCCCTGAAGAACTTCCGCCTGCGCGCCGAGTTCCGTCTGTGGCGCGAGGCCGGTGAACGGCACTACGCAATGTTCTCCCAGGACGACAAGCGCACACCGATCCTCATCGAGGAGTTTCCCATCGCCAGCCTGCGCATCAACCAGTTGATGCCGCAACTCAAGGCCGCCTGGCAAGCCAGCGCGCCCCTGAGCCATAAGCTGTTCCAGGTGGAATTCCTGACCACCCTGGCGGGTGATGCGATGATCACCCTGTGTTATCACCGCCCGCTGGACGAGCACTGGCACGCTGCCGCCTCGAAACTGGCGGCTGACCTGGGCGTGAGCATCATTGGCCGCTCCAAGGGCAAGCGCGAGGTGATCGGCCATGACTACGTGGTGGAGAAACTCGAGGTCGGCGCGCGCACCTTCAGCTATCGCCAACCCGAAGGCGCCTTCACCCAGCCCAACGGCACGGTGAACCAGAAGATGCTCAACTGGGCTTATGACGCGCTGGGCGATCGCAATGACGATCTGCTGGAGTTGTACTGCGGCAACGGCAACTTTACCCTGCCCCTGGCCACCCGCGTGCGCAAAGTGCTGGCTACCGAGATCAGCAAGACCTCGGTGAACGCCGCGCTGAGCAACCTCAGCGAAAACGCGGTGGATAACGTCACGCTGGTACGCCTGTCCGCCGAAGAACTGACCGAAGCCCTGAACGAAGTCCGGCCGTTCCGTCGCCTGCAGGGCATCGACCTGAAAAGCTACGAATTCGGCAGCGTCTTCGTCGACCCGCCTCGCGCCGGCATGGACCCGGACACCTGCGAACTGACCCGGCGTTTCGACAACATCCTGTACATCTCCTGCAACCCTGACACCCTCGCCGCGAATATCGCGCAACTGAACGATACCCATCGCATCACGCGCTGCGCGTTGTTCGATCAATTTCCCTGGACCCATCACATGGAGTCCGGGGTGTTGCTGACTCGGCGGTAGGAGCTGACGAGTGTAACGAGGCTGCGATCTTTCTCCAGACACTTGAGTCTCAAGCGAAGATCAAAAAGATCGCAGCCTTCGGCAGCTCCTACATGGGGATAAATCCCCTCGCCACAATTGCCCTCCCTCCTCTCTTGGCAAGGTCATGTTCGATCATCGAACACTTATTGGCCGATGTCGGCGGCTTTATTTGACCAAATTAACCATCTAGTACAATTTATCTCCAGCGGCTGAAACCTCGCCGACACCAACAATAAAAATGTGGAGAAATTGCGATGCCTCCGATCGTTCTGGTGCTCAACGGCCCGAACCTGAACCTGCTCGGCACCCGCGAGCCGGCGACCTATGGCCATGAAACCCTGGCTGACATTTCGGCACTGTGCGGTCGCGCCGCTGAAGAATTCGGCCTGGCGGTGGAGTTTCGCCAGACCAACCAGGAAGGTGAGCTGCTGGACTGGATTCACGGCGCCCGTGGCCGATGCGCCGGTATCGTCATCAACCCGGCGGCCTGGACCCACACCAGCGTGGCGATCCGCGATGCCTTGGTGGCCAGCGAGGTACCGGTCATCGAAGTCCACCTGTCCAACGTTCACGCCCGGGAAACCTTCCGTCATCACTCCTTCGTCTCATCCGTCGCCATTGGCGTGATGTGCGGGTTTGGCAGCCATGGTTATCGCCTGGCCCTTGAACATTTCAGTCAGCGGTTGAAGGGTTGATGAGCATGTCGAATATCACTGTGCTGGCCGGCCTGATCGGCGCGGGCATCCAGGCCTCTCGCACGCCTGCGCTGCATGAACATGAGGGCGATGCCCAAGGCATGCGTTATCTCTATCGGCTGATCGACCTCGATGCGCTGAAACTCGACAGCGGCGCCCTGGCCGATCTACTGGTGGCCGCCGAACGCATGGACTTCACCGGCCTGAACATCACCTTCCCCTGCAAGCAGGCGATCATCCCGCTGCTCGATGAGTTGTCACCCGAGGCCCGTGGTATCGGCGCGGTCAATACCGTGGTGCTCAAGGACGGCAAGCGCATCGGCCACAACACCGACTGCCTGGGATTCGCCGAAGGTTTTCGGCGCGGCCTTGGGGATGTGGCGCGCAGGCGCGTGGTCCAGATGGGCGCCGGTGGTGCCGGCGCGGCGGTGGCCCATGCGTTGTTGATGGAAGGCGTAGAAACCCTGAGCATTTTTGACGTCGAGGTCAGCCGTGCCGAGGCGCTGGCCAACAACTTGAATCAACACTTCGGCACTGGCCGCGCCCGCCCCGGGCATGACCTGCCCACCGCCATGACCGAGGCCGACGGCCTGGTGAACACCACGCCCATGGGCATGGCAAAACTACCGGGCATGCCAGTGCCGGTCGAGCTGTTGCGCGGCGCATTGTGGGTCGCGGAAATCGTCTACTTCCCGCTGGAAACCGAACTGCTGCGCAACGCCCGCGCAGTCGGCTGCCGCACCCTGGATGGCGGCAACATGGCGGTGTTCCAGGCCGTGAAGGCGTTCGAACTGTTCAGCGGCGTGGCGCCCGATACGCAGCGGATGCTGGCACATTTCCAGAGCATGAACTACTAGTATCCAGTGATACTGTGGGAGCGGGCTTGCTCGCTCCCACATTAGGTCCGGCGTCAGGCCTGCAAGTATCTCAATACCGATTCACAGACCATCTCACGATGCCGCTGCTTGATCGCTTCGTCCGACAGGTCGATCTGAAAAATCTCACCGAACGTCTGGCGATTGGACACGCGGTAAAAACAGAACGAGCTGATCAGCAGATGCACATCCAACGGCTCGAGGCCGGCACGGAACACGCCCTCTTCAGCGCCGCGCCGCAGGATCACGCCCAGGGAATCGAGGATGGTATTGGTCATCGCCTTGATCGCGCCTGACTGCTTCACGTACTCGGCGTTGTGGATGTTCTCGATGCAGACGATGCGCACGAAATCCACGTTGCGGTCGTGGTGGTCGAAGGTGAACTCCACCAGGCGCCGGATCGCATCGACCGGGGCCAGTTCCGCCAGGTGCAGGCGGCTCTCGGTGGTGCGGATATCCCCATAGAGTTTTTCCAGCACCTCGACGTACAACTGCTCCTTGCTGCCGAAGTAGTAGTAGATCATGCGCTTGGAGGTGTGGATGCGCTCGGCGATGGCGTCGACCCGGGCTCCGGACAGGCCCTGCTGGACGAACTCGACGATGGCTTCCTGAAGAATGTTCTCCCGGGTTTTCTCCGGGTTGTTCTTGCGACTCTTGCGCGGCGTGGCGACGGGTTCGTCGAGGGCAGCGGAAAGTTCTGAATTCATAGTCATTGCGGGGCTCACGGCCATCACTGCACAGATCGGCGATTATGGGCCGCACCGCGCAGTGAAGGAAGCCACGGCACTGCCCTTTACCGCAGCGTTTACGATTTCCCTACAACTTGGCGTGCCGCAGGCCACCGCTGCGCGACTTGGCCATGGCCGCCAGGCGCACCGCGACGTTGGCGGCGCCGTAGCCCGCGTAACCGTTCTTGCGCTGGATGATCTCGAAGAAAAAACGCCCCTCGAACGGCTCGGTGTAGACGTGGAACAGCTCGCCACCCTGGGCATCACGGTCGTACAACACGTTGAAATAAGCCAATTCGCTGAGGAACTCGTCGTCGAAATCAAAACGCGCGGCCAGGTCATCGTAGTAGTTGAGCGGAATGTCCAGCAACGGCACACCGGCCTCTTTGGCACGACTGACCTGGGCGAAGATGTCATCGCAATCGAAGGCGATGTGATGCACGCCGGAGCCACGATAACTCGATAGCGCGTGTGAGATCGCGGTGTTGCGGTTCTCGGAAATGTTCAGCGGCAAGCGGATCGAACTGCAGCGGCTGCGCAGCGCACGGCTTTTTACCAGGCCGTAAGGGTCGGGCAAGACCACTTCGTCATCGGCCTCGAAATCCAGCAGGCTCTTGTAGAACAGCACCCAACTGTCGAGGCTGTCGGCCGGCAGCGCCATCGCCATGTGGTCGATGCGCTTGAGCCCGGCCCCAATGACCGCCCCCGGTTGCAGATTGAAATCGGTGCCATAGACATCGGCCTGCTGGTCCACCAGGTAGATCAGGCTGCCGTCCGGTGCGCGCACCGCCGCCAGCTCCAGCTCATTGGGCCCCACCAACCCACGATAAGGCTGGCCCTTGTAGGCAACGGCCCGCTCCAGGGCGCTGGCGCTGTTTTTCACGCGCACGGCGGTGGCGCACAACGAAGGTCCGTGGGCTTCGAAAAAACTATGGGCGAACGAGTACGGTTCGCTGTTGAGGATCAGGTTGATATCGCCCTGGCGCAGCAGGCTCACATTCTTCGAACGATGCTGCCCAGCCTTGACGAACCCCAGCCGCTCCAGCCAATGGGACAGCTTGGCGCCGAGGTTATCGTCCACGGCGAACTCGAGGAATTCGATGCCTTCGTACTCGCTGGCCGGCGGCGTGGCGAACAGGATGTCGGCATTGCCCATGGAGGGCGCTTCTTCAGCCAGGCGCTGGCGGGTCTTTTCTTCCAGGTACAGCAGCGAGCGCAGGCCGTCGGCGGCGTTGGCCCGTGGCGGCGCGGCGCGGAAACCGTCGTTGAAGATTTCCAGCGACAGCGGCCCGGTGTAGCCACTCTTGATGATCGGCGCCAGGAAACCCGGCAAGTCGAACTCGCCCTGCCCCGGGAAACAACGGAAATGCCGGCTCCATTCCAGGACGTCCATGGCCAGGATCGGCGCGTCGGCCATTTGCACGAAGAATATCTTGTCGCCGGGAATCTCGGCGATCGCGCTTGGATCGCCCTTGAGGGACAAAGTATGAAAGCTGTCGAGCAACACGCCGAGGCTGGGGTGGTCGGCCTGGCGCACGATGTTCCAGACCTGTTGATAAGTATTGACGTGCCGGCCCCAGGCCAGCGCTTCATAACCGATACGCAAGCCCCGCGCACCGGCCCGTTCGGCCAGCAGGCGCAGGTCATCGATGAGCATCTGTTCGTCACCGACGCTGTCGGCCGAGGCGTTGCTGCACACCAGCACCAGGTCGGTGCCCAGTTCCTGCATCAAGTCGAACTTGCGCTCGGCCCGTTCCAGGTTGCGCGACAGGCGATCGCGGCGGCAGCCTTCGAAGTCGCGAAACGGTTGGAATAAGGTGATGGCGACGCCCAGGTCGGCGCACATCTGCCTGATTTCCCGAGGGCTGCCATCGTAGTAGAGAAGGTCGTTCTCGAAGATTTCCACCCCGTCAAAACCGGCGGCGGCAATGGCTTCGAGTTTTTCCGGCAGGGTACCGCTCAAGGATACGGTGGCAATGGAACGCTGCATGACTTCGGCTCCCGGGACAGGCATCGGCTACAGAAGCTGCGCCGCTTTTGAAAAATGCTCTTGAAAGAGTGAGCCGATTATTGTGCTGCAGGTTTTTTTCAGCAATTTAATATGTACCATTCGGTTAGTTTTTTGGGCGATTATCGAACAAAATGCCGATTGCCGAATTGACGATTTTTTGCTCACTGCGCACCATCGCTTCCACATTGATGCCGGCCCTGCCGACCTCGATGGACAGACCCAGACCAACCATAAGAATTTCAAAACGGGTACACGCTATGATCCCTTCCCAAAGTTCCCGCCTGGCCCCCGGCCTGGGAGCCGCCACCGGCAGCATCGGTGACAAGATCCGCGGCGCCATGGCCGTGGGCAAGACCCGTTGGAGCATGCTCGCCCTGGTGTTTTTTGCCACGACCCTGAACTACATCGACCGCGCTGCCCTGGGCGTCATGCAGCCTATCCTGGCCAAGGAAATGAGCTGGACGGCGATGGACTACGCCAACATCAACTTCTGGTTCCAGGTCGGTTATGCCGTCGGTTTCGTTTTGCAAGGGCGGCTGATCGACCGGATCGGCGTCAAGCGCGTGTTCTTCTGCGCCGTGCTGCTCTGGAGCCTGGCGACCGGTGCCCACGGCCTGGCCACTTCGGCGGTGGGCTTCATGGTCTGCCGCTTCATCCTCGGCCTCACCGAAGCCGCCAACTACCCCGCTTGCGTGAAGACCACCCGGCTGTGGTTCCCGGCGGGCGAGCGAGCCGTGGCCACCGGTATCTTCAACGCCGGGACCAACGTCGGCGCGATGTTCACCCCGATGCTGCTGCCGTTGGTCCTGCACGTGTGGGGCTGGCAGGCCGCGTTCCTGTGCATGGCTGCGCTGGGCGGGATCTGGCTGCTGTTCTGGGGCCTGAAATACTTCAACCCCGAAGACCATCCCAGCGTCAAGCAATCGGAACTGGACTACATCCAGGCCCAGGACGAACCGGACCAGGTCCGCGTGCCGTTCTCACGCATCCTGCGCATGCGCGGCACCTGGGCGTTCGCCCTGGCCTACTCGATCACCGCCCCGGTGTTCTGGTTCTACCTCTATTGGCTGCCGCCGTTTTTGAACCAGCAATACAACCTGGGCATCAACGTGACCCAGATGGGCATCCCACTGATCATCATCTACCTCACCGCCGACTTCGGCAGCGTGGGCGGCGGCATCCTGTCTTCGTTCCTGATCGGCCGTGGTCTCAACCCGATCAAGGCGCGACTGATGTCCATGCTGCTGTTCGCCTGCTGCATCATCGGCGTGATCATGGCCGCAGGCGCAAGCGACCTGTGGGTGGCGGTGTTTGCCATTTCGCTTGCCATCGGCGCGCATCAAGCCTGGACCGCCAACATCTGGAGCCTGGTCATGGACTACACGCCCAAGCACATGATGAGTACGGTGTTCGGTTTCGGCGGCATGTGCGCGGCCATCGGCGGGATGTTCATGACCCAACTGGTGGGCCACATCCTCACGATCACCCACAACAACTACACCGTGCTGTTCACCCTGATCCCGGCGATGTACTTCATTGCCCTGACCTGGCTGTACTTCATGGCACCGCGCAAGGTGCCTACGCTGGAAAACTGATTCCAGTCTGTGGGAGCAAGGCTTGCCCGCGATGCAGGCGCCTCGGTTCACTTGGGACCGCATCGTCTTCATCGCGGGCAAGCCTTGCTCCCACAACTGATCTTGCTTCCACAATTGATCCCTTCCCAATCCGTATTACGCCCGCCGCTGTTGCCACGCCGCCGCCAACCCACTCAAGCAGATCAAGGTGATGCCCACCACGGTGGTCAGCGTCGGCGTATGGTTGAACAGCAACCAGCCCAGCAACCCGGCAAACACGATCTGGCAGTACCCGAACGGCGCGAGCAGCGCCGGGGCGGCAAAGCGGAAGGCCTGGGTCAACATCAGGTGCGCGGTCATCCCGCAAGCTCCCAGCGCCAGCATCATCGCACCGTGCAACAGGCTCGGCACTTGCCAGAAGAACGGCACCAGCGCGCTCATCACCAAGGTGTTGCACAGGCCGGCAAAGAAGTTGCTGGTGGTCGGGCTGTCGATCTCGCTGAGCTTGCGCGTGAGCAACTGGTAGAAACAGAAGAACAGCGCCGAACAGAACGGCAATATTACCGCCGGGGTGAACAGGTCCCCGCCCGGATGGACGATGATCAACACCCCGATAAAGCCGAAGATCACCGCGATCCATTGGCCGCGTGTCACGTGTTCGCCCAGCAATGGCACCGACAACGCGGTGACCAGCACAGGCGCGAGGAAGTTGACCGCCGTCGCCTCGGCCAGCGGGATATACAACAACGCGGTGGTGAAGAACAGGCTGGTGCCCAGCAGGCACAGCGCCCGGGCCAGTTGCCACAAAGGACGCTTGGTACGCAGGACCCGCAGCCCCGAGCGCGGCAGGAAAATGCCCGCCATCAATAAGGTATGCACCATGTAACGCGCCCAGACCACCATGATGATCGGATAAAAACCCGAAAGATATTTGGCCAAGGCGTCATGACTGGAGAACAGGAACGTTGCGACCAGAATAAGCACGATGCCCTTGAAAGGCTGATTGACGCCGGAGAGCGGAGTGCTGACGGTCATGAGGGAAACCTGCGTTGCTTGATATAAGGGCCGTGGCGCACGGTGCAGTTTTTGGGCCAGCGAGAATACCGATAAGTTCTGAATCCGCAGTGTAATGAAAATTGCGCAGCCAGGCAGGATTGGCTCACCGCTGAACCAAAACCCGTGTCCGTTGCCTGACAACTCATCAAACGCGGCGCGCGCCTTGGGCGCCTGAAAGCTAGACTCACCGCCACAGCAGTCATTTTTTGCAGGGTCATTCAGAGGACTTCCACATGTTATGGAAAAAAGGTCGCCGCAGTGACAACGTGGTGGACGCTCGCGGTGACGGTGGGGGTGGTGGCGGGATGCGTTTCGGCGGCGGCAAGGGATTGAGCCTGACGGCCGTCCTCCTGATCGTCGGCATCGGCTGGATCACCGGCCAGGACCCGATGCAGATTCTCGGACAACTGGCCGGGCAGATGGACTCGTCCGCGCCTGCCACTTCACAAACCCGCCAGGCACCGCCGGCCAACGATGAACAGGCCGAGTTCGTGCGCTCGATCCTCGGCGACACCGAAGACACCTGGGGCCAGGTCTTCCAGCAGGCCGGACGCCAATACCAGCAACCCAAACTGGTGTTGTTCAGCGGTCGGGTCAACTCGGCCTGCGGCCTTGCCTCTTCGGCGACCGGTCCGTTCTATTGCCCGGCAGACCGGCAAGTCTACCTGGACATGAGTTTCTTCAAGGAAATGTCCCAACGCTTCGCTGCCGCCGGGGACTTCGCCCAGGCCTATGTCATTGCCCACGAAGTCGGACACCATGTGCAGACGCTGCTCGGCGTGTCGGCGAAAATCCAGGAAGCGCGCCAGCAAGGCCGGCAGATGGAGGGCGATGGCGGCTTGTTGGTACGCCAGGAGTTGCAGGCCGATTGCCTGGCTGGTGTGTGGGCCAACCATGCGCAAAAACGCCTGAACTGGCTGGAGCCGGGAGACGTCGAGGAGGCCTTGAACGCCGCCAATGCCATCGGCGATGACCGCTTGCAGCAACAAGGCCAGGGCCGCGTGGTACCGGACTCCTTCACCCACGGCACTTCGGCGCAGCGCGTGCGCTGGTTCAAGACCGGGTTCGCCCAGGGCCAGGTCAACCAGTGCGACACGTTCGCGGCGAAAGCCCTGTAGATGAAGTGGGGGGCGTTGATCGGGCTGGTGCTGTGCTACGCCGTTGCCCAGGCCGATGAACACGGCGTCAACGTGGTCGCCCAAGGGCGACTACAGTTCAAGGGCGGCGCCATGGCCGTCGGCGTAAGCCCACCGCCGGCGTCCATCCAGCGCGTGCTGATCATCCTCCACGGCCGGCTGCGCAATGCCGATACCTACCTGCACAGCGCCGAAAAGGCTGCCGGGCAGGCCGGGCAACTGGGCACCACCCTGATCATCGCCCCGCAGTTTCTCAACGAACAGGACGTGGCGCGCCATCAATTGCCCAATGACCTCCTGCGCTGGCAAGGCAACGACTGGATGGCCGGTGGTTTATCCACAGGGCCGAGTCCAGTCAGTTCCTTCCAGGTACTGGATGACATCATTGCGCGAGTCAGTGACCGGCAGCAGTTTCCCGAAGTGAAAGAAATCGTCATCGCCGGCCATTCCGGCGGCGCCCAGGTCGTGCAGCGCTATGCCCTGCTCGCCCACGGCCAATACCGGATCAACCCGCGCTTTGTCATCGCCAATCCGTCGTCCTATGCCTACTTCGATGCGCAACGGCCCATGGCGTTCGACCCTGCCAGTTGCCCTGGCTTCAATCATTGGAAGTACGGCCTGCAGAACTTGCCAGCCTATGCGGCGGGGCAAACGCCTGCGCAACTGGAAGATAACTACGTCAAGCGCGACATCGTCTATTTGCTCGGGCAGCAAGACACCAACCCGGAACATCCAGCACTGGATAAAGGCTGCGAAGCACAAACCCAGGGGCCGTATCGGTTATTGCGCGGTCATTTCTTTTTTGACTACCTGACCCGGCGCCATCCCGTGGGGTTGAACCAGCGGCTGATCGAAGTGCCTGGGGTCGGGCATGATGGGGATGGGATGTTGACTTCGCCTGAAGGGTTGAAGGTGTTGTTTGGTCAGTGAGTTTTGTAGTGAATGACAGGGACCTATCGCGAGCTTGCTCGCGATAGCGATCGATCAGTCAACCCAGCGCTCAAGCCAACAGCATCCGCCGCAATTCCCCACAATCGCGCGCATGCCAATCCGTCAGCTCCGGCCATGGATTGTCCGGCAGGTTCACCAGCACCGTCCGCGCCCCCGCCGCACGCCCACAGTCCAGGTCAAAGCGGTAATCGCCCACCATCACCATCGCCTCGGGCGCCACGTTCCAGGCCTCGGCCAATTTCAACAGGCCACCGGGATGCGGCTTGGGCGGCGCTTCGTCGCGACCCAGCACATCCTCCATGGCGAAACAGTCCGCCAGGCCGATGGCTTCGAGGGTCACGTGGGCCAGCTCGCGGGCGTTGCGGGTGAGGATGCCCAGGCGATAACCGCACCCGGCCAGCTCTCGCACCAGTTCAACCGCCCCCGGCGCGGGCCTGGAGCCCAGCGCCAAGTCCCTTTCGTGTTCCAGCAGCCAGGCGTGCTTGGCCGCCGCTTCCTCAGCGGGCAACCCGGCCAGATGCGTGAGGATGTCGTCTTCGGCCGGAATTGCCAGGGCCACGCGGATCGCCGCGAAATCATGCACGGCGATGGTCAGCGTGCCATCCATGTCGAACACCCAGTGGCGGACATCGGCCAGGCTCATGCCCAGTCCTTGCGATGGCGAATCAGGCCTTCCTGGGTCACCGACGCCACCAGTTGCCCGGCGCGATTGAACACGCTGCCACGGGAGAACCCGCGGGAATTGCCGGCCCATGGGCTGTCCATGGCGTAGAGCAACCAGTCATCGGCACGCAGGTCGGCATGGAACCACAAGGCGTGGTCGAGGCTGGCGACCTGCATATCCTTGTGCCACACCGATTTGCCGTGGGGCAGCAGCGAAGTGGTCAACAGGCCGAAGTCCGACGCGTAGGCCAGCAGGTATTTGTGCAAGGCGGGCGAATCCGCCAGGGCGCCATCGGCGCGGAACCACACGTATTTGACCGGATCGGCCGGTTGCGGGTTGTAAGGGTCTTTTTCGGTGACCGGGCGTACCTCGATCGGCTTGGCGCACAGCAGTTTTTCGCGCATGTGCTCGGGCAGCAGGTGCGCGCGCTGTTGGGTCAGCTCCAGCTCGGACGGCAGGTTTTCCGGCCCGACGACTTGCGGCATGCTGCTCTGGTGCTCGAAACCCTGTTCGTCGTACTGGAACGACGCACTGCAGGTAAAAATCGGATTGCCCTTCTGGATCGCCGTCACCCGGCGAGTGCTGAAGCTGCCACCGTCGCGCACCCGGTCCACCTGGTAGACCACCGGCAATGCGGCGTCGCCTGGACGCAGGAAATAACCGTGCATCGAATGCACATGGCGCGCCTCTTCCACGGTCTGGCTGGCCGCCGACAACGACTGGCCCAGTACCTGGCCGCCGAACAACTGGCGAAACCCCAGGTCCTGGCTACGCCCGCGAAACAGGTTTTCTTCGATCGGTTCCAGGGTCAGCAGGTCGACCAGATCTTCCAACACGTGGCTCATTCAGACTTTCCTCACACAGCGCAATACCGCGCAGTCTACGCTGGGCGGTGGATCGATTGTTGGCCCGGGCCATTTGGGCGGGCATTGTAAACGTCCGTGTTGGCTAACCGTGCAGGGTCTGCAACCACTGCTCACGATTGATGCGATAGAGCACATGGTGACGCAATGGATGACCGACGGCGAGTGTCGGGTGTTCGAAGTCGTCAGCCGGGTCGTGCTGCATGCCAATGGCCTGCATGACCTTTTGCGATGGCAGGTTATCGACGGCGGTGAACGCCACCACTTCGTCCAGCGCCAACTGGTCGAAGGCACAACGCAGGGCGGTCCACGCCGCTTCGCTGGCGTACCCCAGGCCCCAGTGCTCGCGGGCCAGGCGCCAGCCAATCTCGATGGCCGGCGTGAACGGCGCGTCGAACCCGACCACACCCAGCCCAGTGAAACCAATGAAGGCGCCGGTGTCCTTGCGTTCCAGGGCCCACAAACCAAAACCATGCTCGGCGAAATGCCCCCGCACACGACCGATCAGGGCAGCGCTTTCCAGACGGCTCAGGCGCTCCGGGAAATAACGCATCACCTGCGGGTCTGCGCACATGGCGGCAAATTCCGGCAAGTCATCATCGCGCCACTGCCGCAACAGCAGCCGTGCGCTTTCCAGTTCCAGTATCGGCTCCATCTTCACTCCCTTTCCATGCCCCAGAGTCTACATCGCTGGTAGGATCCGTCACTCAATCGTCACTGAAAACACCATGTCGCTGCCACTGATCTATCACGAAGACTACAGCCCCGATTTCCCGGCGGAACACCGTTTCCCCATGGACAAGTTTCGCCTGCTGCGCGATCACCTGGTGGAGAGCGGCCTGACCCGCGACGCCGACCTGTTGCGCCCGTCGCTGTGTCCGCCGGACATTCTCGCCCTGGCCCACGACCGTGCGTATATCGAACGCTACATGGGCGGCGAGTTGTCCCGCGAAGACCAACGGCGACTTGGCTTGCCTTGGAGCGAGGCCCTGGCCCGCCGAACGGTGCGCGCCGTGGGTGGTTCGCTCCTGGCCGCCGAACAAGCCCTTGAGCACGGGCTGGCCTGCCACTTGGCCGGCGGCACCCATCACGCTCACTACGACCACCCGGCCGGGTTCTGCATTTTCAACGACCTGGCGGTGATCAGCCGCTATTTCCTGGCCAGCGGCCGGGTCTCACGGGTGCTTATTTTCGATTGCGATGTGCACCAGGGCGACGGCACCGCCCGAATACTCCATGACACCCCGGACGCGGTGACAGTTTCCTTGCACTGCGAAAAGAATTTTCCTGCACGCAAGGCGCAAAGCGACTGGGACATCCCCCTGCCGATGGGCATGGAAGACGCGGCTTATTTGAAGGTGGTGGATGATGCGCTCAACTACTTGCTGCCGCTCTATCAGCCAGACCTGGTGCTGTATGACGCCGGTGTCGATGTCCACAAGGATGACGCCCTCGGCTACCTGAAGCTGACCGACGAAGGCCTCGCCGCCCGGGACGAGAGCGTCATGCGCCACTGCCTGGGACGCAACATCCCGGTGGTCGGCGTGATCGGGGGCGGCTACAGCAAGGACCGCAAGGCCCTGGCCCGCCGCCACGGGATCCTGCACCACAGCGCGCAACGAGTCTGGACGTCATCAGGTTGTCACTGAAACCTGGGCTTTACGGCCTGTGGATAACCCGTAGGAGCTGCCGAAGGCTGCGATCTTTTGATCTTGATCTTGATCTTTCGCTCGCGACTCAATTGTCTGGGACAAGATCGCAGCCTCGCTTCGCTCGACAGCTCCTGCACGGATTCCGGCCTCAGATCATGTGGACCAAGCTGATAGAATGCCCGCCTTGATCCTCCAGACATCGCTCGCCATGACTCAAGCTTCCAAGCCCTCCCCCTCAAACATCGCCATCATCGGCGGCGGCCCCGCTGGCCTGATGGCAGCCGAGGTGTTGAGCCGGGCGGGCCTGCGGGTCGACCTGTACGACGGCATGCCCTCGGTGGGGCGCAAATTCCTGCTGGCCGGCGTGGGCGGCATGAACATCACCCACTCCGAAGCCTTCCCGGCCTTCCTCTCCCGCTACGGCGAACGTGCACCAAACATTGCCCCGCTGCTGCGGGCATTCGGCGCAGGGCAATTGTGCGAATGGATTCACGGGCTGGGCATCGACACCTTTGTCGGCAGCTCCGGTCGGGTATTTCCTACCGACATGAAGGCCGCCCCGCTGTTGCGCGCCTGGCTCAAGCGCCTGCGTGATGCCGGCGTGGCGATCCACACGCGCCATCGCTGGCTCGGCTGGAACCCCGACGGCAGCTTGCGAATAGCTTCGCCGGAGGGCGAAAAAAACCTGCGACCCAAGGCCACCTTGCTGGCGCTGGGCGGTGGCAGCTGGTCGCGCCTGGGCTCTGATGGCGCCTGGATGCTGCCACTGGAACAGCGCGGCGTGGCCCTGGCGCCATTGCAACCGAGCAACTGCGGGTTTGAGGTAGAGGCCTGGAGCGACCTGATGATCAGCAAATTCGCTGGCGCCCCGCTGAAAAACATCGCCATCGGCCTGAACGACGACGTGCCGCGCCTCGGCGAATGCGTGATCACCACCACCGGCATCGAAGGCAGCCTGATCTACGCCCTGTCGGCAGCGATTCGCGAAGCCATCAACCAACATGGCAGCGCGACCCTCCATCTGGACCTGCTGCCGGGCCGGCCTGTGGATAAAATCCTCCAGGCCCTGAACAAGCCTCGCGGCTCACGCTCGATGGCCAAGCACTTGCACAGCCAGTTGGGAATCGATGGCGTCAAGGCTGCGCTGTTGCGCGAGCTCACGCCGGCCGAGTGTTTCACTGACCCGGCGCGGTTGGCCCAGGCGATCAAGGCCCTGCCGCTCACCCTGGTGAAGACCCGCCCCTTGGACGAAGCCATCAGCAGCGCCGGTGGCGTGACCTTCGAAGCCCTGGATGAACGCCTGATGCTCAAGCAATTGCCTGGCGTTTTCTGCGCCGGAGAAATGCTCGACTGGGAAGCACCGACCGGCGGCTACCTGCTCACGGCGTGTTTTGCCAGTGGCCGCGCAGCGGGTTTAGGAATCCTGGAATTCTTGAACGGTTGAACCCGTAGGAGCTGACGAGTGAAACGAGGCTGCGATCTTTCCCCAAGCAGTTGAGTCTCAAGCGAAAGATCAAAAGATCGCAGCCTCGCTTCGCTCGACAGCTCCTACAGCGCCCAAGTGACCTTGGGTATCAAGGCTTACGCTTGCGCGGCCCGGTATTGAACACCGGTACTTTGCGCACAGGCTTGACCGAAGGCTCCACAGGCGCGGCATCGCCGCTGTCCACCCACTTGCCCAGGTTGCGCTTGCCGCCACCGCCGGAGGTTTTCGGTTTCTTCGGCTTTTTCGGTTTCTTGATCACCTGGCCGCTGGCATCGGTGTCCGGTACCCGATGTTCAGGCTCGAAGTCCTGTTCCATCTGACGAGTCAGCGTCTGGCGCGTCAGCATCTCGATGGCCGACAGCAGGTTCACTTCGTCGGCGCAGACCAGGGAAATCGCTTCCCCGGTCGAGCCCGCCCGACCAGTACGGCCGATGCGGTGGATGTAGTCCTCGGCGACGATCGGCAGGTCGAAGTTCACCACCAACGGCAAATCCTCGATATCCAAGCCACGGGCGGCGACGTCGGTGGCCACCAGGATCTGCACCTCGCTGGCCTTGAAGCGGTCCAGCGCGCGCTGGCGGGTGGCCTGGGGTTTGTCACCGTGGATGCCGTCGGCGTTGACGCCCAGGCCCTGGAGTTTTTCCACCAGCGCATCGACGCCGTTGCGGGTCTTGGCAAAGACCAGCACCTGTTTCCACTTGTTCTTGCGCATCAGGTGCACGAACAATTCCGGCTTGCGCTTCTTGTCCACCGTCACCACCCATTGCTTGACGGTGTTGGCGGCGACGTTGCGCGGGCTCACTTCAATGCTCAGCGGATCGTTGAGCATCTGCCCGGCCAGCAGGCGGATCGCGTCGGAGAAGGTCGCCGAGAACAGCAACGTCTGGCGCTTCTTCGGCAGTGCCTTATAGATATTCGCCAGTTCCTCGGAGAAACCCAGGTCGAGCATGCGATCGGCTTCGTCCAGCACCAGGGTCTGCAGCTGATTGAACTTCAGTGCGTTCTGGCGGAACAAATCGAGCAGGCGCCCCGGCGTGGCGACCAACAGATCGACGCCTTTGCGCAATTTCATCATCTGCGGGTTGATGCTGACGCCGCCGTACACGGCGTAGGTGCTCAGCGGCAGGTTTTGCGCGTACTGGCGCACGCTTTCATGGACCTGCTCGGCCAATTCACGGGTCGGCACCAGGATCAGCGCGCGCACCGAGTTGGCCGCGACCTTCGGCCCTTCGGTGGTCAGCAACTGCAACAGCGGCACGGCGAAACCGGCGGTCTTGCCGGTGCCGGTCTGGGCCGCGGCCATCAGGTCACGACCGGCCAGCACCGCCGGCATGGCTTGGGCCTGCACCGGGGTCGGGGTCTGGTAGCCGAGCGTCTCGAGGGCGCGCAGCAAGGGTTCGATCAGGCCAAGGGTGGCGAAAGTCATGGAAGTACCGTAGGAAAAATCAGCGCAAGGTGTGCAATGCGCGGCAGTTTACCCTAAATCAGGATACGGCCGGCGCAGGCTTGGGTTTGCGCCACTGCGGCAATCCGATCAACACCACGGCACTGATGATCACCAGCATCGCCAAGGCCTCTTCGATGCCGATGGTTTCACCGGCGAACACAATGCCCAGCAACACCGCCACGGCCGGGTTGACGTAGGCATAACTGGTGGCCGCCGCCGGGCGCACATGCTTGAGCAGGTACATGTAGGCGTTGAAGGCGATGATCGAGCCGAAGCAGGTCAGGTAAGCCAAGGCAAACCAACCTTCCAGCGGCGGCATGCTGTCCAGGTGTTCACCGCTGGCCGCGCTGCCGATCAACAGCACCACGCCGCCCACCAGCATCTCCACGGCACTGGCCATCGCCCCCGCCGGCAACGGCAAGTGCCTGCTCAACACTGAACCAAAGGCCCAGGACGCCGCCGCGAATACCAGCAAGGTCGCACCCAACGGGCTGGACTGCAGGTTCGAGCCCAGGTTGAGCATCGCGATGCCGATCAACCCCAGCACAATCCCCGCCCATTCCAGACGGGTATTACGCGCGCCCCAGAAATATCCGCAAAGCAAGGTAAACAAAGGCACCGTCGCCACGGCCAACGCCGCCACCCCGGACGCCACCCCCGTGTGTTCGGCGACACTGACCGCGCCGTTACCGAAACTGAGCAACAGCACGCCGATGATGGCCCCGGCCTTCCATTGCGCCCAGGTCGGCGCCGGTGCCCCGCGCCAGCGCAGGAAGCCATACATCAGCGAACCGGCCAGCACAAAACGAATCCCGGCCAGCAACAGCGGCGGCCAATGCTCCACACCGATGCGAATCACCAGGTAGGTCGAACCCCAGATGACGTACAAGGCAAAAAAGGCAGCGATCAATGGCAGGGGAAAGCGGCGTGGGCCAGGCATGTTCAGCTCGAAGTCAGGACAAGGAGAGACGCTATTCTAGAAAGGCGACAGACGGAAAATAAGTTACAAAACCTGTTTATCCAAGCCATACACTTTTCAAAACACGGAGATCAGCGCTATAAACCAAGCTTTCGAAAGCCACGTCATTTGGAACCTCTCCTGTGGACAAATACGACCGCATGTTGCTCGGCGCCCTGTTGGAAAACGGTCGTGCGTCCTACGCCGAACTGGCCCGCAAAGTGAACCTGTCGGCCCCGGCCGTGGCCGAGCGGGTCAGCAAACTGGAAGCCAGCGGCGTCATCACCGGTTATCAAGCCAAAGTCGACATGGCGAAGATCGGCCTGCCGGTGCAGTGCGTCATCGAACTGCGCATGAACCAGCACGGCAACCAGAAGACCTACGACGAACTGTGCAAGATCCCACAACTGACCGAGTGCCACCGGGTCACCGGCGACCCGTGCGTGATCATGCAAGCGGCGGTCGGCTCGATGCCGGAGCTGGAAGAGCTGATCAACCGCATTGCCAAGTTCGGCTTCAGCAAGACCTCGATCGTGCTGTCCAGCGCCATTGAAAAGCGCGTGCCGTTGGGGCAGTTGGAAGGTAACGGGAAATAATCTGCTCAACACCGACCAACCCTGTGGGAGCGAGCCCGCTCCCACAGTTGTCTTGTGGTGTATTCAGAACCCGCGATGCCGCTTGAGGTGCTCGTTGATCTTCGCCGCTGGCACTTTCTGCAAACTGCACAGCAAATCATGGGACAACTCCCGCAGCCCGTGCTTTTGCCGCAGCTCCGAAGCCAGGTGCGCGGTGAGGTTGGCGGCCATTTCGGCGTCGGCCATGGCCCGGTGAGCCTGGCCGGTGTGGGGCAGGCCGGCAAACGTGTTGAGCGTGCCGAGCTTGTGGTTCGGCGCCGCCGGCATCAGGCGTCGGGCCAGCAACAGTGAGCAGGCGAAATTCTGCAGGCGGGTGCGCTTGATTCGCCCCAGTTCGAAATCCCAGAACTTTTGGTCGAACGCGGCGTTGTGCGCCAGCAGCGGTGTGATGCCGACGAACTCGTTGACCTCGTTCATCACTTTTTCCGCCGACGGGGCGCTGCGCAGCATGGCATTGCTGATGCCGGTCAGTTGCTCGATAAACGCAGGGACGCGCACACCGGCGTTCATCAGGCTCTGGTAGCGGTCGACGATCCGGCCTTGCTCAAGCATCACCACCGCGATTTCAGTGGCGCGGCAACTGCTGCTCGGGGTGATCCCGGTGGTTTCAAAGTCGATGACTGCGATGCGTTCCAAACCTTTTGAACTCCGTGAAAATCAATTCTTGAGCAACAACGCGCCGTCGATAGGCACGTAGCGGCTGGCAGCGCGGATCAGCGAGTTGGCGGTCAACCCCGGCACGCCATAGGCCACGGCTTGTACACCGTGCTTTTGGATGATGCGTTCGAGCAACATGTCGAAATCGCCATCGCCGGAGGCCAGCACCACTTCGTCGACGTGGTCGGCGGCGTCCATGATGTCCAGCGTGATGCCCACGTCCCAGTCGCCCTTGGCCGAGCCGTCGCTGCGCTGGATGTAGGGCTTGAGCTTCACGACAAAACCCAGGTTGCGCAGGATCTGCTGGAATTGCTGCTGCTTGCTGTCACCGCGATCGATCGCGTAGGCGTAGGCCTCGACGATCTGCCCCTGTTTGCTGACATCGGCCCACAGCGCGGCGTAGTTGAAATGGCAACCGTAGGCCTGGCGCACGGTGTAGTAGAGGTTCTGGACATCGGCGAACACTGCAATTTTTTTCACCGCGTTTCCTCTTGGATGCACACGCACGCTGACCACCAGGGCCGAAAAGTCGCCCAGTATGCCAGCCAGAAGGATTGTTCCGCGAATAATCGGCCCGAGGCGCCAGAGCGCCCCGGACGAATGGCAGGTCAGACGAAGGAGTCGTCGTCGCCGAAGAAAGAAGAATCGTCGCTGTAGTCCGCGTCGCTGAAACCGCCCGGGTCGTTGCCGTAGCTGTCGTTATCGGCCACACGCTGGTCATCGCCCCAGCCGTTGTCGCCGCTGTTGGCGGTGTCGTTGACCGGTTGCGCCGGCTCCTCCTTGATGACCTCGACGATTTCCTGCGGTTGCTGATTGCTGTGGAACAGGCTGCTGATGCCTTGGGCCAGCATCACGCCGCCGGCCACGCCCGCCGCGGTTTTCAGCGCGCCACCGAGGAAGCTGCCCGCGGCCGGGGCCTGCTGCTGCGGCGCAGCATAATTGCCGGGTGACGCACCGAAGCCCTGTTGGGGCTGGGCATTGAAGGACGGCTGTGCCGGTTCGCGCCAGCCACCGCCGCTGGCAGGCGGCGCGCTTGCCGGACGTGAATCCCGCGCGCTGCCACCAAAAATACTCGACAGAAAGCCTCCGCCACCGCTGGGTGCCGATGGCTGGGTGCGGGCCCGTTGCAGCTCAGCCTGCAGTTGCTCGAGTTGCTGGGTGAGTTGCCTGTTCTGTTCATCGAGGCGCTTGATCGCGGCCTCCTGTACCAGAATCGCCTGGGCCATGAAATAGCCCGCTGCTGGCTGGCTGGCCAGGTGTTCCTTGATCCGCGCCTCGGCCTGGGCGTCGCGCGGGGCTGAATCCTTCTCGGCCTGTTGCAGCCGTGAAAACAGTCCATCGATCAGGGTTTGTTCTTCGCTGTTCATGGCGACCTCATCAGATTGCCGGGTAGAAACCATTCCGATCCTGAAGACCGGTGCCCACCAGTAATGGGGCTCGCCGCAAAGGTTTCAACGGTCTTTACCTGATGTTTACGTTTGTTTATGCGGTCACCTGATGGGTAAAGTGTCGGACCGCTTTTTTGAACTGCGATACCGACCCATGAATCCGTTAGAAGTACTGCGTGACTCTTTGTATTTTTTCAAGCGCCATCTGGGCCGGATCGCCCAGCTGTGCCTGCCGCTGGTCATACTCGAGGCTTTGCTGCAGCAAGGCGTGGACACTGCCCTCGGCCCCGAGGGCTTCCCCGGCTACAGCGTGATCGTCGGGCTGTTGGTGTACCCCTTGTACACCGCCGCGTTGATCCTGTTTCTCGACGCCCGCAGCCGCGGTGAAGCACCACGCACCCGTGACTTGCTCGCAACGGCCCTGACCCTGTGGCCACGCTTTGCCCTGCTGACGGCTCTCAACACGCTGTTGATCCTGGTGGGTATTTCGCTGTACATCCTGCCGGGCCTGTGGCTGATGGTGACCCTGGCCTTCAGTGAATACCTGGTGGTCCTCAGGGGCCTGACACCCCTGGCGGCGATGAAGGAAAGCCTGAACATGTCCCGGGGCAACTTCTGGCGGGTCCTGCTGTGCATTCTCTGTGTGATGGGCCCGTTGTGGCTGCTCAAGGGCGTCAGCGTCTCGGTGTATCCGTCGCCTCAGAACCCTGTGCTCAGCCTGCTGATCGACAGCGTCCACAGTTTCCTGCAACTGTTCACCAGCGTGGTACTGTTCCGCCTGTTCATGTTGATCGAAGCCAAGCCTGACAAGCGCTGACCGAACACAACGACGACCCTGGGCCTTGGGCTTGAGAAGCGCTCTCGGTTATGCTCGGGATCACTTTCGCGTTTCGCCCATAAGCCGAGCCATGACCCGTCTATTGCGCTACACCTTGCTGGGCCTGCTGTTGATCCTCAGCCTGGCCGTCCTGTCGATCTACGGCCTGACCTGGCGGCCACAGCCCCGGGAAACCTTGCCAGTCAGTTGCACCGCCAACGCAGCACCGCTGGTGCCCGGCCAGGCCTTGAAGGTGATGACCTGGAACGTGCAGTTCCTCGCCGGCAAGCGCTATGTGTTCTGGCACGACCTGGCCCAGGGCGACGATGAACGCCCGACCCTGGAGGACATGGCCTTCAGCCTCGACGAAGTGGCACGGGTCATCCGCGACGAGCAGCCAGACGTCGTGCTGCTCCAGGAACTGGACAAGGGCGCCAAGGCCAGCGATTACCAGGACCAGCTCAAGCTGTTGCAGGAACGGCTGGCCGACCTCTATCCGTGCGGCACCAGTGCCTTCGACTGGAAGGCCGATTTCATCCCTGACCCGCACATCTTCGGCAGCGTCGGCCGACAACTGGCGACCCTGAGCCGCTACCGCATCGACCATGCCGAACGGATACAACTGCCGGTGGCCGACACCAATGTCATCAGCCGTCAGTTCCAGCCGAAGAACGCCTTGTTGGTAAGTTATCTGGCGCTGAGCGGCGGTGGCCAACTGGCGGTGCTCAACACCCACCTGGAACGGGCCACCGAGCCGGGCGAAACCCTGCCCAAACAAGTCATCGCCGTGGCCAAGGCCCTGGATAAATTCGAATCCGCTGGCACACCTTGGCTGATCGGCGGCGACTTCAACCTGCTACCCCTGGGCCAATACCGGCGCCTGCCGGCCGAGCAACGCACGCCCTACTCCGCCGACAGCCCGCTGCACCTGCTGTGGGACAAATACCCGATGATCCCCACCAACAACGAGGCCAGCGGCATCGACCGCGCGCACTGGTTGACCCACTACCCGAACGACCCCGGCCTCAACGGCCCCGACCGCACCGTCGACTACCTGTTCTACAGCCCAAGAATCAAACGGGTCGAAGCCCAGGTAAGGCAGGACGACACCTTGCGCATCTCCGATCATTTGCCGGTGATTGCGCGGTTCTTGTTACCGGCAATGCCTTAAAAGGAATTTCACCCATGACTGTAATCGCCCTGGTCAACCCCGAGAATGACCCGCACTTGATCGCCGACTGTTTGATCAGCGCGGACGGTCCAGACAAACGCCAGTCGATGTCCGTGTGGGTTCCTTCGCTGGGGCTTATACCCACTGATTGGAGTGACGCCGACGGACCGTTTCATATCGCGCGCATGGGTCGAAAAACCTACATCCTGCCGAACAACAGCGGCATGCTCGCCTTTGCAGGAGATTGCCGATCGGCTTATGAATTCTGGGTGGCGCTCGCCAAGTCGGTCGATATAAAGCTCGGCTATCAACCGGATGCCCTGATAGATGCCGACACAATCGACCAGGTTCTAATGGGCATGGGCGGGACTGCGGGTGCATTCCACATGCTGGGCGTTTTATTGGATGGGAAAGGTGGTAAGCGCGCCTATATCCACCGCCCCGAGGACACGATGACCACCGAGAACTTTGGAACCTGCTATCTCGCCGGTTCAGGGACACACCATCTCAAGCGTCAGATCGAAACGGAAGACGAACGCTTCACTTCAATCGAGGAGTGGTCTTGGGCGCATATCTCGCCGACTGAAGAACTGGCGGAATCCTTGTGTTCCAACATGCTGTATTACGAATCCGACATCAACAACGGGCGCAAACCCAATACACCCATTCATGACCGGTTCGGCGGATTCTATGAATGGTATGGCATTAAACCTGTCGGGATAAAACCCACACCTCCCAGAATCGACTTGAATATTCTGGTCAAGAACGATGCCCTGTATCTGACTCGGCTCCATTTCTCCGAAAGCACCCACCCACCTGCGGATGACGCCGACTTCAAAGGGTCGCAACTCATCTTGAAGGTCTTGACGTTCTGCCTGAGAACACAAGAATTTGACCCACATCGACTTTTCGACAACCTGGCGTTCACATTCGAGCAGGTCGATGGGGTACTCATCGAGCGGTTCTTCAACCACTACGATAGAGATGCAAGCTCGCCGCTATCGGACCCCAGAATTTCAGGCATCGTCCCAGCGGACGTCCTGCAAAAGGACTTTGGCCATGGCCTGCCGGTCAAGAGAGTTCGCCTGACCGTATCGGTCAATGGATATGCCGTTGTAAAGGGCGTGACCGAAAGCGACGAATCCCTCGCACCGGCGCGAATCCAGTATGCCAATGGCCAGGCATCAGTGGCCTTCTCCGAAAAGATAGGCCTCTTGATTGCAGATATCGTCTCGAGGCATCTGAAATAGTATTTTTGATACGGGACACTAGGCCTTACGCGGCTTGACCCGCGCCGTCGCCTCCGCCACCAGCGGGTCGTCCGGCCAGTAATGCTTGGGATAACGCCCCTTGAGGTCTTTCTTCACCTCGGCGTAGGTGCTGCGCCAGAAGTTCGCCAGGTCCTGGGTGACCTGCACCGGCCGGCGCGCCGGTGACAACAGGTGCAACTTGACCACCTGCCGCCCGCCGGCAATACGCGGGGTGTCGGCCAGGCCGAAGAGTTCCTGCAAGCGCACCGCCAGGATCGGTGGATGCTCGCTGTAGTCCAGGCGGATCGACGACCCCGAGGGCACGCTCAGATGGTGCGGCGCCAGTTCATCCAAGCGTTGCGGCAAGGGCCAGGGCAACAGGTTGTGAACGAAGCTCGCCACGTCCAGGTTGGCAAAATGGCTGAGACGCGAGACGCGGCCCAGATACGGCATCAACCACTGTTCGAGATTGCCCAGCAAGGCGTCGTCGCTGACATCCGGCCATTCGCTCTCGCCCTTGGCGTCCAGGTCCAGGCGCCGCAGCAGCGCCACCCGCGCCTGCCATTGCCGCAGTTCCGGAGTCCAGGGTAATAATTCCAGGCCCTTGCGCCGCACCAGGTTCACCAGGGCCTGGCTACGAGCCGACTCATCCAGGCCGGTCAACGGTTCGCGGCTGAGCACCAGTTCGCCGACCTTGCGCTGGCGCTCGGCCCGCAGCACGCCTTCGCGCTCATCCCAATCCAGTTGATCCACAACGCGTACTTGTTCGGCCAGCACCGAATCGAACAGCGCCGGGTCGAAATCCGTCGCCAGGTAGATCCGTTCTTCGCGCTGGCCCTGGCGGCTGCCCAGGTCGGCGATCACCAGCCACGCTTGCTTCATCAGGCTGTCAGCCTCGGCAAACAGCGCCGCACGGCCGTTGGCCAAACGATATTCGGCGCCACCGGGCCGGCGCTGCTGGGCGACGCGGTCCGGGTAGGCCAGCGCCAGCAACGCGCCGAGCCAGCGCGGATGTTCGGGATCGGCCACGGCGTCTTCGGCCTTGCCCCGCAGGTAACTGCGGTATTGCCGGGCCAGTTGCCGTGCCCGCTGCACCCCGCCCTGGGCGCCGCGCGCTGCTCGCTCTTCGCCGGACAGCAAGGCCAGGCGACTGTGCAGGTCCGCGCCGGCGCCCCGCAGAATGTCGCGCTCGCCCAACAGCGCGGCGACGTTGCAGGCCATGTCCGCCAGCCCCAACGCCTGGCCGCGCAACAGCAGATGCGCAATACGTGGGTGGGCCGGCAGTTCGGCCATGGCCTGGCCGTGGCGGGTCAGTTGCTCACCCTCCAGCGCGCCCAGGCGTTGCAGCAGGTCCTGGGCCTGGGCATATGCAGCAATGGGCGGCATGTCGAGCCAGACCAGTTGCTGCGGCGTCACGCCCCAGCGTCCCAGTTGCAGGGCCAACCCGGCCAGGTCCGCCGACAGAATCTCCGCGCTGGCGTAGGCGGCCAATTGTTCATGTTGGTCTTCGGACCACAACCGGTAGCACACCCCCGGTTCCAGGCGCCCGGCCCGACCAGCCCGCTGGGTGGCGCTGGCGCGGGAAATGCGCTGGGTGTCGAGCCGGGTCATGCCGCTGCCCGGATCGAAACGCGGCACCCGGGCCAGTCCGGCGTCGATCACCACGCGTACGCCATTGATGGTCAGGCTGGTTTCGGCGATGTTGGTGGCCAGCACCACTTTGCGCTGGCCGGGCGGCGCGGGATCGATGGCAGCGCGTTGGGCAGCGAGGTCCAGTTCACCGTGCAGCGGACAGAGCAACACATTGCCACCCTCGCCCAAGGCCTCCGCCAGTTGCTGATGAACCCGGCGGATCTCCGCCTGCCCCGGCAAGAACACCAGCACGCTGCCAGTTTCATCGTGCAGGGCTTCGAGCACGGTCTGCACCAGTCGCGGCTCGATGAACTCGCCAGGCTGAAACGGCCGACCCCAGCGCACCGTCACCGGGAACATGCGGCCTTCACTGCGCAGGATCGGCGCGTTGTCCAGCAACCCGGCCAGGCGTTCACCCTCCAAAGTGGCGGACATCAGCAGGATCTTCAGCGGCTGGTCGTCGCGAAACAGCTCCCGACCGTTGAGGCTCAGGGCCAGGGCCAGGTCGGCGTCGAGACTGCGCTCATGAAACTCATCGAAAATCAGCAGCCCCACGCCTTCCAGCGCCGGGTCGTCCTGCAAGCGCCGGGTGAGGATGCCCTCGGTGACCACTTCAATGCGGGTCTTGGGCCCGACCTTGCTGTCGAGGCGAATCCGGTAGCCGACGGTTTCACCGACCTTTTCCCCCAGTTCACTGGCCAGTCGCTCGGCCGCCGCCCGTGCCGCCAGGCGCCGGGGTTCGAGCATCAGGATGGTCTGCCCGGCCAGCCAGGGCTCGTTGAGCAAGGCCAGGGGAACACGGGTGGTTTTACCAGCACCGGGCGGCGCTTCGAGCACGGCTTCGTGGCGCGACGCCAAGGCTTGACGCAGCGTGGGTAAAACTTCATCAATCGGCAAAGAAATCATGCTGGCTCCAAAACAGAGGGCCGAGTATAACGGCGAACTGTTTAGCGTGGTCTGGACTCCAACCAGCAACGCCTTTACCTGTTCAGGAGATTGCTATGCGTATTCCCTTTCGCGTGATCGGTGGCGTCCTGGTCGCCGCCCTGCTGACCCAAATCAGCGCCTGCGGCTCGATCTTCTACCCGGACCGTCGCGGCCAGATCGATGGCAAGATCGACCCGGCGATTGCCGCGCTCGACGCCGTCGGCCTGCTGTTCTACATCATCCCCGGCCTGATCGCGTTCGCCGTGGACTTTGCCACTGGCGCCATTTATTTCGAACCGGGCCGCAGCGTCCAGATCGAGCCAGAGAAACTCAAGCCGGCCATCAACCCCGATGGCACCGTCAATAACCAAAAATTGCAGGCGATCCTGGAACGCGAGCTGGGCCGCAGCTTCCCGCTGGACGATCCTCGGTTGATCCAACACAAGGGCAGCGCGCAACAACTGGCCGCCCTCGGTCTCAAACCCGCCGCCTGACGGACACCACGCAAGGAATGACCGCGACATGACCACCAGCACCGAACATGCTCGTCTGCTACGCCTGGCCACCCGCGCTTCGGTGGCGGTGGCGCTCACACTGGTCGTCGCCAAGGCGCTGGCCTGGTGGCTGAGCGGCTCGGTGAGCATGCTTGCCGGCCTGACCGACTCGGCACTGGACGGCGTCACCTCGCTGCTCAATCTGCTGGCGGTGCATTACGCGCTGCGCCCCGCCGACGATGATCATCGCTACGGTCATGGCAAGGCCGAATCTTTGGCCGGCATGGCCCAGGCGCTGTTTATCGGCGGCAGTGCGGTATTGATTGCCTTGCAGGCTTTCGAGCGCCTGAAAAACCCAGTGCCGGTGGAGGCACCCTGGCTCAGCGTCGGCGTGATCGTGTTTTCCCTCGCGCTGACCCTGGCCTTGCTGGCATTGCAGTACCGGGTTATCCGCGCCACCGGCTCCAACGCCGTGCGTGCCGACTCGCTGCACTATCGCTCCGACTTGTTGCTCAACGGCAGCATCCTGGTGGCGCTGGTGCTGGCCGGGTTTGGCTGGTATCAGCTCGACGCCTGGTTCGGCCTGGGGATCGCCATTTACATTCTGTGGAGCGCGGTCCAGATCGCCCGGGAAAGCTTCGCGGTGCTGATGGATCAGGAACTGCCGCCCAACGTCAGCCAGCACATGCTGGAACTGGCCTGCGCGGTGCCCGGCGTGCTCGGCGCCCATGACCTGCGTACGCGGATCTCCGGCAACCACTGGTTCGTGCAACTGCACCTGGAGTTGCCGGGGGAACTGACCCTGTCAGTGGCCCACGGCATCAGCGACCAGGCCGCCGATGCGATCCATCATGCTTATCCGAAGGCCGAAGTGCTGGTGCATGCCGATCCGTCGGAAGTGGTCAAAGGCGTCAGCGCATAACCTGTGGCAAGGGGGTTTAGCGAAACGTCGCGCCGCCCGCCGGGCCCTGAGCTGTCGAGTGCAACGAGGCTGCGATCTTGTCCCTGGCTATTGAATCGCAAGCGAAAGATCCAGATCAAAAGATCGCAGGCTTCGCCAGCTCCTACAGAGACTTACGGGGCTAAATCCCCTCGCCACAAGAGCATGTGTGCTACCAGCCTCAGTACGTCACCTGATACCCACGACTGCTCAAGCAACTGCCCTGGGCCTGGCGATAGGTCTGCACCACTTCCGGTGCCGGTGGGTAGGTGTAGTTGCGCGGGTCGAAACCGCTCTGCTGCACTGCCCAGCGATAGCAGTCGTAGCCATCCTGATTGACCTGCTCGGGCGACTGGCCGTTGGCCGGGTAGGCCACCACGTCAAAGCTGTTGCCTTGCGGTTGAGGCTGCGGGTTGGCCACGGGCGGTTCGACCACGACGTAGTCCTGGGTGCTGGCCTCGTAGATGTAATAGGCGCCGGCAGCGAGAAAAAACAGTGAGCTGCCGATCCACACTTCCCTGGCGTAATCGGGCAGGTAACGGGTACGGATGCCCCGCGGCGGCTCGACCACGATGTAACGCGGCCCTTGAGGGCGATACCAGTAGCCGCCCGAGTAGAAATAATCCTGGCCGCGATAAGGCACGCGGTAGTTGCGGTCCGGGAAACGGTCGATCACATAACCCGGGCGGTATTGCGGCCCCGGGCCCCAGCCGTTGCCATGACCGTCCGGCCGACCGGGCCAATGCTGCCCGGGACGGTTGTCATGGCCTGGACGGGGCCCGCCGTTTGGATAACCGTCGTTGCGACGCGGGACATCGCGGTAATACCCCGGTTGCGGTTCGCGGGTCTGGGTCACGCTGTCGGGCCGGCCCTGGATCGGCAGGTGGTTGCCAGGCTGCTGCGGCGGGCGACCTTGAGCGTTGGGGTCTTGAGGTGGACGGTCATAGTGCTGACCGCCAGGCTGCGGCTTGACCTCGAACTGACGACTGTTGTCGCCGCGAATGATTTCGTTGCTCTGCGGCCGCGGTTGGCCCGAATAACCCTGGCCGTTGCCACCGCGCCCATCCTGCCCACGACCGTCGTCGGGGCCGCCACGGTTTTGCTGATCGTCGGCCATTCCCTGCGCACTGACACTTGCCCACAACAGACCAACACCTGCCAAACGCCAGATGCGCGACTTCATGAAATTCCTCACAACGGTTCAGGACCTGATGGTAAGACTGGAAAAGCCCAGGCCGGTTCTGCGACAGGTTATCAGCCGCGGGGTTTATTTCGCAGGCATTAAAAAAGGGAGACCCGTCGGCCTCCCCTTGAGAATTTCGTCCGTGCTCGACGCTTATGACGTCGGCCCACCTCACGCCGTCTTCTGGACGGTGTGCAGCTCGGGGGTCTGCCAGTACCGGTGGGTACTGCGACCGCAGCCGGCCTGATTGGGCGGGCTGCACTGGACTGTTTGTCCGAGCAGTGATCTTGGTGGTAAGCATAAGCCTGGGGTGCCGACGGATGATTGCGAAGATTGCGGAAATAAACACCACTTGCGCAATTTTTAACCTCGGATAGATAATCTGCCGCAATTATCAAGATAAAGGCCCGACCGATGAGCAAACTCGACCGTTACGACCTGAGCATTCTGGCGGAATTGCAGCGCGACGCGCGCATCTCCAACCAGGAACTGGCCGAACGCATCGGCCTGTCGCCCTCCCCCTGCTCGCGACGGGTCAAGCAGTTGGAAGATGACGGCTACATCTCCCGCCAGGTTGCCCTGCTCGACCGCAAGCTGCTGGGCCTGAGCCTGACGGCTTATGTGCTGATCGGCATGGACCGTCACACACCCGAGCGTTTCGAGAACTTCGAAGCCGCCATCCGTAACCTGCCGCAAGTGCTGGAGTGCAGCCTGGTCACGGGCATGGACGCCGACTACCAGCTCAAGGTGGTGGTGCCGGACATGGATCATTACCAGAAGCTGCTGTTGGGGCACCTGACCCGGATCGATGGCGTCACCAGCGTGCGTTCGAGTTTTGTGCTGAACCAGGTACTCAACAGCACCGAACTGCCGTTGACTCATCTGCGTAGCTGACCGCTTTTGTGGCGAGGGGGCTGCTCCCGCTGGGTGGCGTGTAGGAGCTGCCGAAGGCTGCGATCTTTTGATCTTTTGATCTTTTGATCTTTTGATCTTTTGATCTTTTGATCTTTTGATCTTTTGATCTTTCGCTTGAGATTTAAGCGTCTGGGGAAAGATCGCAGCCTCGTTGCACTCGACAGCTCCTACAGCTCCAGCTCCTACAGCGTCGAGTGGGAGCGAGCTTGCTCCGGGCGGCGATCCGACGATGGCGTCAGCCCAGCCGATGAATAGCTGCGACACACCGCCGCAGGCCAATCCCGCGCCCGTGCCTCATGCCTTATACTCGCCGCGCCTTTTCAACCCCGCCCACGCCGGAGTGCCCTGATGGATCCTGCTGTTTTCGAAGAGTGGATGATGACCGGTCTGGTCAGCATCCTGATCATTTTCATGGGTTTCATCGTCTGGGACCTGGCGAAGAAGTCCAAGGCCGGGCGTTTTGGCTCGTTCATCCTGTTTTTTGTACTGGGCCTCGGCGTGGCGGCGTTCGTCATCAAGAGCGTGGTGATCGGCCTGATCGAATCCGGGACGTTATAAGCGCGCCGGCACTTCTTTCCACTGGCCCTGGTCGAGCCCATCGATCGTCCAGTCGCCGATCCTGACCCGCACCAGGCGCAATGTCGGCAAGCCTACCGCAGCGGTCATGCGGCGCACCTGGCGGTTGCGCCCCTCGCGTATCACCAGCTCCAGCCAGCTCGTGGGCACGCTTTTTCGAAAGCGCACCGGCGGGTTGCGCGGCCACAGTTGCGGTTCGTCCAATGAGCGCGCCTCGGCCGGCAACGTCATGCCGTCGTTCAATTCCACCCCTTCGCGCAAACGCTGCAATTGCTCAGCACTCGGCTCACCCTCGACTTGTACCCAATAGGTCTTGGCCAGCTTGTGCTTGGGGTCGGCAATCCGCGCCTGCAACTGCCCATCGTTGGTCAGCAACAGCAACCCTTCGCTGTCGCGGTCCAGCCGTCCGGCCGGGTAGATACCCGGTACGTCGATAAAATCCTTGAGCGTCGCCCGCCCTTCACCGTCACTGAATTGCGTCAGTACATCGAAGGGTTTGTTGAACAGGATCAGTTTCGGCTCGGCTGGCGGGGCCTTGGCCACACGGCGCGGGGCGCAGGCTGGAAGCTTCGCGCCAGGGCGACGGGAAGCAGGGCGTGGAGGACGGGGCATGGCGAATACAATATCTAACGGTCAGGGCCGACCATGCTAGTGGCCCGACCGTTAAATAACCACCATCCCCTTCAACGGGGCATCAGCGGAACGGCGGCTCGTCGAAGCTGCGCAGCTTGCGCGAATGCAACGAGTTGAGTTCGGTGCGCAACAGGTCCAACGCCTCGATGCCGATCTTCAGGTGCTGGTTGACCGCTCGCTCATAGAACGCGTTGGCCGAGCCCGGCAGCTTGATTTCGCTGTGCAGCGGTTTGTCCGAAACACAAAGCAACGTGCCATAAGGCACCCGCAGGCGATAACCCTGGGCGGCGATAGTGCCGCTTTCCATGTCCACCGCCACTGCGCGGGACAGGTTGATCAGCGGACGTTCCTGGGCCCAGCGCAGCTCCCAGTTGCGGTCGTCGTAAGTCAGCACGGTGCCGGTGCGCAGGCGCTTTTTCAGCTCGTCGCCCTTTTCGCCGGTGATGTTCGCCGCGGCCTGTTGAAGCGCCATCTGCACTTCGGCCAGGGCTGGAATCGGAATGTTCGGCGGCACCACCCGGTCGAGAATGCCGTCGCGGCGCATGTAGGCGTGGGCCAGCACGTAGTCACCGATGGTCTGGGACTGCCGCAGCCCGCCGCAGTGGCCGATCATCAGCCAGCAATGCGGGCGCAGCACGGCCAGGTGGTCGGTGATGTTCTTGGCGTTGGAAGGGCCGACACCGATGTTCACCAGGGTCACGCCATGACCATCATTGGTCTGCAGGTGATAGGCCGGCATCTGGTAGCGGTGCCAGACCACGCCGGCGGCGATGGCCGACGCTTCGCTGTGCTCCATGTTCTTGTCGATGATCACGTTGCCCGGCAGGACCATGCGTATAAAGCGCGGGTCGCTGCGCAGTTGCTCCAGGCCGTGGACGATGAACTGGTCGACATAGCGGTGGTAGTTGGTCAGCAGGATCCATGGCTGCACATGGCGCCAGTCGCTGCCGGTGTAATGCACCAGCCGGCGCAGGGAAAAATCCACCCGCGCGGCGTCGAACAGCGCCAGGGGCAGCGGGTCGGTGTTTTCCCAGTCATAGAGGCCGTCGGCGATGCCATCGGTGGCGGCCGACAGGTCGGTGCTGGGGAAAACCCGCGCCAGCACGGCGGCAGTCACACCGGAGCCGGCCAGTTCGTCGCCCTGCTCCACCACGTACGGGTACGGAATGTTCTGCTCGCTGACGCCCACTTCCACGGTGACGGTAAAGTCGTGCATCAGCGGGACCAACTGTTCCAGCAGGTATTTACGGAAGGCGGCGGGATGGGTGACGGTGACGCTGTAGGTACCGGGCAACTGGACCTTGGCATAGGCACGCGTGGTTTGCGGAACTTCGCCGTGGCAGTGATAGGTCAGGCGCAAGGCGGGATAGCGAAACAACGCACGCTGCTCGGCATCCGGCTCGACGCGGTCCTTGAGATAACGCATCAGTGCCTGGTTCAACGCGGTGGTCGCACGCTCGTGCAGGGCCGCCAGCCGATCCACGGCTTGTTCGGCGGTTTGAACGACAATAAACGCTTCGGTCACGATCAGCTTCCTGTGTTCTGACTTGCAGGTCTTCATCTTGCCTGCATCGCCGCCCGACGGGAACAGTGGCGTAGTGGACTCGATCGATTCCCTGCCCCCACATGGACTCTGGGATGCTCTGTGGGAGCTGAGCTTGCTCGCGATGGCGGTGGGTCAGTCACCCCAGAAGCTGGATGTGCCGACGCCTTCGCGAGCAAGCCCGCTCCCACAGGGGTATGTGATGTGTCTAAAAGCCGTGCGGGGTCGAGCGGGCAACGATCGCCTCGACATTCAAGCCCCGGGGCAAGACACCGTACACCCGGCCGGCCGAACCCAGGCGACTGGCGATGAAGGCATCGCTGACATCGCTGTTCCCCGCCTCGAGCAAGAGCCTGGCTTGCAGGCCCACGGCGATGTCTTCGGTCAATTGCCGGGCGCGGTACTGGATGTCGTCGGTGTCCTTGAATGCGGCGTGCAATTGGTTGATGTGGCCGGCCAGGCGCTTGTCGCCGTGGCCGTCGCCCAACTCATTGAACAGTACCTCCAGCACGCCGGGCTCCTTGGACAAGGCGCGCAGCACATCCAGGCATTGCACGTTGCCGGAGCCTTCCCAGGTCGAGTTGACCGGCGCTTCGCGGTACAGGCGCGGCAGGATGCTGTCTTCGACGTAGCCGGCACCCCCCATGCATTCGGCGGCTTCGTTGATCATCGCGGGGGCGCGCTTGCAGATCCAGTACTTGCCCACCGCCGTCACCAGCCGGGCGAACTTGGCCTCGTGCTCGTCATTCAAGTGATCCAGCGCCCGGCCCATGCGCAGGCTCAGGGCCAGTGCGGACTCGCTTTCCAGCGCCAGGTCCGCCAGCACGTTTTGCATCAGCGGCTGTTCACTCAACAACTTGCCACCGACCTTGCGGTGCGCGCAGTGATGACTGGCCTGGGTCAGCGCCTGGCGCATCAGGGCGCTGGAGCCGACCATGCAATCGAAACGGGTCATGGCGACCATCTCGATGATCGTCGGCACGCCCCGCCCTTCTTCACCTACCATCCAGGCCAGTGCGCCACGGAACTCGACTTCGCTGGAGGCGTTGGAGCAGTTGCCCAGCTTGTTCTTCAGCCGTTGGATGTAGAACTGATTGCGGGTGTCGTCGGGGCGATGGCGCGGCAACAGGAAACAGGTCAGGCCCTTGTCGGTCTGGGCCAAGGTGAGGAAGGCATCGCACATCGGCGCCGAACAGAACCATTTGTGGCCCACCAACTCATAGGCTTGGCCCGGGCCGCTGGCGCCCACTGGATAAGCCTTGGTGGTGTTGGCCCGCACATCGGTGCCGCCCTGTTTTTCGGTCATCGCCATGCCCAGGGTCACCCCAGCCTTGTGGGCCATGCCGACGTTACGCGGGTCGTACTCGGTAGCCAGCACCTTTGGCAGCCAGCGCTCGGCCAGGTCCGGCTGCAAGCGCAGCGCCGGCACGCTGGCGAAGGTCATGGTCAGGGGGCAGCCAGTGCCGGCTTCGGCCTGGCTGTGCAGGTAGGTCATCGACGCCCGGGCGACATGCGCGCCGGGTTGCGGATGGGCCCAGGGCAAACTGGGCAGGCCGTGCTCGACGGCGGTGCGCATCAACTGGTGATAAGCGGGATGGAATTCCACCAGGTCGATGCGATGGCCATAACGATCATGGCTGCAGAACACCGGTTTGTTCTGGTTGGCCAGGAAGCCCGCTTCCATCAACGGCCCGCCGGCCAGCGCCCCATACGCATCGATCCGCGCCTGTGCCCAACCCGCCCCAAAACGCTGCGACCACTGCTGCAGCGGCAGGTCGATCCGGTACAGGTTGGCACCATCCAGGGACGGCGGCTGGTTGGTGACGTCGTGGGTTTCAGCGAACTGGTGCAGGTTCATGACAGGGCTCCTCGATCGGCCAGGGATTCAGTTAAGCACCGCCTCCAGGCCGAACAAAGTGTCATATGCGCCTAAATGTCGGCGCTTTCACCCTGCCTTGGACAAAGCACCCGACGCTGGAGCATCGCCTGCAGCGCCTCGAATTTCACCGGTTTGCTCAAGTAATCGATCTGCGCGCCCGAGGGACAGCACTCGCGCCCCACGTTCGGGCTGACCACCAGCACCGGCAATTGCTCGCAACCGGACAAGGTGTGGATCTGGCAGCAGAGCGACACGCCGTCCAGCGGCGGCAACTGGCAATCGAGCAGCACCGCATCAAAGCGCTCGCCGTGCAGCAGATCCAGCGCGGCGCGGCCACTGTCGGCGGTGCGCACCCGATACCCGAGCTTGAGCAACATGCCCCGCATGACCAACTGATCGATGCTGCTGTCATCGGCCAGTAGCACCGTGCAATCCTGCGGTTGGCGCGAGCCCTGGTGGCCACCGAAGGAAAACGGCGTCGGGACCGCCGCCGGCAAGGCCACGTCAAACTCCACGTCCAACTGAAAACGGCTGCCACGACCGGGTTCGGAGGTGTGGGTCAGGCGTCCGCCCAGCAGTTCCACCAGTTGCCGGCAGATGGCCAGGCCCACGCCGAGGCCGCCGTATTCGCGGGTCATCGAGCCGTCGAGTTGGAAGAAGCGTTGGTACAAGGTCGCCTCTCCCAGGTCGGTAAAACCGATCCCGGTGTCAATGACGGCAAAGGACAGCATCAGCCGATCGAGCGCTGTCGGCCTGCCGCTGACGCGCAGGGCCAGGCCGCCAACCCGGGTGAACTTGATGGCGTTGTCCAGCAGGCATTCCAGGCTCTGGGCCAGCTTGCCGCTGTCGCCGAGCAACCGGTCCGTCAGGCCTGGGGACACGTCGACCTTGAAGTCCAGGCCCTTGGCCGCGGCATTGGCGCCGAACTGCACCTGCAGCGCATCGACCATCCCACGCAGGCTGAACGGTGCCGGATAGACCTTGAGTTTGCCGGCCTGCAACTCGGTCAGGGTGAGGATGCCGTTGACCATGCGCATCATGTCCCGCGCCGAACCGGCGGCGGTCTGTTGATACTGGGTCAGTTCCTCGTCCATCTCGACGGTTTCCATCAACTCCAGGGAACCGATCACGCCATTCATCGGCGTGCGCAGCTCATGAGTCAAGGTGGCGAGGAATTCATCCTTGAGCTTATTGCCATGGGCCAGTTGCTGGTTGAGTACTTCGAGCTTCTGCCCGGCATCCAAGAGGGTCTGGGCCTGCTGTTCGCGCATGGCGTTGATGCGGTCGGCCAGGGCCAGGGACAGCAGCGCCACTTCAATGGCCGAGCCGATCTGGCTGGCGTACATGGTCAGGAAAACGTTCGGCAGGTAACCGAGCACCATCAACGTATTGACGATGCCCCCCAGCAGAAACGCCGACCAGGCAATGATGAAATAACGCGCCACCCGCAGGCCACGCCACCAGGCAAACAGCCCGGCGGCAAAGATCGTCACCGTGAACAGCAGCGCCAATGCCGTCGCCAGGCGCAGCGCCAGGGCATAACTGGTCATCAGCGACAGGCCGACTACCACGGCGCTGTAGGCGATCAGCGCCAGCAGCAAGCGGTCCAGCCAACGGCTATGCTGGGCGGTTTGCAGGAAGCTGCGGGCGAACTGGCTGCCAAACAGGCCCGCGCAGCCGATGAAGAACGGCGTCGCGGCGTTGGCCCACCAGGGGTTATCCGGCCAGAAGTACTCCACGGCGGCACCGTTGACCGACAACTGATACAGGCCGAACGAGGCAATGTAGAAGATGTAATAGAGGTAGCTGGTATCGCGCACGCTCAGGTAGATGAACAGGTTGTAGACCAGCATCCCCAGCAGCACGCCATAGATGATCCCCAGTACATACAAGCGCACCGGCTGTTGTTCCAGATAAGCGGTGCTCGACCACAGCGTCAGCGGCGCCTGGATCGACCCCTGGCTTTGCAGGCGCAGGTAGAGGGTCTGCTGTTGTTCGGGTTTGAAAGCCAGGCTGAAGAGGTAGTTGTTCTGGCGGACCTCGCGACTGGCAAACGGCAACGCATCACCGGTCTGGCGAACCAGGCGATAGGCCCCCGCCGCATCGGGCAGGTACAAATCGAGGTGATCCAGCGGCGGGTACGCCAGTTCCAGCAGCCAGGTGCGCTGGGTGTCCGGGTTGGCGGGGCGATAGTGCAGGTCGATTTTCAACCAGAAGGCGGATCGCGAGTAACCGGCGTTCAGCGTGCCTTGGTCGTGGGGCTTGAAAGCACCGGCGCCAGCCTGGGCCAGGACATCGTCAATGGTGGCCGTGCCGTCCGCATCTTCGAACACCTGCAGGGCATGGCCCAACGGCAGGTTTTGGGTGAATTCATCGAATTCAAGGGCACTTGCCAGAGGGGACAAGCACAACAACAACATCAGCAAATAGCGCATTTAAGCCCCAGCGCGGCCTGTCCGGTTGAGTCAGGAAGCCCCCCATTCCCTGAGTAGACGTAAAACCGGCATTACCTGTTATGAGTTGGATCCATCCCTAGCATAGCCGCTGATGGCCAATTTGCACCATTGAATTTTTTCCTACAGAAGGCTCTAGTACGGGCGTTTCAGAGCAAAGCATTGAGATAGAGCTGTCGCCTTGGTCAGACTGGAATACAACCTTGGAACCAGACTCGATTGTTTGGACCAGGAATAGGGTTTCCCCTGATGCAGGTGCGCGCCGATCGAAGGGTTTGGTGGTAAGCTCGCGCACCATGAATATCTACAGCTCTCGCCCCGTTGTCCTCTGCCTCTCCGGCCACGATCCCAGTGGTGGCGCCGGTTTGCAGGCAGATATCGAAGCCCTGCTTGCCCAGGGTTGTCATGCCGCCCCTGCCGTTACCGCCTTGACCGTGCAAGACACCGTCAACGTCAGCGATTTCCGGGTGCTCGACCGAGCGTGGGTGTTGGCACAAGCCAATGCCGTGCTCAACGATGCCCAGGTGGCGGCGGTCAAACTGGGGATGCTTGGCTCCCTGGAAATGGTCGACACGGTGGTCGAGTTGCTCCAGGCGCACCCGCACCTGCCCATGGTCTGCGACCCGGTGCTGCGCGCCGGCGGTGGCGGGCGCCTGGGCAAGGATGAGGTCGGCTACGCCATGCGCGAACGCCTGCTGCCCCTGGCAATCATCGCCACCCCCAACCTGCCTGAAGCACGCATCCTCGCCGAACTGCCCGAGGGCAGCGCCGATGAGTGCGCGGAAAAACTGCTGCCCTTCGTCAAACACCTGTTGATCACCGGTGGTCACGGCGACGAACATGAAGTCCATAATCGCCTGTACAGCCGCGATGGCCGGCGCGAAACCTTTACCTGCCAGCGTCTGCCCGGCAGTTACCACGGTTCCGGCTGTACCCTGGCCAGCGCCCTGGCGGGCCGGTTGGCCCAGGGCGAACAGCTCGCCAGCGCCGTCAAGACGGCGCTGGATTACACCTGGCGCACCTTGCGCGATGCCGAACAACTGGGCAAAGGCCAGTTCGTACCGCGTCGCCTGCCGCTGGATTTCTGCTCGTAGCACCGGAGGCCTGTGGAATGAAATTACGTGGCCTTTACGCCATCACCGATAGCCAACTGCTGGCCGGCAAGTTCCTCGCTTATGTCGAAGCAGCGCTGGAAGGTGGCGTCACCCTGCTGCAATACCGCGACAAAAGCAGCGACGAGGCCCGCCGCCTGCGCGAAGCCGAAGCCCTGCGCAACCTGTGCGAGCGCTACAAGACCCAGCTGATCATCAACGATGACGCCGAACTGGCCGCACGCCTGGGCGTCGGTGTGCACCTGGGCCAGACTGATGGCCCTTTGGCGCCAGTGCGGGCACTGCTCGGGCACAAGGCGATCGTCGGAGCCACCTGCCACGCCAGCCTGGCATTGGCCGAACAGGCCGCCAGCGAAGGCGCCAGCTATGTCGCGTTCGGGCGCTTCTTCAACTCCAACACCAAGCCCGGCGCCCCCAGCGCAAACCTTGAACTGCTCGAACAGGCGCACCTCAAGCTGCATATTCCGGTGTGCGCCATCGGCGGCATCACCCTGGACAACGCCGCCCCGCTGGTGGCCCATGGGGTCGACCTGCTGGCGGTGGTCCACGGCCTGTTCGGCGCCGACAGCACCACTGAAGTGACGCGCCGCGCCCGCGCCTTCAACGAGCTGCTGCAGATCAAATAGTCCATTTTCCGTTTTCGAGAGCCCAACCATGTCCCGTTCCGAAACCCTGTTTGCCAATGCCCAGAAACACATCCCCGGCGGCGTGAACTCGCCCGTTCGTGCGTTCAAGAGCGTTGGCGGCACCCCGCTTTTCTTCAAGCACGCCGAAGGCGCGTACGTCACCGACGAAGACGACAAGCGCTATGTGGATTACGTCGGCTCCTGGGGCCCGATGATCCTCGGCCACAGCCATCCGGACGTGCTGGATGCGGTGCGCAAGCAACTGGTACACGGCCTGTCCTACGGCGCCCCGACCGCGATGGAAACCGAGATGGCCGACCTGGTTTGCTCGATCGTGCCGTCGATGGAAATGGTGCGCATGGTCAGCTCCGGCACCGAAGCGACCATGAGCGCGATCCGCCTGGCGCGGGGTTTTACCGGCCGCGACAGCATCATCAAGTTCGAAGGCTGCTACCACGGCCACTCCGACAGCCTGCTGGTCAAGGCCGGCTCCGGCGCCCTGACCCAGGGCGTGCCGAGCTCGGCCGGCGTACCGGCGGCGTTCGCCAAACACACCCTGACCCTGCCGTTCAACGACCTTGAAGAAGTCGAGAAAATGCTCGGCGAAGTCGGCCAGGAAGTGGCGTGCATCATCGTCGAGCCAGTGGCCGGCAACATGAACTGCGTGCCACCGGCACCGGGTTTCCTCGAAGGCCTGCGCAGCCTGTGCGACCAGCATGGCGTGGTGTTGATTTTCGATGAAGTGATGACCGGTTTCCGCGTGGCCCTCGGCGGCGCCCAGGCCCATTACGGCGTCACGCCGGACCTGAGCACCTTCGGCAAGATCATCGGCGGCGGCATGCCGGTGGGCTGCTTCGGCGGCAAGCGCAAGATCATGGAATGCATCGCCCCGCTGGGCCCGGTCTACCAGGCCGGCACCTTGTCGGGCAACCCACTGGCCATGGCCGCCGGCCTGACCACGCTGCGCCTGATCAGCCGCCCGGGTTTCCACGCCGAACTGACCGACTACACCACCCGCCTGCTCGACGGCCTGCAAGTTCGCGCTGACGCGGCAGGCATCCCCTTCGTGACCACCCAGGCCGGCGGCATGTTCGGCCTGTACTTCAGTGGTGCCGATGACATCGTCACCTTCGAAGACGTGATGGCCAGCGACGCCGACCGTTTCAAGCGGTTCTTCCACCTGATGCTCGACGGTGGTGTGTACCTGGCCCCGAGCGCATTCGAAGCCGGCTTCACCTCCATCGCCCATGGCGAGACCGAGCTGAAGATCACCCTCGATGCGGCCGAACGGGCCTTTGCTGCACTGAAGTAAGCCTGTGGATAACTGACGCCGGCTGAAGCTAGCGTCAGTGATTGCCGACAATCTCCCGCTCTTTTCCTACGTATTTATGTCCGAAGCAGCTATTAGCATTCCCTCGCAGCAGAAAAACGAGTAAAGACTTTGTAAGGATGGCCCTGCTTATTTCATAATGCGCGCTTATTGGATCCCCCGGAGGGTCCGCGCGCCCCTCAGAGGTAAGTCGATTCCCATGAACCGCACCGGCCGCACCCTTGCCTTGGGCTGCCTGTTGCTCCTTCAGCCCCTGCTGGCGAATGCACAGGCAGGCGGCAACTCGTTGTTGATCCCGGCGCTGGGCCGCTGCACGCTCAATACCCAGCCACAAGATCTCGCACCGGCACTCGACGCCTGTCAAAAAGCGGCGGACGCAGGTGATGCACAAGCGCAATACGAGTTGGGCGAGTTCTACTATGAAGGCAAGGCTGCGCCGCGCGACCTCAAGCTGGCCCTCAACTACTTCGAAAAAGCCTCGCTGCAAGGCCATGCCCAGGCGCAATTCAAGCTCGGCGGCATGTTCTTCCATGGCGAAGGTGTGCCGGCCAACAACGTCCAGGCCTACATCGTCCTGAAGATGGCCGCGGTCAACGGCGCCGAAGAAGCCCTGGACACCGCCGACGAAGTCGCCGAGCAGATGCCCCGCGACGAGCTGGAAGTGGCGACCCAGGTGCTGGGGCAGATCTTTCGCAAATACCTGATGGAATTGCAGAACGCCGACGGGCGTACGCCCTTCTCACCCCTACCCTGAATCGCACAGCCTGGCCCCTGTAGGAGCGTAGGGGCGTAGGAGCGTAGGAGCTGTCGAGTGCAACGAGGCTGCGATCTTTCCACTGGCAATTGAGTCGAGAGCGAAAGATCAAGATCAGGATCAGGATCAGGATCAAAAGATCGCAGGCTTCGCCAGCTCCTACAGGGCCCGGCGCCGCAGCAACAAATTTCCTACTTCTCAGGCATCGGCATCGGAAACGGCATCACATTGCCGACCGCGCCACGGGCTTCGCTGATTTTCGGGGTGCCCAGGCGTTCGACTTCGTCGATGCGCACGATCGAATGCATCGGCACGAAGCTGCGCACCACGCCTTCGAACTGCGCCTTGAGCTTTTCCTCGCTCGGATCGACGACCACTTGCGTGCGCTCGCCAAAGACGAATTCTTCCACCTCCAGGAAGCCCCACAGATCACTTTGATAGATCTGCTTGGCGTACATTTCGAACACCTGGCCCTGGTTGAGGAAAATCACCTTGTAGATTGGAGCTTCACGTTTGGTCATGGCTGGCGAAACACATCGGCGGGTAAAAATGAGGGCGCGAACTATAGCATAGCCACTGCTCGCACGGCGGTAGGAACCCAGTGGCCTGTACGGTTAATTCGCGCATTCAAATTCGAGTGCCAGGGCTTGCCAGGCAAGGCGCCATGACGAGTCGTAGCCCGCTACGGCGAGGAATGGCAACGCAGCCTGGTAAGTCCTGGCGCCGAAGTTGAGTGCGCGAATTAGCCACACAGGCCACTATTTCCCTATAATGCGCGGTTCTTTGAATCACGTGATGATCCCGTCCATGGCCAAGAAGCTTTACATCGAAACCCACGGCTGCCAGATGAACGAGTACGACAGCTCGCGCATGGTCGATCTGCTGGGTGAACACCAGGCCCTGGAAGTCACCGCCCGCGCTGAAGACGCGGACGTGATCCTGCTCAACACCTGCTCGATCCGCGAACGCGCCCAAGACCGGGTGTACTCGCAACTGGGCCGCTGGCGCGAACTGAAGCTCGCCAACCCGGAAATGGTCATCGCCGTGGGCGGTTGCGTGGCCAGCCAGGAAGGCGCGGCCATTCGTGATCGCGCGCCGTACGTGGACGTGGTCTTTGGCCCGCAGACCTTGCACCGCCTGCCGGAGATGATCGACGCCGCCCGCGCGACCAAATTGCCGCAAGTGGACGTCTCGTTCCCCGAAATCGAAAAATTCGACCACCTGCCCGAACCGCGCATCGACGGCCCTAGTGCCTACGTGTCGGTGATGGAAGGTTGCAGCAAGTACTGCACGTTCTGCGTGGTGCCCTACACCCGCGGCGAAGAAGTCAGCCGGCCGTTCGACGACGTGATCGCCGAGATCATCCACCTGGCGGAAAACGGCGTGCGCGAAGTGACCCTGCTGGGGCAGAACGTCAACGGCTATCGTGGCCTGACCCACGACGGTCGCCTGGCGGACCTCGCCGAACTGATCCGCGTCGTGGCGGCAGTGGATGGCATCGACCGCATCCGCTACACCACGTCTCACCCGCTGGAGTTCTCCGACAGCCTGATCCAGGCCCACGCCGAAGTCCCCGAACTGGTCAAGCACCTGCACCTGCCAGTGCAATCGGGCTCCGACCGGATCCTTGCGGCCATGAAGCGTAACCACACGGCGCTGGAGTACAAATCCAAGCTGCGCAAGTTGCGCGCGGCAGTGCCGGGGATCTGCATCAGCTCGGACTTTATCGTCGGCTTCCCTGGCGAAACCGAGAAAGACTTCCAGCAGACCATGAAGCTGATCGAAGACGTGGGCTTCGACTTCTCCTATTCCTTCGTCTACAGCCAGCGCCCCGGCACGCCGGCGGCCGACTTGGCAGACGAAACGCCCGAAGAACTGAAAAAAGAACGTCTCAACGCCTTGCAACATCGCCTCAACCAGCAAGGTTTCGAGATCAGCCGACAAATGGTCGGCTCCGTCCAGCGGATTCTGGTAACCGATTACTCAAAAAAGGACCCGGGCGAGTTGCAAGGGCGGACCGAAAACAACCGCATCGTCAATTTCCGCTGCGACACCCCGGCCCTGATCGGCCAGTTCGCCGACGTGCACATCGACGCCGCGCAACCGCACTCGCTGCGCGGTTCGTTGATCCAGTAACCGGCTCAAAAACCCTATTGCCTGTGGAAGCAAGACCTGTGGGAGCAAGGCTTGCCCGCGATAGAAGCACCGCAATCTCACTGAAGACCGCGGCGCCTTGATCGCGGGCAAGCCTTGCTCCCACAATGGGCTGTGCCAAGCCCTGTGATCAGATTCGCCTGTTTAAGAGCTTTCGCACCCAGCCTACTGGCGTTATCCTTGATTTCACCTTAATTGCCCCCGGGCGGCTAAAAACGACCTTGAACGCACCCATCGAACCACATCGCTTTATTCTCGAGCCCTTTGAGGCTCGCCGCTTCGCCAATCTGTGCGGGCAATTCGACGAGCACCTGCGCTTGATCGAACAGCGCCTGGCCATCGAGATCCGCAACCGCGGAAACCAGTTCGAACTGATCGGCGAACCCAAGCACACCACCTCCGCGGAAAACCTGCTGCGCCGTCTCTACCGGGAAACCAAGGGGAGCGAGCTGTCGCCGGATACGGTCCACCTGTTCCTGCAGGAGTCGGCTGTCGAAGAACTCGACAACCACGCCCCGTCGGAACCTGCCGTGGCCCTGCGCACGAAAAAAGGCATGATTCGCCCTCGCGGCTTGAATCAGCAGCGCTACGTGAAGGAAATCCTGGGCAACGACATCAACTTCGGCATCGGCCCGGCCGGTACCGGCAAGACCTACCTGGCCGTGGCCTGCGCCGTCGATGCGCTGGAACGTGAACAGGTGCGGCGCATCCTGCTGGTGCGACCGGCGGTCGAAGCGGGCGAAAAACTCGGCTTCCTGCCCGGCGACCTGGCCCAGAAGATCGACCCGTACCTGCGCCCGCTCTATGACGCGTTGTATGAAATGCTCGGCTTCGAATACGTCGCCAAGCTGATCGAGCGCCAGGTCATCGAGGTCGCACCGCTGGCCTACATGCGTGGTCGGACCCTGAACAACAGCTTCATCATCCTCGACGAAAGCCAGAACACCACGGTCGAGCAGATGAAAATGTTCCTGACCCGCATCGGCTTCGGCTCCACCGCCGTCATCACCGGGGACATCACCCAGGTCGACCTGCCTCGTGGCACCAAGTCCGGACTGAACCATGTGATCCAGGTCCTCAAGGACGTGCCGGGCATCAGCTTCACGCACTTCATGCCCAAGGACGTGGTGCGCCATCCATTGGTGCAACGCATCGTCGAAGCCTACGAGCGTTTCGAGCATCGCGCCGAGCAAGAGTTGGACAGCAAAGGCCATGGCCGCAATGCTTGAACTCGACCTGCAAGTGGCCTGCGAACACGCCGCCCCCAGCGAAGCCCAGTTCCGCCAATGGTGCGAACTGGCCCTGCGCCAACGCAGCGCCGACTCGGAGCTGACGATCCGCCTGGTGGACGAACCCGAAGGCCGTGAACTGAACCACACCTGGCGGCAGAAAGACTACGCCACCAACGTGCTGTCGTTCCCCGCCGACGTGCCCGACGAACTGCTCGATATCCCGCTGCTGGGCGACCTGGTGATCTGCGTCCCGGTGGTCGAGCGTGAAGCGGCGGAACAAGACAAGCCCCTTGAGGCCCACTGGGCTCATCTGGTGATTCACGGCTGCTTGCATCTACTGGGTTACGACCATATAGAAGATGACGAAGCCGAAGAAATGGAAGCTCTGGAACGAACGTTGCTTGCAGAGCTGGGTCATCCCGACCCTTATGCCGGCGACGAACACTGATACATCAACCTGTAACGACAAAGGATTCAGAGTAATCGCTATGAGCGAAGATCGATCGAGCAGCGGGCAAAAGTCATGGCTGGGCAAGCTCACCCAGGCTTTTGCCCATGAGCCGAAGAACCGCCAGGAGCTGCTGGAGCTGCTGCGCGATGCACACCAGAACAAACTGCTGGACAGCGAAGCGCTGGCCATCGTCGAAGGCGCCATCCAGGTCGCTGACCTGCAAGTGCGCGACATCATGGTCCCGCGCTCGCAGATGGTCAGCATCAAGGCGACCCAGACCCCTCGCGAATTCTTGCCCGCCGTGGTCGACTCCGCTCACTCGCGCTACCCGGTCGTCGGCGAGAGCCATGACGATGTCATGGGCGTGCTGCTGGCCAAGGACCTGCTACCGCTGATCCTTCAGGAAAACGGCGACAGCTTCAACATCAAGGATTTGCTGCGTCCGGCCACTTTCGTGCCCGAGTCCAAGCGCCTGAACGTGCTGCTGCGTGAATTCCGCGCCAACCACAACCACATGGCCATCGTCATCGACGAATACGGCGGCGTGGCCGGCCTGGTCACCATCGAAGACGTGCTCGAGCAGATCGTCGGCGACATCGAAGACGAACACGACGTCGAGGAAGACAGCTACATCAAGCCCCTGCCCAGCGGCGATTTCCTGATCAAGGCCCTGACGCCGATCGAGAACTTCAACGAATTTTTCGACAGCCAATTCTCCGACGATGAGTTCGACACTGTCGGCGGCCTGGTGATGAGCGCTTTCGGGCACCTGCCCAAGCGCAACGAAACCACGGAAATCGGCGCCTGGCGCTTCCGCATCCTGAATGCCGACAGCCGTCGGATTCACTTGCTGCGCCTGTCGCCCATTGGCCGATAACCCCTGCGAGACCCGCTAAGGACAAAAATGCGCTGGATAACCCGCCCCGGCTGGCCCGGTAACCTGCTGGCCTCGGCGGCCGGTGCGATCACCACCCTGGCCCTGGCGCCGTTCGACCTCTGGCCGCTGGCATTGCTGGCGGTCGGTTTGTTCTATGCCGGGCTGCGCGAGCTCTCGCCGCGCCAGGCCCTGGGCCGTGGCTGGTGTTTCGGCTTTGGCCTGTTCGGTGCCGGCACCAGTTGGATCTACGTCAGCATCCACAACTTCGGCGGCGCCTCGGTGCTGCTCGCCGGGTTCTTGATGCTGCTGTTCATCGCCGCCATCGCCTGGTTCTTCGCCCTGCCCGCCTGGCTGTGGGCGCGCTGGCTGCGCCGCAACGAGGCGCCGTTGGCCGACGCCCTGGCGTTCGCCGCGCTGTGGTTGGGCCAGGAAGCCTTCCGCGGCTGGTTCCTCACCGGGTTCCCCTGGCTGTATTCCGGCTACAGCCAGCTCAACGGCCCGCTGGCCGGCCTCGCGCCGCTGGGCGGGATGTGGCTGATCTCCTTCACCCTGGCCTTGACCGCCGCGCTGCTGTACAACGCGCCGCGGTTGATCCGCACCGGGCGCAAAGGTTTTATTGCCGCGGGCATGCTGTTGTTGATTGGTCCATGGGTGGCCGGCATGGCACTCAAGGGCCACGCCTGGACCAGCCCCTCGGGCGACCCGCTGAGCGTCGCGGCGATCCAGGGCAACATCGAACAAAGCATGAAGTGGGACCCCGAGCAGCTCAACGCGCAGTTGGCGCTGTACCGCGACATGAGCTTTGCATCCAAGCGCGTCGACCTGCTGATCTGGCCGGAAACCGCGGTGCCGGTGCTCAAGGAGTCTGCCCAGGGCTACCTGGACATGATGGGCAGCTTCGCCGCCGAGCGGCATTCGGCGTTGATTACCGGTGTGCCGATTCGCCAACTGGTGCGCCACGAGAAACGTTACTACAACGGCATCACGGTGACCGGCGAAGGTGACGGTACGTACTTGAAGCAAAAACTGGTGCCGTTTGGCGAATACGTGCCGCTACAGGACATCCTGCGCGGCCTGATCGCCTTCTTCGACCTGCCCATGTCGGACTTCGCCCGGGGCCCGGCCGACCAGCCGCTGCTGCAAGCCAAGGGTTACCAGATCGCGCCGTTCATCTGCTATGAAGTGGTCTACCCGGAATTTGCCGCCAGCCTGTCAGCACGCAGCGACCTGCTGCTGACCATCAGCAACGACACCTGGTTCGGCACCTCGATCGGTCCGTTGCAGCACCTGCAAATGGCCCAGATGCGCGCCCTGGAAGCCGGCCGCTGGATGATCCGCGCCACCAACAACGGCGTGACCGGCCTGATCAACCCTTTCGGCCAGATCACGGCACAGATCCCGCAATTCGAGCGCGGCATCCTCTACGGCGAAGTGGTGCCGATGCACGACCTGACGCCATACCTGCAATGGCGCTCATGGCCGTTGATCATCTTGTGCGTGTTGCTGCTGGGCTGGGCGTTGATGGCGAGCCGGATGGCCAGGACGGTTTAAGGTTCTCGATAGTCCTTGCTCCTGCTGGACTCTGTAGGGGCTGCCGAAGGCTCGGGCCGCGTTCGGACGATCTTTTGATCTTGATCTTTCACTCCCGACTCAATTGTCTGGGACAGGATCGCAGCCTCGCTCCGCTCGACAGCTCCTACAGGGATAATCCCAGTTGCCGTAACACCGCTCAGCGGTAGAACAACCAATACCCCACCAGCCCCACCGCCTCATTCATCAACTGCCCCGATTGCCAGATCGACTTGAACTCCGGCATCCAGCCGCCCAGTGGCCGGGCGTTGTCCGCCCCCAGGAAACCCACCGGCGCCGGCACCACTTCAAACCCCGCGCGCTCGAAACTCCAGACCGACCGAGGCATGTGCCAGGCCTGGGTGACCACCACAACCCGCTTGATGCCTTCGGGCAACAGGATCTCGGCGCTCATCTGGGCGTTTTCCCAGGTGGTGCGGCTACGTCCTTCCTGCCAGCGCACGTTGACGCCGAAATCCTCGCGCATCGAGTCGGCCATCAACTTGGCCTCGCTGGGTGGGGTGCCATAGTGCAAGCCGCCGGTGGTCAGCACGGGCAAGCCCGAAGCCTTGGCCAGCCGCGCCGCATAACGCTGGCGCTCCAGGCCGACCCCGGTGGGTTGGTCGGCGCCCCAGGCCGGGTCCCCGCGCTCGCGACCGGAACCCAGCACCACGATGGCGTCGGCACGCTGGGCCAGGGTCGCCCATTCGCCGCGCAGCAGCGGCGGCTCACGCTCCAAGGCCTTGGCGCTCCACTGCACCACCACCGGCAGGCTCATCAACCAGAAACCGCCCAGGCCCACGGCGAAACACAGCCGGGCCAGGCGCGGCCGAGAATGGCGCCACCACCAGGCGAGCGCCAACAGCAGCAAAAGAATGCCGGGCGGCAATAAAAGTTGTTTGATGAAATAGCGAAACGGCATCGGGCATCTCCATAGATGCCCGAAGCCTAAGTGGGTTGACGCAAAGCGACAACAGATTCGAAAAAGCCTTGAACCAAAAAAAGCGACACGCGTGAATCCGGCTTTACTTGAACTGCAGCGACCGGACCTTTACAGCATCCTTATCAGGCGTCCGGTCCTTGAGCCACACAACCTTGGCCGAACGGGGCGCATCGAGACGCTTGAGTACCTGGGCCCCACTGGTGGGGGTTTGATGCCCGGCCTGTTCGAGGTAAGCCTTGACCAGTTCGAACTCCGCGGGGCTCAAGCCTCGCAGTTCCAGCTCTGCCGGGCGTTCATCACGCAAGCGTCCGGCGGTTCTTGCAGCGTCCAGGGCCACCCCAAGACGATCGATCAGTTTTTCATACAACTCAGGTGTAGCGACTTTTCGTTGTGATTCAACCATCCCTCACCTCATTGAAGATAAGACTCACTCCCCATTGAGAAGCTTAGCTTCGCTGGGCAAACCGGCAGGGCGCCGCGACCAACGGCCCTGAATACCGGTCATCGCCGATGGTCAGCGAGGATTCGGCAACAATCAGGGTTTCCCTCGGCAGAGCGCGGTCATGTATGCTACGGCGCTTCCTGTAACTCCACTTCCAGCTTGGCTGGGCATCGAAAACGCCGGATTCGGCGTCGTCTGCGTCCAGCATGGCCACGAAGAGGATTGGGCCACCCCATTCAGTACAAAAGTAGCCATGCACGAACACTACCAGCCCCGTGAAATCGAAGCCGCCGCCCAGTCGTTCTGGGACGAGCAAAAGTCCTTTGAAGTCAGTGAACAGCCAGGCAAGGAGACTTACTACTGCCTGTCGATGTTCCCTTACCCCAGCGGCAAGCTACACATGGGGCACGTGCGCAACTACACCATCGGCGACGTGATCTCCCGCTACCAGCGCATGCAAGGCAAGAACGTCCTGCAACCCATGGGTTGGGACGCCTTCGGCATGCCGGCGGAAAACGCCGCGATGAAGAACAACGTGGCCCCCGCCAAGTGGACCTACGAAAACATCGCCTACATGAAGACCCAGCTGCGCAGCCTGGGCCTGGCGGTGGATTGGTCCCGCGAGGTCACCACCTGCAAGCCCGACTACTACCGCTGGGAACAATGGCTGTTCACCCGCCTGTTCGAAAAAGGCGTGATCTACCGCAAGAACGGCACCGTGAACTGGGACCCGGTGGACCAGACCGTACTGGCCAACGAACAAGTGATCGACGGTCGCGGCTGGCGCTCCGGCGCGCTGATCGAAAAGCGCGAGATCCCGATGTACTACTTCAAGATCACCGCCTACGCGGATGAACTCCTGGAGAGTCTCGACGAACTGACTGGCTGGCCCGAGCAGGTCAAGACCATGCAGCGCAACTGGATCGGCAAGTCCCGGGGCATGGAAGTGCAGTTCCCCTACGACGTCGCCTCCATCGGCGAAGCCGGTACCCTGAAAGTCTTCACCACCCGCCCGGACACGCTGATGGGCGCCACGTATGTGGCCGTGGCCGCCGAGCATCCACTGGCGACCCTGGCGGCACAGAACGACCCTGAGCTGCAGGCGTTCATCGCCGAATGCAAGGGCGGCAGCGTCGCCGAAGCCGACGTCGCCACCCAAGAGAAGAAGGGCCTGCCCACTTCATTGTTCGTCGAACACCCGCTTACCGGCGAGAAGCTGCCGGTATGGGTCGCCAACTACGTGCTGATGCACTACGGGGACGGCGCGGTAATGGCAGTCCCTGCCCACGACGAGCGTGATTTCGAATTCGCCCACAAGTACAACCTGCCGGTCAAACCGGTCGTGCGCACCAGCGCCGGCGACCAGACCCCGGAACCTTGGCAGGACGCCTACGGCGAACATGGCGAGCTGATCAACTCCGGTGAGTTCAACGGCCTGGATTTCCCCGGCGCGTTCGATGCCATCGAAGTCGCCCTGATCAAGAAAAACCTCGGCGCCTCGCGCACCCAGTTCCGTCTGCGGGACTGGGGCATCAGCCGCCAGCGTTACTGGGGCTGCCCGATCCCGATCGTGCATTGCGACACCTGCGGTGACGTACCGGTGCCGGAAGATCAGTTGCCCGTGGTCCTGCCCGAAGACGTCGTACCCGACGGCGCCGGTTCGCCCCTGGCGCGCATGCCCGAGTTCTATGAGTGCAACTGCCCGAAATGCGGCGCACCGGCCAAGCGTGAAACCGACACCATGGACACCTTCGTCGAGTCCTCGTGGTACTACGCACGCTATGCCTCGCCGCACTATGAAGGCGGCCTGGTGGAAAAATCCGCGGCTGACCACTGGTTGCCGGTGGACCAGTACATCGGTGGTATCGAACACGCCATTCTCCACCTGCTCTACGCACGTTTCTTCCACAAGCTGATGCGTGACGAAGGCCTGGTGAGTTCCAACGAGCCGTTCAAGAACCTGCTGACCCAAGGCATGGTGATCGCCGAGACTTACTATCGTCGCGAAGCCAACGGTGCCTACACCTGGTTCAACCCGAGCGACGTAGAACTGGAACGCGACAGCAAAGCCAAGGTCATCAGCGCCAAGCTGATCGCCGACGGCCTGCCGGTGGAAATCGGCGGCACTGAGAAAATGGCCAAGTCGAAGAACAACGGCGTCGACCCACAGTCGATGATCGACCAGTTCGGCGCCGACACCTGCCGCCTGTTCATGATGTTCGCCTCGCCACCTGACATGAGCGCCGAGTGGTCCGATTCGGGCGTCGAGGGCTCGCACCGCTTCCTCAAGCGCGTCTGGCGCCTGGCGCAAGCCCACGTCACCCAGGGCCTGCCGGGCAAACTGGACATCGCCAGCCTGAACGACGAGCACAAAGCCATTCGTCGCTCGATCCACCTGGCCATCAAGCAGGCCAGCCATGACGTCGGCCAGAACCACAAATTCAACACCGCCATCGCCCAGGTGATGACGCTGATGAACGTGCTGGAAAAAGCCGCGCAAGGCACCGAGCAGGATCGCGCTCTGATTCACGAAGGCCTGGAAGCCGTGACGTTGCTGCTGGCGCCGATCACCCCGCACATCAGCCACGAGCTGTGGAATCAACTGGGTCACGCCGACCCGGTGATTGACGCACGCTGGCCGGTGGTGGACGAAACCGCGCTGGTGCAGGACAGCCTGACCCTGGTCATCCAGGTCAACGGCAAGCTGCGCGGCCAGATCGAAATGCCGGCCGCCGCCACTCGCGAAGAAGTCGAAGCTGCTGCGCGGGCCAATGAAAACGTACTGCGCTTCGTCGATGGCCTGACGATTCGCAAAGTGATCGTCGTGCCCGGCAAGCTGGTCAACATCGTCGCAAGCTAATTGGATCAGGCGCGAGGCTCGAGCCTGGCGCCGAATATAACCTGCGGGGTCGCATGGTCGACCCCCATAGGGTTCAAGGGGAGCAACAAGATGATCAAACGTAATCTGCTGGTAGTGGGCCTGGCGGTCCTGTTGAGCGCCTGCGGCTTCCAACTGCGCGGCACCGGCACCACCGAGCTGGCCATCACCGAGCTGGACCTCAGCGCACGGGACGCCTATGGCGAAACCGTCAAGATGCTGCGCGACACCCTGGAAAACAGCGGAGTGAAAGTCTACACCGGCGCCCCGTACAAGCTGGTATTGACCCGTGAACAGCAAAGCCAGCGCAGCCTGAGCTATGCCGGCGCCGGTCGTTCGGCAGAGTACGAACTGAACAACGTACTGAGCTATGAGATCCGCGGCCAGAACGACCTGGTGCTGGTGGACGACAAGCTGCAGGTGCAGAAGGTCTACCTGCACGATGGCAACAACATCACCGGTTCCGACCAGGAGTCGAGCGAAGTGCGTGGCGAAATGCGGCGTGACCTCGTACAGCGCATGATGCTGCGCCTGCAACAGCTGAGCCCGGCCCAACTGGAGCAGCTGCAACAGACGGCCGACGCCAAGGCCAAAGCCGAAGCCGATGCGCTGGAAGCGGCACGCAAGGCTGAAGCGGAGACCCCGCAACAGTCGCCAATGCAGATCCCGGCTGAATAAGCCTTGCGGGGCGCTCCAGCGCCCCGCTCGCCTTTTCTTATGAAGCTCGCTCCCGCCCAACTCGGCAAACACCTGCAAGGCGCCCTCGCGCCGGTCTACATCATCAGTGGCGATGACCCACTGCTGTGCCAGGAAGCCGCCGACGCCATCCGCACTGCTGCACGCCAGCAAGGCTTCGACGAACGCCAGGTCTTCGCCGCCGACGCCAGTTTCGACTGGGGCACGCTGCTGCAGGCCGGGGCGAGCATGTCGTTGTTCGCCGAAAAACGCCTGCTGGAACTGCGTTTGCCGTCCGGCAAACCCGGTGACAAAGGCGCCGCCGCGCTGATCGAATATTGCTCACGGCCCGCCGAGGACACCGTGCTGCTCATCAGCTTGCCGAAGCTCGACGGCAGCGCGCAAAAGACCAAATGGGGCAAGGCCCTGGTCGAAGGCCAACAGACCCAGTTCGTGCAGATCTGGCCGGTGGATGTCAGCCAGCTGCCCAGTTGGATCCGCCAGCGCCTGTCCCAGGCCGGCCTCTCGGCCAGCCAGGACGCCGTGGAACTGATTGCCGCCCGGGTCGAAGGCAACCTGCTGGCCGCCGCCCAGGAAATCGAAAAGCTCAAGCTGATGGCCGAGGGCGGGCAGATCACCGTGGAAACGGTGCAGGCTGCCGTGGCCGACAGTGCGCGCTTCGATGTCTTCGGGCTGACCGATGCGATCCTCAACGGTGAGGCCGCCCATGCCCTGCGCATGCTCGAAGGGCTGCGGGGCGAAGGCGTCGAGCCGCCGGTGATTCTCTGGGCCCTGGCCCGGGAGTTGCGCCTGCTGGCCAACCTGTCCCTGCAATACAGCCAGGGCGTACCGCTGGACAAGGCCTTCAGCCAGGCCCGCCCGCCGGTGTGGGACAAACGCAAACCGCTGATGAGCAAGGCCCTGCAACGCTATTCCGCATCGCGCTGGGCACAACTGCTGCTCGAAGCCCAGCGCATCGATGCGCAGATCAAGGGCCAGGCTGCCGGCTCACCGTGGATGAGCCTCAGTCGCTTGTCGCTGTTGATGGCTGGGCAGCGGTTGACGCTGCCAGCTGAATAACAGATCGCAGCCTTCGGCAGCTCCTACAATGGAAATGCATACTTCTGTAGGAGCTGCCGAAGGCTGCGATCTTTTCCGCTCTTGATCCTACAAATATCGCCTCCATTTACCCTATGGACAACGCCCCGACTCTATCCCATGATTTACCCCGCAAAACCCACCCCACGAGAGTAACCACCATGAGCAAAAAGCCATCCAAGCATGGCCCCAACAAGGCCAAGTCCATCGTCGCCCAGCCCCTGTTCCGCAGTCGCCAGGAACGACCCGCCAAGGGCAAAGGCAGCTACCGCCGCGAAGCCTTCCAGTCTGACAACTGGGAGGCTTCTTGCTTTCTGGCCGCTTGAAACACCCGGACAAGCCCTACGCGCCTTTCGCATGTTAAGGTCAGCACCTGATTTGTATTTCTGGACCCGTGCATGCCCTTCTGTCTTTCCCATCGTTGGCCACTGCGCCAAATGATTGTTGCCGCAAGCGTTGTCCTGCTTGTCGCCTGCGCCGAAAAACCTACTGCCGCCGACGCCCAACCGCTCCAGACAGTCCCCACCGTGACCGCTCCGGCGATCGTGCCGCCCGTGGTGCCGACCGGTGAAGACCTGACCATTGCGCCCACCCAGACCTTTGCGCAATGGCAGGCCGGGTTTCGCAAGGAGGCACTGGCTTCTGGGATCCGTGGCGATCTGTTCGATCGTGCGTTTATCGGGGTCAGTCCGGACATGAGCGTGATCAAGGCCGATCGCAGCCAGCCGGAATTCGCCCGCCCCGTGTGGGAATACCTCGATGGCGCGTTGTCGCCACTGCGGGTCAACAAAGGCAAGAGCCTGATCCAACAGAATGCCCAGATCCTGCAAAGCATCGAGCAGCGTTATGGCGTCGATCGCGAGGCGCTGGTGGCGGTGTGGGGCATGGAGAGCAACTTCGGCCAGTTCCAAGGCAGCAAGTCGGTGATCAACTCCCTGGCGACCCTGGCCTACGAAGGACGGCGCCCAGGGTTTGCCCATGCGCAACTGATCGCCGCGCTGCAGATCCTGCAGCAGGGCGATATCTCGCCAGAAAAAATGCTCGGTTCCTGGGCCGGCGCCATGGGCCAGACCCAGTTCATTCCCACCACGTACAATACCCATGCGGTGGATTTCGACGGCGACGGTCGCCGCGATATCTGGGGCAGCTCCACGGACGCCCTGGCCTCGACCGCGCACTACCTGCAAAGCTCCGGCTGGCAACGTGGCCAGCCGTGGGGGGTCGAGGTCGATCTCGCAGAGGGCTTCGACTACACACTGGCCGATGGCACGATCCGCAAGCCCGTCTCCGAATGGATGCGGCTGGGCGTCTCAGAATATGGCAGCTTGCCGATCGCCCCCGATGACAAGCAGCTGTCGGCGTCCCTGCTCCTGCCGGCCGGCCATCGCGGCCCGGCGTTCCTGATCTTTGATAACTTCCGCGCCATCCTCAAGTACAACAACTCATCGTCCTACGCCCTGGCGGTTGGGCTGTTGTCGCAGCGCTTCACCGGTGCCGGGTTGGTCTACGGCCAGTGGCCAAAAGAGGATCTGCCCCTGAGTCGCAGCGAACGCATCGAACTGCAGACCCTGCTGGGCAAGCACAACTACGACGCGGGCAACCCCGACGGCATCATCGGCGCCAACACCCGCAAGGCCATCCGCAGCGCCCAGCAGTCGTTCGGCTGGCCGGCGGACGGGTATCCGACGCACCAGTTGCTGGAGGCGTTGCGTAGCCGCTGAATTGGCGTATGGCGACTACCGCTTTCGCGAGCAAGCTCGCTCCCACAGGTGTTCTCGGTCAACCTGAGGGAGCGAGCTTGCTCGCGATGGCTGAGTTACAGGCGCTACACGACTAGCGACTGACCACCACATCCTGCTCCAGCACCAACCTCTTCTCCCCCGCATCCAACCTCACCAACGCCCCCATGGGCAAGGTGAGGTTCGGATCGCAGTGCCCGCTGCGCCAGCCGGACAGCACCGGGATGCGCAATGGCTCGAAGGTCTGCTTGAGCAATCGGTTCAATGCTTCGATATCGACCCCCGCCACATCCCCAACCAATACGCCGCGTAGCTGGTGCAATGTGCCGGCCAATCGCAGTTGAGTCAGCAGGCGATCGATGCGATACAGCGGTTCGTTGACGTCTTCGATGAACAGGATGACCCCTTCGGCGTCGATTTGATAAGGCGTGCCCATGGTCGCGGCAATCATCGACAAGTTGCCGCCCAGCAGACGTCCGTGGGCGATGCCCGGCTCGACGGTGGTCAATGGGTAGGCGGCGGGATGGTTCAGCGCGCTGCCGGCTTTCAATTGCCCACGCAGCAGGCTGAAAAACGAGGTGACGGTTGGGGGTTGCTTGTCGCCCAGCAGATCGGCGTTGAGCAGCGGGCCGTGAAAGGTCACGAAGCCGGCGTAGCGGCTGATGGCCAGGTGCAGGGCGGTGATGTCGCTGTAGCCTACGAAGGGTTTGGGGTTGCGTCGTAGGAGGTCGAAGTCGATGCGATCCAGCAGGCGGGGGGTGCCGTAGCCGCCGCGTAGGCAGATGATGGTTTTTATTTCTGGGTCGGCGAAGGCGGTGTGGAGGTCGTTGAGCCTTGTCTCGTCGCTGCCGGCCAGGTAGTTGTCCTTTTCGTAGACGCCTGGGAATATTTGCAGCTCATGACCCCTTGCGCGCATCCATTGGATGGCTTTTTCCGTGTCCAGGGGGGCGGGGCCGGCGGGGGCGATCACGGCGATCACGCCTTCCTTTGGGAGTGCCGGGACGGGGTTATGTGGGCTTAGGGTGTGGGTGGCTTCCATGGGTTTCCCGGTACTTATGCGTGTATATCCGTTTCTGCGGTAACGGCTACTTAGGGTTCCGCTCTTACAGCGGGTCACTTTTGGAAAAGCGCCAAAAGTAACCAAAAACGCTTTGCCCCACCACTCGGCACCTCGCTTAGGCTCGGTGTGCCCTCACTCCGGCATTGCTCCGTGGGCCGCCGCGAAGGGCCATCCATGGCCCAGCGCGGCTATCCCGGCATCCATGCCGGGATGCCCACTGCGCAATGCCTGCGTTCGGCCAGCGTGGTTTAACGGGGCGCCCAGATCAAGATCAAGATCCAAAGCAAAGCAAAGCAAAAGCGGGGCATGTCTAGTATCTAGGTGGCTGCGCCACCGCTATCGCGAGCAAGCCCGCTCCCACGGGAGAAACGCGGTCCCACCAAGAACCAGGTCGGCTCTAAGGCCGCCTCGCGGTGGACGTTGATCTGGGGCGCCCCGTTAACCACGATGGCTGAACGCAGGCATTGGTTCGTGGGCAACCCGGCATGGATGCCGGGTTAGCCGCGCTGGGCCATGGATGGCCCTTCGCGGCGGCCCACGAACCAATGCCGGAGTGAAGGCATGCCGAGCCTAGGCGAGGCACCGAGTGGTGGGGCAAAGCGTTTTTGGTTACTTTTGGCGCTTTTCCAAAAGTGACCCGCTGTAAGAGCGGAACCATAAGCCGCCATTACACAAAAAACGGATCTACACACCACCCCAAAAACAAATCAGGACCCGAGCAGCTCAGCCTTGACCAACTTAGCCTGCTCATCCGCATGATACGAAGACCGCACCAAAGGCCCCGAAGCCACGTTCTTGAACCCCATCTTGTACCCCTCCTCAGCAAACCAGGCAAAGGTATCCGGATGCACAAAACGCTGCACCGGCAGGTGGCTACGCGAAGGCTGCAGGTACTGGCCCAGGGTCAGCATATCGATGTCATGCTCACGCATGCGCTTCATGACCTCGATGACTTCCTCGTCAGTTTCCCCCAGGCCCAGCATCAAGCCGGACTTGGTCGGAATGTGCGGCATCATCTGCTTGAAGCGTTGCAGCAAGGTCAACGACCACTGGTAGTCCGAACCCGGGCGCGCGGCCTTGTACAGGCGCGGCACGGTTTCCAGGTTGTGGTTGAACACATCCGGTGGCTCGGCGGCGGTGATTTCCAGGGCGATGTCCATGCGGCCACGGTAATCGGGCACCAGGGTTTCCAGCTGGACGTTCGGCGACAGCTTGCGGATCTCGCGGATGCAGTCGGCAAAGTGCTGGGCACCGCCGTCACGCAAGTCGTCGCGGTCCACCGAGGTGATGACCACGTACTTGAGCTTCAGGTCGGCGATGGCGATGGCCAGGCTTTCCGGCTCGTTGGTGTCCAGCGGCTTCGGACGGCCGTGGCCGACGTCACAGAATGGGCAGCGACGGGTGCAGATGTCGCCCATGATCATGAACGTGGCGGTGCCACCGGAGAAGCACTCGCCCAGGTTCGGGCAGGAGGCTTCTTCGCAGACGCTGTGCAGCTTGTGCTTGCGCAGCAGGGCCTTGATCCGATCGACTTCCGGGGACACCGGGATGCGCACGCGGATCCAGTCAGGCTTCTTCGGCAATTCGGTGGTCGGGATGATCTTGACCGGGATGCGTGCAACCTTCTCGGCGCCGCGCAGCTTGACGCCGGCTTCTACCTTGGCACGTGGGGCCGGACGCTCGGTGACGTCCTGTGTCGGGATAATGGTTTGCACTGCATCAGTAGTCATATCAGTCGATTCCGCCCGTGAGGGTCGTCTGCTCAGCATAGTCGAGGTGTTTGACGAGCTGCGCGCGCAGCCGGGCACTTACCTCGGCAAATTCAATCGATCCTGCATGCTCGCTCAACTGGGTCATCGCCAGTCCCGCGTAGCCACAGGGATTAATCCGTCGAAATGGCGCAAGGTCCATGTCCACGTTCAGCGCCAGGCCATGAAACGAACAGCCGTGGCGGATTCGCAATCCCAATGAGGCGATTTTCGCCCCGTCGACATAGACACCCGGCGCATCGGGCTTGGCCGCCGCCGTCACACCGTAGCTGGCCAGCAGCTCGATCAGGCATGTCTCCATGCGGGTGACCAGCTCGCGCACGCCAAACCCCAGCTTGCGCACATCCAGCAACAGATAGGCAACCAGTTGACCAGGGCCATGGTAGGTCACCTGCCCGCCCCGGTCGACCTTCACCACCGGGATATCCCCCGGCAGCAGCAGGTGCTCGGCCTTGCCGGCCTGGCCCTGGGTGAATACCGGCGGGTGTTCCACCAGCCAGACTTCATCGCCGGCGGTGTTGCCGCGTTCGTTCGTGAAACGTTGCATGGCATGCCAGACCGGCTCGTAAGCCATCGTGCCCAGCTCGCGAAAGCCCAGCGTGCCCGGCATCACAACACCATGTGCACGAAACCGGTCGCGCGCAGCTCGCTGTTGATGTCGTAGAGCTGTTCCTGGCCGGTGGCGATGATGTGCAACTGAATCGTCGTGTACTTGCCGTTGGTACTCTGGCGCTCGGCCAGGGTCTCGTGGTCAACGGTGGCATGTTTTTCAAGGATCGCGATGATCCGGTCCTTGAAACCCACGCCGGTGTCGCCGATTACCTTGATCGGATAATCCGCGCAGGGGAATTCGATCTTTGGCGCTTTTACTTCAGAGTCTGTCATGGGGTAACGGCCTCGTAAGCCGTGGTAACGCACATGGCCCCGCTCCGGATAGGAACGGGGCCATGCAGGTCAACACTTCAATCAGTTGAACAAGCCGTAGAAGAATAGACGGATGCTATCCCACATGCGGCGGAAGATACCACCTTCCTCGACCGCGTCCAGAGCGATCAGGTCGGCGCTGTGCACCACTTTGTCGTCCAGTTTGACTTCGACCTTACCGATCACGTCGCCCTTGGCGATGGGTGCGGTCAGTTGCGGGTTCATGGTCATGCTGGCAGCGAGCTTCTTGAGCTGGCCTTTAGGCAAGGTCAAGGTCAGGTCCTGGGCCAGGCCGGCCTTGACCTGATTGGTGGTGCCTTTCCAGACCTGGGCCTGGGCCAGTTCGGTGCCCTTCTGGTAGAAGGTCTGGGTTTCGAAGAAACGGAAACCGTAGGTCAACAGCTTCTGGGTCTCGGCGGCACGGGCCACTTCGCTGTTGGTACCGAAAACGACGGCGATCAGGCGCATGCCGTCACGGACAGCCGAAGACACCATGCAATAGCCGGCCTCTTCGGTGTGGCCGGTCTTCAGGCCATCGACGGTCTTGTCGCGCCACAGCAGCAGGTTGCGGTTAGGCTGCTTGATACCGTTCCAGAAAAATTCCTTCTGGGAGTAGATGGCGTAGTGCGCCGGGTCTTCATGAATGATTGCCCGGGCCAGGATCGCCATGTCGTGAGCCGACGAATAGTGCTCAGGGTTCGGCAGGCCGGTGGGGTTCATGAAGTGGCTGTTGGTCATGCCCAGGTCGGCCACGGTTTTGTTCATCATGTCGGCGAACGCATCTTCGCTGCCGGCGATGTGCTCGGCCAGGGCGACGCTGGCGTCGTTGCCGGACTGGATGATGATGCCGTGCAGCAGGTCGCTGACGGACACTTGCGAACCGACCTTGATGAACATCCGCGAACCGCCGGTGCGCCAGGCGTTTTCGCTGACGGTCACCGGATCGCTTTCACCGATCTGGCCACGACGGATTTCCAGGGTGGCGATGTAGGCGGTCATCAGCTTGGTCAGGCTGGCCGGTGGCAGGCGCTGGTCACCGTTGTTCTCTACCAGGACCTCGCCGCTGCTGGCATCCATGAGCACAAAGGATTTGGCGGCCAATTGAGGGGGCGCTGGCATCATCTCGACCGCGAACGCGGCCGGTGAGAGAAGCAGCGGGACTAGCAGGCAAAGGCGTTTGGCAAAGGTGGTGATGTTCATCCGTCTCTCGAAATCGCTAATGGGACTGCCCGAAGGCAAACTAAAACAGGCAACCTTCTAACGGGCCGCCGCGTATTTAAGTTGCTCACTCACAACCCTTGCCGGGCTTTTGTTATTCATGGAGCCAACAACCTGACCCGCTCCAACCGCAAGCGGGCCTCAATCAGTTACTCGGCGCTGACCAGGCTCGGCGAACCGAGATTGGCCAGGCGCACGCTGTTCTGCACTTGCTGGACTTCATCCGGAGAACCGATCGGCCCCAGGCGCACCCGATGCAGTGTCTGCTGGTTGCGCACGATCGAGCTGATGAACACCGGGGCGCTCACCATCGAGCTGAGCTTGGACCTCAGCAGCTCGGCAGCGTCCGGGTTGGCGAACGCGCCCACTTGCAGATACTGGCCAGACGCTGTTGCAGAAGCGTTTTTTTTTGTGTCGAGCTGAACGGGCACTACAGCCGCCGCGTGCTGCTGCGCCGGTGGCGTCCACTGCTCGACCCTACCGGTGGACGCCGTCACGGTCGGCGCGGCATTTTGCGCCACTTTCGGCTCGTTGAGCACCAAAGGCGCCGGACGGCCGCGTTGGGCCCACCATTCCTGCGGGTCAATACCTTCGACCTTGACCCGGGCAGTGCCGATTTCAGCGTAACCGAGTTTTTTCGCCGCCGCATACGACAAGTCGATGATGCGGTCGGAATAGAACGGCCCACGGTCATTGACCCGCAGGATCACGCTCTTGTTGTTGTCCAGGTTGGTCACCCGCACATAGCTGGGCAGCGGCAAGGTCTTGTGGGCCGCGCTCATGCCATACAGGTCATACACCTCGCCGTTGGCGGTGTTCTGGCCGTGGAACTTGGTGCCATACCAGGACGCCGTGCCCGAGGCCACGTAGCGCTTGGAGTCGGCCATCGGGAAATAGGTCTTGCCCAGCACCGTGTAGGGGTTGGCCTTGTAGGGCCCGGTGTGCAGGGTCGGCGTGGCGTCGGGAATGCGCGAGACGTCCACGTCCCACCACGGCGCGCCATCCTTGTGGGCGCGGTTGATGTCCAGCCCGGGCGTCGCGCGCACGGCGGTGGAGTTTTTCTGGGCCGGCGCGCGGCTGGTCGAACAACTGACGACCAACAACGACAGCGCGGCCAACGCCACGAGCTTGAGGGACTTGGCTTTCAGGGGTAGATAGGTAGGCATTGCCCGCATTATTTGACGCCCCGTGCTTTGACCAGCTCTTCAGACAGTTGATATACGGCCATGGCGTACATCACGCTGCGGTTATAACGCGTAATCGCGTAGAAATTCTTCAGGCCCATCCAGTACTCGGGGCCTTGTTCGCCTTCCAGGCGTATCGCGGTGACTGGCATGTCGTCACGCAGCGCATCATGACTCGACCAGCCCAACGCCCGCAACTCCCCGACGGTTTTCGTTGGCTCGATGCCCTCGGTCAGGCCCTCGTCCACCTGCTCGCCACGCACGTCGGCCCGGCTGACCACCGGCTGGCCGGCTTCCCAGCCGTGGCGCTTGAAATAGCTGGCAACACTGCCAATGGCATCGGTCGGGTTGGTCCAGATATTGATGTGGCCGTCATCGTCGAAGTCCACCGCGTAGGCGCGAAAACTGCTGGGCATGAATTGCGGCAGGCCCATCGCCCCGGCATAGGAACCCTTGAGGGTCAGCGGGTCGACCTGCTCTTCGCGGGCCAGCAGCAGGAACTCGCGCAGCTCCTTGCGGAAGAATTCGGCGCGCGGCGGGTAATCGAAGCCCAGGGTCGACAGCGCGTCGATCACCCGGAAATTCCCGGTGTTACGGCCAAAGAAGGTCTCGACGCCAATAATGGCCACGATGAACTGGGCCGGCACGCCATATTCCTGCTCGGCACGGACCAGGGCCGCCTCGTGCTGGCGCCAGAAGTCCACGCCCCGGGCGATACGCGCCTCGGTGATGAACATCGGCCGGTACTCGCTCCACTGCTTGACCCGCTCGGCGGGCCGGGAGATGGCGTCAAGGATCGACTGCTTGCGCTCGGCCTCGCGAAACACCCCCATCAACTGCTCACCGGCAAAACCGTAGTCGCGGGTCATCTCACCGACGAATTCGGCCACCTGCGGCGAGCCTTCGTATTCGCCCGCCTGGGCATGCGGCGCACCGCCCAGGAAACCGACCAGGCCGATCCACGGCGCATATCGCGTCGACCAGCCACGCATTGCTTGCATTGAACTCTTCACCTTATTCAAACCTGCGCGATCCACTTGCGATGCGTATGAATCGACATCAAAACCCCAAACGCTGACAGTAGTGTCACCAGCGAAGTTCCTCCGTAGCTAATGAATGGCAACGGCACCCCCACGACCGGTAACAGGCCACTGACCATACCGATGTTGACGAAAACGTAAACAAAAAATGTCATGGTCAGGCTGCCCGCCAGCAACTTGCCGAACAACGTCTGGGCCTGGGCGGTGATCACCAGCCCTCGGCCGATCAGCAGCAAATAGATCAGCAGCAGCACGCAGATGCCCACCAGGCCGAACTCTTCGCCCATCACGGCGATGATGAAATCGGTATGGCTTTCCGGCAAAAAGTCCAGGTGCGACTGGGTGCCCATCAGCCAGCCCTTGCCGAACACCCCGCCGGAGCCGATGGCGGCCTTGGACTGGATGATGTTCCAGCCGGTGCCCAGCGGATCGCTCTCCGGGTCAAGGAAGGTCAGCACCCGCTGCTTCTGGTAGTCGTGCATCACGAAGTACCACATGGCCACCGATACCGGCACGGCAGCGGCGATGACACTGAGGATCCAGCGCCAGCGCAGCCCGCCCATGAACAGCACGAAGGCACCGCCGGCCAGGATCAGCAGCGAGGTGCCGAGGTCCGGCTGGCGGACGATCAGGATGAAGGGGATGCCGATCAGCAACAGGCTGATGCACACATGCTTGAGCTGCGGCGGCAGGGAACGCTTGGACAGGTACCAGGCGATGGTCGCCGGCATGATGATCTTGAGGAATTCCGAAGGCTGGAAGCGGATCACCCCGGGGATGTTGATCCAGCGGGTAGCGCCCATGGCGTTGTGGCCCATCACGTCCACCACCACCAGCAAGCAGACCCCCACCACGTACGCCAGTGGCACCCAGCGCGCCATGAAGCGCGGCTCGAGCTGGGCGATGATGACCATCGACACCAGGCCGATGCCAAACGAGGTGGCCTGCTTGGCCAGCAGGTCCCAGTTCTTGCCACTGGCCGAATACAGCACGAACAGGCTGCCTGCGGCGAGGGTCAGGAGCAGGATCAGCAACGGGCCATCGATGTGCATGCGCTGCAGCAGGGTGGCACGGCGGCGCATCACATCCTCGCTGGAGAGGATCCGGTCGAAATTATTCTTCACGGGCCGTAGCCTCCGCGCTGATGGGGCTTGCGAATTCGGGCTTGAGCTGGCCGTGCTCATCCAACAGCCAGGCGTCCATGACCTGGCGCACCACCGGCGCGGCGACGCCGGAACCGGACTCACCGTTCTCGACCATCACCGCCACGACGATCTTGGGGTTTTCGGCCGGCGCAAAACCGACGAACAAGGCGTGGTCGCGGTGGCGTTCCTGGACCTTGGAGCGGTCGTACCTCTCGCCCTGCTTGATGGCGACGACCTGGGCCGTACCGCTCTTGCCGGCAATACGGTACTGCGCGCCGATGGCCGCCTTGCGAGCGGTGCCCCGGGCACCATGCATCACTTGCTGCATGCCGTTGTTGACCTTCTGCCAGTCCGACGGATTGCGCAGGATGATGTCCGGCATCGGGTTCGGGTCCACCGGTTTCTGGCCTTCGATGGTCCTGGCCAGGTGCGGGCGATACCACTTGCCCTTGCTGGCCACCAACGCCGTGGCCTGGGCCAGCTGCAAGGGCGTGGCCTGCATGTAGCCCTGGCCGATCCCCAGGATCAGGGTTTCGCCAGGGAACCACGCCTGGCGCCGGGTGGCGCGCTTCCATTCCCGGGACGGCATCAGCCCGGGCGATTCTTCGAACATGTCCAGGGAGACCTTCTGCCCCAGACCAAACTTGTTCATGTAGGTCGACAACCGATCGATCCCCAGCTTGTGGGCCAGGTCATAGAAGTAGGTGTCGTTGGACCGCATGATGGCCGTTTCCAGGTCCACATAACCGTCGCCGGTGCGGTTCCAGTTGCGGTACTTGTGGTCGTAGTTCGGCAGTTGGTAATAACCGGGGTCGTAGACCCGGCTGGAAGCGGTGATCACACCCGAGTCCAATCCGGCAATCGCCACGGCCGGCTTGATGGTCGATCCCGGCGGATAGAGGCCGCGCAGCACGCGGTTAAACAGTGGCCGGTCGATGGAATCGCGCAATTCGGCGTAGGCCTTGAAGCTGATGCCAGTGACGAACAGGTTCGGGTCGAAACTCGGCTGGCTGACCATCGCCAGCACCTCGCCGGTGTTGGGGTCCAGCGCCACCACCGCGCCGCGCCGGCCGCCCAGCGCCGCTTCGGCGGCCTCTTGCAGCTTGATGTCCAGGCTCAGGACGATGTCCTTGCCGGGGATCGGGTCGGTACGCTTGAGCACTCGCAATACGCGGCCGCGGGCGTTGGTCTCGACTTCTTCGTACCCCACCTGGCCATGCAGCTCGGGCTCGTAGAAGCGCTCGATGCCGGTCTTGCCGATATGGTGGGTACCGCTGTAATTGACAGGATCTAGGGTCTTGAGCTCTTTCTCGTTGATCCGCCCCATATAGCCGACCGAGTGGGCAAAGTGCGCCCCCTCGGGATAATGCCGCACCAACTGCGCCACCACCTCGACGCCCGGCAGGCGGAACTGGTTCACCGCGATCAGGGCGATCTGCTCTTCAGTCAGCTCGAACAGAATCGGCACCGGCTCGAACGGGCGCCGGCCCTGGCGCATGCGCTTCTCGAAGATCGCCCGGTCCTCGGGCGTCAGTTGCAGCACTTCGACGATCACGTCGAGCACATGCCGCCAGTCGCCGGAGCGCTCGCGGGTCATGCTCAGGCTGAAGCTGGGCCGGTTATCCGCCACCACCACGCCATTGCGGTCGAAGATCAACCCGCGGGTCGGCGGAATCGGCTGCACATGCACCCGGTTGTTTTCCGACAGGGTCGAGTGGTACTCGTACTGGATCACCTGGAGAAAATACAAGCGCGCAATCAGCACGCCGATCAGCGTCACCACGGCAATGGCGCCGAACACGACACGGCCCCGCACCAGGCGGGCGTCTTTTTCGTGGTCCTTGATGCGGATCGGCTGGGGCATGGGGCAAGATTACTTGTGGTAAGGGTGCCCGGACAGGACTGTCCAGGCACGATACAGCTGTTCGCCGATCAATATCCGCACCAGCGGGTGCGGCAACGTCAACGGCGACAATGACCAGCGCTGATCGGCCCGGGCGCAGACTTCAGGCGCCAGCCCTTCCGGGCCACCGACCATGAAATTGACCGTGCGCGAATCCAGCCGCCAGCGATCGAGCTCTACCGCCAGTTGCTCGGTGCTCCAGGGCTTGCCGTGGACTTCGAGGGTGACGATGCGCTCGTTCGGCCCGACCTTGGCCAGCATGGCTTCGCCTTCCTGGCGGATGAAGCGCGCCACGTCGGCGTTCTTGCCACGGGTGTTGAGCGGAATTTCCACCAGTTCCAGGGCCAGCTCGGACGGAAGACGCTTGGCATATTCATGCCAACCTTCTTCCACCCACTTGGGCATGCGAGAACCGACGGCGATCAGGCGCAGTCGCACAGCGGTCCCTTATTGCTGGTCTTTGTTGAGCTTGGTGAAGTGCTCATGGGGGTTTTCCGGGCTGTGGTGCGCGGCGCTGGCCGAACGGCTCTGCTCGGCACCGGCCCACAGGCGCTCCAGGTCATAGAACTGGCGCGCCGAGGCGGTCATCATGTGCACGATGACGTCGTCCATGTCCAGCAGGACCCAGTCGCTGTCACCCTTGCCTTCTTCACCCAGCGGCTTGACGCCTTGGGCCTTGACCGCTTCGCGGACCTTGTCCAGCATCGCGCCGATCTGGCGGTTGGACGTACCGGTGGCGATGATCATGTAGTCCGTGATGCTCTGCTTTTCACGAACGTCGATCACCTGGATGTCCTGGGCCTTGACGTCTTCCAGGGCCGCCACGGCCACCTTGACCAGCTCTTCGCCGACCAGTGCCACGCCAGTGTGGGCCTCTACCGGCAGCGGGGCGCTTTTGAACGTGCCTTTGCGCTTTACTTTGTTTACGTCTTTGTCAGTCATATAAAACTCGTTTTGCTCGTATGTTCGGGCGCTTCGCTACACGCATTCACGTGCCTTGAAGCGCGCCTTTTTCAGTTCGACGCACGGTAAAGCCCGTGCGCATCGATGTAGGCCAGGACCGCGTCGGGCACCAGGAAACGTACCGACTTACCGCTGGCCAGCAGTTGACGGATCTGGGTGGCGGATACCGCGAGCGGCGTCTGCCAGACGAATGCAATCTGTCCGCTCGGCCCTTTCAGGGCCAGCGGGTCGCTCACCGAGCGTGCCGCCAGCAGGTTGCGCAAGGCATCCGGCGGCTCGCTGTCGGCATCCGGGCGTTGCAGCACCAGGATGTGGCAATGCTGGAGCAACTCTTCCCAGCGATGCCAAGTGGGCAGGCCGCAAAATGCGTCCCAGCCCAGAAGCAGAAAAACCTGGGCATCAGCGGCCAGTTCGGCGCGCATCAGCTCCAGGGTATCAATGGTGTAGGACGGTTTGTCCCGCTGCAATTCGCGGGCGTCCACCACCAGCGGCGCCACACCGGCCACCGCGCACTCGACCATCGCCAGGCGGTCCTGCGCCGACACCTGCGGCGTATCCCGATGAGGTGGCCGGGCGCTGGGCGTCAGGCGTAGCTCATCGAGGGCCAGGGCGTCGGCGACTTCCAGCGCACCGCGCAAATGGCCGATGTGCACCGGGTCGAACGTGCCGCCCAGGATACCGATGCGCCGGGGCGGGGCTGTCGTCACTGCGGCTGACGGGTCAAGGTCGCCCAAGTCAGACCGGCTCCTGTCCGCGCAGCTGGCCGTCACCCACCACGATGTACTTCTCGCAGGTCAGGCCTTCAAGACCCACCGGGCCGCGGGCGTGCAGCTTATCAGTAGAAATGCCGATCTCGGCACCCAATCCGTATTCGAAGCCATCGGCGAAGCAGGTCGGGGTGTTGATCATCACCGATGCCGAATCCACTTCAGCCACGAAGCGCCGGGTTTCACCCAGGTTTTCACTGACGATGGAGTCGGTGTGGTGCGAGCCGTGGCGGTTGATGTGCTCGATGGCTTCGTCCAGCCCGTCGACCACACGGATCGACAGGATCGGAGCCAGGTATTCGGTGTCCCAGTCTTCTTGCGTGGCCGCAACGGCCTCGATGATCGCCCGGGTGCGCTCGCAACCGCGCAGCTCGACGCCTTTTTCGCGGAACTGGGCAGCCATCGATGGCAGGAGTTGCTTGGCCACGGCCTGGTCCACCAGCAGGGTTTCCATCGCGCCGCAGATACCGTAGCGGTAGGTCTTGGCGTTGAAGGCGATGCGCTGGGCTTTCGGCAATTCGGCGTGGGCGCTGACATAGACGTGGCAGATGCCGTCCAGGTGCTTGATCACCGGCACGCGGGCATCACGGCTGACCCGTTCGATCAGGCCCTTGCCACCGCGCGGTACGATGACATCGACGAACTCGGGCATGGTAATCAATGCGCCGACGGCGGCACGGTCGGTGGTTTCCACCACTTGCACCACGGCCGCTGGCAGATCGGCCTCGGCCAGGCCGCGCTGGATGCAGGCGGCAATGGCACGGTTGGAATGGATAGCCTCGGAGCCGCCACGCAGGATGGTCGCGTTACCCGACTTCAGGCACAGGCTCGCGGCGTCGATGGTCACGTTCGGGCGCGACTCGTAGATGATCCCGACCACGCCCAGGGGCACGCGCATCTTGCCGACCTGGATGCCCGACGGACGGTAGCTCATGTCGCGGATCGCCCCGACCGGGTCCGGCAGGGCCGCAACCTGGCGCAGACCGACGATCATGCCGTCGATGCGGGCCGGGGTCAGCGCCAGGCGCTCGAGCATGGCCGGTTCCAGGCCATTGGCCCGGCCGGCGGCCAGGTCCAGCTCATTGGCGGCGGACAACTCGGCACGCGCAGCGTCCAGCGCATTGGCGGCGGCCTGCAGGGCGCGGTTTTTCTGCGCGGTGCTGGCACGGCCGATGATGCGCGACGCTTGGCGAGCGGCGCGACCCAGGCGGGTCATGTAGTCAAGAACGGACTCAGTCATGGTCTGTGTGGTCTTGGCGATGAGGAAAGCGGCAGATTATAGCTGTCGTAACCCTCGACTAACAGCATGGACTCGCAGTGGTGACCGGCGGAGAAGCAAAACAGGTGTAAACAGCCGGTTGAAGCGAGTGTTCAGCGGTGATTAAGCTTTCCATTGGTATCATCGCGCTTCCTCTGGCCTCACCTCGTCTATCGCCATGACCGATTTGCCATCACCCAACGCCCTGCCCCACGCCTTTTTCGATCGCGACGCGCAAGTGCTTGCCAAGGACCTGCTGGGTAAAGTCATCCGCCACAAGGTCGGTGACCTGTGGCTCAGCGCGCGGATCATCGAGACCGAGGCGTATTACTTCGCCGAAAAAGGCAGCCACGCCTCGCTGGGCTACACAGAAAAACGTAAGGCGTTGTTTCTGGATGGCGGCCACATCTATATGTACTACGCACGGGGCGGCGATTCGTTGAACTTCAGCGCCCAGGGCCCAGGCAATGCGGTGTTGATCAAATCGGCGTACCCGTGGGTCGACGCCCTTTCCGGGCCGGCGAGCCTGGCGCAGATGCTGCTCAACAACCCCGACGCCCAAGGCCGGCCGCGCACACCGCAGAAACTCTGTGCCGGCCAGACCCTGCTGTGCAAAGCCCTGGGGTTGAAGGTGCCGGACTGGGATGCCAAACGCTTCGACCCCGAACGCTTGCTGGTGGAAGACGTCGGCGTGCCGACGGTCAACGCGATCCAGACCACGCGCCTGGGTATTCCCCAGGGACGAGACGAGCACCTGCCCTACCGCTTCGTTGACGCTGCCTACGCCCCATGGTGCACCCGCAACCCTTTGCGGCGCGGGCAGGTCGAAGGGCGTGATTATTTTTTGTTGCCCTGATGAAATACCGTATACCCCCTGTGAGAGCGGGCTTGTGGGAGCAAGGCTTGCCCGCGATGCAGGCGACACGGGTCAACAGTAAGGTCGTGTCACCGCTCGTCGCGAGCAAGCTTTGCTCCCACAAGCTCTCCCCCACAGCAAAAACTGCATGCCGATCAATATTCAATGGAGTTGTACTTATGGGCCCATGGCTCGATAGCATCACCGGCTGGCTGACCGTCAACCCGCAATGGCTGGCGGTGGCGGTGTTCATCGTCGCCTGCGTGGAGTGCCTGGCCATCGCCGGCCTGATCGTGCCGGGTACCGTGCTGTTGTTTGCCATCGCCGTGCTGGCCGGTAGCGGCGCGTTGTCCTTGGGCGAGACGTTGCTGCTGGGCCTGCTCGGCGGGCTGCTCGGGGACTTGGTGTCGTACTTCCTGGGCCGGCATTTCCACCAGAACATCCGGCGCCTGCCAGGGCTGCGGCATCACCCGGAATGGATGAGCGCTGCGGAAAGTTATTTCCAGCGCTACGGCATCGCCAGCCTGCTGGTGGGTCGTTTTATCGGCCCGCTACGGCCGATGTTGCCGATGGTGGCCGGGATGTGCGACATGCCGTTCCCGCGCTTCGCCGCCGTCAGCGTGTTGGCTGCGGCGGGCTGGACCGTGGCGTACCTGCTGCCGGGCTGGGCCACCGGGGCGGCGTTTCGCCTGCCGCTGCCCGAAGGTTTCTGGCCACAGGCCGGCGTGGTCATCGGCAGCATCGCGGTGATGATCGGGCTGAGCGTCAACAGCAGCCTGCGTCGTCATCGCCATGCCTCGGCGCTGATCGCAGGCCTTGGCCTGGTGATCCTGATCAGTCTGTTCATCGGCTTTCGCTACCTGAGCGCGTTCGATCAAGGCCTGATGACCCTGGTCCAGGAGCACCGCAGCCCGACGCTGGATGAAATCGCCGTGACCTTCACGCTGATGGGCGAATTCCGCTACATGCTGATTTTCAGCGCACTGCTGACCGGGTTGCTGTTGCTGGCGCGCCAATGGCGCCAGGCAATCTTTGCCGGTGGCGCAATGCTGCTCACCGCCCTGGCCAATACCGGCAGCAAACACTTCTTTGCCCGCGTGCGCCCGGAAATCCTCACCGACCCGCTGACCAGCTACAGCATGCCCAGCGGCCACGCCTCCGGGGCGTTCGCGTTGTTCCTGGCCCTCGCCGTCCTGGCCGGACGCGGCCAACCGCCACGCCTGCGTCTGACCTGGCTGCTGCTGGGCTGCCTGCCGGCGCTGGCCATTGCCCTGTCGCGGGTGTACCTGGGCGCGCATTGGCCGAGTGACATCGTCGCCGGGGCGATGCTCGCCGCCTGTGTCTGCGCCGCCGTGCTGTGGTTGAGCCAACGCCAGACCCCGCTGCCGGCCATGCCGCCGAAAATCTGGTGGCTGATCCTGCCGGCGCTGGTGGCGGCGTTCAGCTTCTTCGCCCTGCGGCACCTGCCGCATGCGATGTTGCGGTATGCCTATTGATGCCAAGACGCTCCCACAGGGGATCAGCGCTGTTCAGTAGATATGTGTTGTGTCAGGCGAAGAGTTCGCCCTGCAATTCATCGAGCAAGGCCTGGATCGCATCCAGCCGCTGCTGGGGATCATCGAGTTGCAGCAGGTCGATCTTGTCCAACTCATTGAACGGCAACAGGTAGGCCAGTTGATTGGCCAGCGATTGCTGGCCGCTCGCTTCGGTGCCCATGTTCAGCGCCTCGACCATCGGGTGCTCGGCCAGGGCCTTGAGCAGCGCCACCAGGTCGGCGTCTTCCTCTTGCAGCGGTTGCTCCGGTTCTTCTTCCAGCCACTCGACCTCAGCGACCGTCAGTTGATCCGCCTGGACGCTGCTGCCATGGACGATAAAGCGCCGTCCGCCCTGCACGCGAATGCCCAGCAGGCCATTGTCCTGCTGGGAGAAATCGGTGATGCGTGCTTCACAACCGACCCGCGCGTAGCCTTCAGGCGCGATGCCGACTTCCTCGCCATCGAGGATGCACACCACGCCGAAGCCTTCGCCCTTTTTCATGCAGCGCCCGATCATGTCGAGGTAACGCGCCTCGAAAATCTGCAAGTCGAGGATGCAACCGGGGAACAGCACGGTGTTCAACGGGAAAAGCGGCAAGCTCATAACCAATTCCTTAAACCGTCATCGACACCACCAACGGCAGCAACACCGCCGTGGCCACGCCCATCAGACTCATCGCCAGCGCCGCAAAGGCGCCGGTTTCCTCGCTTTCCTGCAACGCCACCGACGTACCCACCGCATGGGCCGCCAACCCCAGGGCCATGCCCCGGGCCTCAGGGCTATGGACACCCAGCTTCGTCAGAATGCTCGGGCCGAGGATCGCCCCGAGCACACCGGTGATCAACACAAACACCGCCGCCATCGCCGCGACACCGCCGATCTGCTCGGCCACCAGCATGGCGATCGGCGAGGTCACGGACTTGGGCGCCATGGTCATCAGAATCATGTGCTCGGCGCCGAACGCCCAACCCAACACCACCGCAGAGCCCGTGGCAAACACCCCGGCTATCACCAGCGTAGTAAAAATCGGCCAGAACAACTGCCGGATCCGTCGCAGGTTCAGATACAACGGCACCGCCAGGGCGACCGTGGCCGGGCCCAGCAGGATGCTGAGGATCTCGGTGCTCTTGCGGTACTCGGCATAGTCGATGCCGCAACCGACCAGCACGCCGATCAACAGCACCATCGACATCAACACCGGTTGCAGGAACACCCAGCGCGTCTTTTCGAACGCCGCCAGCACCAGTTGATAGGCACCCAGGGTAATGCCGATGCCGAACAGCGGATGGTGGATCACCGAAGCCCAGGCGCCCTGCCAATCGAGCATCATTGGCTGTCCTCCGAGGCGGCGATGTGACGTCGGGCCAGGCGCTGCATCAGCAACCCCGTCAACGCCACGGACAGCACCAGCGACAACGTCAACGCGCCGACGATGGCCCAGAAATCGGCGGCAATGGCCCGGGCATAGACCATCACGCCCACCGCGGGCGGCACCAGCAGCAATGGCAGATAACGCAGCAGGCTGCCGGCAGCCAGGTTCAACGGTTCGCTGACTTCGCCGCGCACCACCAGATAGCCCAGCAACAGCAGCAGGCCAACGATCGGCCCCGGCAGCACCGGCAAGAACAAATGATTGATCGCAGTGCCCAGCAATTGAAACAGCACCAGCCAGGTCAGGCCCCGTAGCAACATCCGCTCTCTCCCCTCACAAACACCATGAACCCCCTCCCCGTAGGAGCCGCGCAGAGCTGCGTAGGAGCTGCGTAGGAGCTGTCGAGTGCAACGAGGCTGCGATCTTTCCCCAGACACTTGAGTCTCAAGCGAAAGATCAAGATCAAGATCAAGATCAAGATCAAAATCAAAAGATCGCAGCCTTCGGCAGCTCCTACAGGGAGTAACCAGATGACACATTTAAACACGCCCGCGCTATGAGCCGGCATTCGTAAAAAGCATGTTCGGTGACCTTACTTGCGCGCCATGTTGATCTACAGTGGTTCTCCGGGGACGCAGTTCCCCCTTCCAGAAAAAGTAAAACAGATGAACCCAAGGAGAGTCTCAATGCCCTACGTCCCCGTTGCAGCGCTCAAAGATTATGTCGGCAAGGAACTTGGACGTTCCGAATGGCTCACCATCGATCAGGACCGCATCAACCTGTTCGCCGAAGCCACTGGCGACTTTCAGTTCATCCACGTCGATCCAGTCAAGGCCGCGCAGACCCCGTTCGGCAGCACCATCGCCCACGGCTTCCTGTCGCTGTCGCTGATGCCCAAGCTGATGGAAGACATCCTGATCCTGCCCGAAGGCGTGAAGATGGTCGTCAACTACGGGCTGGACAGCGTGCGCTTCATCCAACCGGTGAAGGTCGATTCCAAGGTCCGACTCAAGGTCGACCTGGTGGAAGTCACCGAGAAAAAACCTGGCCAATGGCTGCTCAAGGCCACCGCCACGCTGGAAATCGAAGGTTCGGAAAAACCGGCCTACATCGCCGAGCCGCTGTCGCTCTGCTTCGTGTAAACCTGCGCGGTCGCGAAACCGTCCAGGCAGTTTCGCATCGCTTCTCCTAACGCGCATAGCTGCGGCATACTCGTGGCCTGATGACCTGGATCCCGTTATGCGCTTATTCGTCCCACTGACCCTGACCCTGCTGCTCACCGCCTGTGGCGACGGCGAATCGCCGCTGCCTCCCGACGCGCGCCTGCCCGACGGCGGACGCTATCGCGGCGACCTGGTGGATGGGCTGCTGCAAGGCCAGGGGCGCATCGACTACCCCAATGGCAGCTGGTACGCCGGGCAGTTCGACAAAGGCCAGTGGCACGGCACCGGGGAATGGCATGGCAGCAATGGCGAGGTCTATCGCGGCCAGTTCCAGCACGGCCTGTTCCACGGCCAGGGCAGCCTGACCACACCGACCAGCAGCTACACCGGCGGCTTCAAGCTGGGGCGACGGGACGGTGAAGGGACACTCCAGGAAAACGGCATGACCTACCGGGGCGAGTTCAAGGCCGACCGCTATTCCGGCCTCGGCCGCCTGGAACTCGACGACGGCAGCCAGTACCAGGGCCCATTCACCAACGGCAAGCCCAACGGCGAAGGCCAGCGCTTCGACGCCAGCGGCAACCAGTTCACCGGGCAGTTTGTCGACGGGCAACTGCAGGGCAAGGGCACCTTCAACAGCGCCGACGGCGATGTCTACATCGGCGGCTTCAAGAACAACCAACTCAACGGTCGCGGACGCTACGAAAATGCCGACGGCGACGTCTGGATCGGCCGGTTCAAGGAGGGTGCGCTGACCGGCAAGGGCGAATTGATCGGTGCCGACGGCAGCCACTACCTCGGTCAATTCAATGATTGGCGCTTTACCGGCGAGGGCCGCCTGAACCTGCCCGACGGCAGTTTTTATGTCGGTCAGTTCGAAAGCGACAGTTACCACGGGCGTGGCACTTTGGCGCTGACCGACGGCACCGTGCAAAGCGGCACCTGGGCCAATGGCCAACGGGTGCGCGACGCTGACGGCAGGCTGCTGCCGGATGTGCTCGAACTCGGCTTGCTGGCCCAGGGCCGCCTGCTGGAGGATGCCCTGGCCAACATCCCGGCCTCGACGCCTGCGGTGGAGCTGTACAGCCTGACCCTGGGCGGCGACGGTAAACAAAGCGTGTTCCTGCGTGAATCAGACTATGTCGCCAATATGCTCACCAGCCGTTTCGGCGCGTTCGGGCAGATCCGCCTGGTCAACCACCGCGATCACCTCAGCGACCGGCCCATGGCCAGCCGCGAAAGCCTGCGCCGCGCCGCGGCCACCCTGGCCGAACGCACCGGCCCGGAAGACCTGATCTTCATTTACCTGACCAGCCACGGCACCAGCGAGCACGAGCTGGTGCTCGACCAGCCACGCATGGAACTGGCCGACCTGCCCGCCGATGAACTGGCCGCGGTGCTGGCGCCATTGAAGAACCGCGACAAGATCGTGGTGATCTCGGCCTGCTATTCCGGCGGTTTCATCCCGGCGCTCAAGGATGAACGCACCCTGATCATGACCGCTTCACGGGCCGACCGAGTCTCCTTCGGCTGCTCCGAGGAAGCCAACTTCACCTATTTCGGCGATGCGCTGTTCGCCCAGGCATTGAACCAGACCGACAACCTGGAGCAGGCCTTCAAACGGGCCAAGGCCACCGTTGCCGAACGCGAACAGGCAGACAATTTCGAGGCGTCCGAACCGCAGATGTGGGCGCCCAGGACGGTCCTTTCCCACTGGCAACTGCTGCGCAAACAGCAGGCACGTAAAGCATTGCAAAGCACTGCATTGAACGACGAGGCCACAAAGAGCAACTAAGCTGAACCGTATCAAGGGGGAAACACTATGTACTTGACGCCTCAGCATGTTTTGCTCGCCGGTGCGACCGGGTTGACCGGGGAACACCTGTTGGACCGGCTGCTCAACGAGCCGACCATCACCCGGGTCCTGGCCCCCACCCGCCGGCCATTGGCCGAGCACACGCGCCTGGAAAATCCGGTCGGGGAACCGGCCCAGGTGCTGCCACAACTCAGTGGCCAGGTCGACATTGCCTTCTGCTGCCTCGGCACGACCATCAAGAAAGCCGGTTCCGAGCAAGCCTTCCGCGCGATAGACCTGGACCTGGTCGTGGCGTTTGCCAAGCGCGCCCGGGAACTGGGCGCACGCCACCTGGTGGTGGTCAGCGCGCTGGGGGCCGACGCCAAGTCATCGATCTTCTACAACCGGATCAAAGGTGAAATGGAGGCAGCACTCAAGGCCCAGGGCTGGCCGCAACTGACCATTTGCCGGCCTTCCCTGCTGCTGGGCGACCGGGCTGAACCGCGCCTGGCCGAGCAGCTGGCCGGTCCCTTGTCGAAACTGATCCCCGGCAAGTACCACGGCATCGAAGCCTGCCAACTGGCCCGCGCCATGTGGCGTCTGGCGCTGGAAGAGCAGGATGGGGTGCGGGTGGTGGAGTCGGATGAGTTGCGCAAGCTCGGCAAATGATTCTGCGCACGCCCTGTAGGAGCTGCCGAAGGCTGCGATCTTTTGATCTTTTGATCTTTTGATCTTTCGCTTGAGACTCAAGCGTTGGAGGAAAGATCGCAGCCTCGTTGCACTCGACAGCTCCTACACAGCGCTCTACGTAGCTCCTGTGTAGCTCCTGTGTAGCTCCTGTGTAGCTCCTGTGTAGCTCCTGTGTAGCGTCCATGCGCAGCCCAGCGGGAGCAAACTCCTTCGCCACGGGTTTTGGGCAGGTCAAGGTACTGTGGTGTTTGTTACAACCCGCCTGTGGCTTGAAACCCCACCCCTATCGCCGTAAACAACGACAACGGCAACAACAAGGTATCGAGCAGCGCACTGCCCGGCAGATCGAGACCCGGGTAACTCGGGGCCTCGGCACCAAAGCGGTCCTTGGCGCAGCAGCCACCGTTGAGGGCGTAAAGATCCAGGCGCGTGCCCGCGTACACCACCGGCGCGCCGGGCTTGGCGGCGTCGAGGGTGCGGACGGTGGCGCAGCCGCTCAGTTGCAGCGCCAGCAGCACGATCAGCAGCTTATTCATCACTGCTCAAATGATGCTCGCCCCAACGCGGCAACATGTCCTGGGGGATGTTCAGCAGATTGAGGATCCGGGCGACGACAAAATCGATCAGGTCGTCGATGGTCTGCGGCTGGTGATAGAAACCCGGCGAGGCCGGCAGGATGGTCACGCCCATGTTCGACAGCTTGAGCATGTGCTCCAGGTGAATGCTCGAATACGGCGCTTCCCGCGGTACCAGGATCAACTGGCGGCGTTCCTTGAGCGTGACGTCCGCGGCCCGTTCGATCAGGTTGTTGCAGGCCCCGGTGGCAATCGCCGACAGCGTCCCGGTGGAACACGGCACCACCACCATGGCGGCCGGTGCGCCGGAGCCCGAGGCCACCGGCGACATCCAGTCTTCCTTGCCATACACGCGAATCTGCCCCGCCGCCGCACCGGTGTATTCAGTGAGGAAGGCTTGCATCATCTGGGTCTTGGCCGGCAGGGTCACGTCGGTCTCGGTGGCCATCACCAACTGCGCAGCCTTGGAGATAAGGAAGTGCACCTCGCGGTCTTCGCGCACTAGGCAATCGAGCAGGCGCAAGCCGTACTGGGCGCCGGACGCACCGGTCATCGCCAGCGTGATGCGTTCCGGACCATTGCTCATTTCAGGGCCTCGGCCAGCTTGCCGTGCAGGCCGCCGAAGCCGCCGTTGCTCATGATCACCACGTGAGTGCCGGGCTGGGCCTGGCTCTTCACGCGCTCGATGATGCCTTCCAGGGAATCGCTGACAATCGACGGCACCGTGCACAGCGCCGCAGTGGCGCCCAGGTCCCAACCGAGGTTGGCCGGTGCGTACCAGATCACCTGGTCGGCATCGACCACGCTTTCCGGCAGGCCATCACGGTGCGCACCGAGCTTCATGGAATTGGAACGCGGCTCGATGATCGCAATCAGCGGCGCATCACCGATGCGCTTGCGCAACCCGTCGAGGGTGGTGGCGATGGCGGTCGGGTGGTGGGCGAAGTCGTCATAGATGGTGATGCCGTTCACCTCGGCGACTTTCTCCATGCGCCGCTTCACGCTCTTGAACGCGCTCAACGCAGCAATGCCCATGGCCGGCACCACGCCGACATGCCGGGCCGCCGCCAGGGTCGCCAGGGCGTTGGCGACGTTGTGCTGGCCAGTCATGTCCCAGTCGACCACGCCCTGGGAGTGGCCTTCGAACATGACTTCGAATTGCGAGCCGTCATCCTTGAGCAACTTCACCTGCCACTGCCCGCCAGCGCCGGTGGTTTGCACCGGGGTCCAGCAGCCCATGTCGATCACCCGCTGCAATGCCGGCTCGGTGGTCGGATGGATGATCAGGCCTTCACTGGGGATGGTGCGCACCAAATGGTGGAACTGCCGCTCGATGGCCGGCAGATCGGGGAAGATGTCGGCATGATCGTACTCAAGATTATTGAGAATCGCCGTGCGCGGACGGTAGTGGACGAATTTCGAGCGCTTGTCGAAAAACGCGCTGTCGTACTCGTCGGCCTCGATCACGAAGAACGGCGTGCCACCCAGGCGCGCCGACACCGAGAAGTTCTGCGGCACGCCACCGATCAAAAAGCCCGGGCTCATGCCCGCATGCTCCAGCACCCAGGCGAGCATGCTGCTGGTGGTGGTCTTGCCGTGGGTGCCGGCCACAGCCAGGACCCAGCGGCCCTGCAACACGTGATCGGCCAGCCACTGCGGCCCGGACACGTACGGCAGGCCTTTGTTGAGCACGTACTCCACCGCTGGGTTGCCACGGGACATGGCGTTGCCGATGACCACCAGGTCTGGCGCCGGGTCCAGTTGCGCCGGGTCGTAGCCTTGGGTCAGCTCGATGCCCTGGGCTTCCAGCTGCGTGCTCATCGGCGGGTAGACGTTGGCGTCGGAGCCGGTCACGTGATGGCCCAGCTCCTTGGCCAGGACCGCCATCGAACCCATGAAAGTGCCGCAAATACCGAGAATATGGATGTGCATAGTCGACCTCGTAAAACATGGCCGCAGGTTAGCCTAGGGAGGGGGAAATCGCACCTTGTGTTTGAACCTCGGCGCACAGGCGGCCTTCTGTGGGAGCAAGGCTTGCCCGCGATAGCGGTGGATCAGCTTGCGGCGATATTGAATGTGCCGACGTCATCGCGAGCAAGCCCGCTCCCACAAATGAATGTACAAGCTGGCTTTTGTGGCGAGGGGATTTATCCCCTCGCCACAAAGGCAGTCAGTGCTTTATCGGGCAATCGCGTGCTTGCGCAGCTTTCGGTAAAGGGTATTGCGGCTGATCCCCAGTTGTTCCGCCGTGTGGGTCATGTGCCAGCGCTGGCGCTCTAGGGCATCGAGCAGCGCCAGGCGTTCGGCATCCTCCAGCGGCCGCTCCGCCTGCGTTTCAACCAGCGCAATCGACGGGCGCTGACGGATCATGGCCGGCAAGTCCTCCAGGCCAATCCGCCCGCCGTCGCACAGCGCGGCGAGGGTGCGCAGCACGTTGCGCAGTTGCCGCACGTTGCCCGGCCAGTCGAACCCCAGCAACGCCTGGCGCGCCGGTTCGTCGATGGACACCGTCTCGGTACCGCTCTCTTCAGCCAACAGAAAATCCAGCAATTGCGACTTGTCGCTGCGCTCGCGCAACGCCGGCAGAGGGATTTCCAGGCCGTTGAGGCGGTAGTACAAGTCCTCACGAAAACTGCCGTCCTGCACCCGATCCAGCAACTGCCGGTGAGTGGCGCTGATGATGCGCACGTTCACCGCCTCGGGCTCGCCGCCAATCGGCACCACCTGGCGATCCTCCAGCACCCGCAGCAAACGGGTCTGCAAGGCCAGGGGCATGTCGCCGATTTCATCGAGGAACAGCGTGCCGCCGTCGGCCTGTTGCAGCTTGCCGCGCATGCCTTCCTTGCGCGCGCCGGTGAAGCTGCCGCCGCGATAACCGAACAGCTCGCTCTCGATCAGGCTTTCCGGGATGGCCGCGCAGTTGAGGGCGACGAAGTGCTTGCCGGCGCGCTGGCTGGCGTGGTGCACGGCCTTGGCGAACGCCTCTTTGCCGGAGCCGGTTTCGCCCTGAATCAGCAGCGGTACATCGCGCTCGAACACCCGCAGCGCCTTGCGAAAATGTTCCTGCAACGCCGCATCCCCCAGGCAGATGCCCGGCAGGCGCGCGGGCTCGATGGCCTTGAGCAGCGGCGCAACCGGCACCGGCACGCTACGGGGCTGCCCGCGCAGCACGGCGAACAAATGCCGGCCGTCACGGGTGCGCAATGGCCAACTGGCGCTGGCCTGGGCGCTGGCCCGGCCCAACAATTCGTCCAGTGAGCAGTCAAAAAAGTCCTCGACCCGCTGACCGAGCAAACTGCCGCGAATATGCCCCAAGAGGTTGAGCGCGCTCTGGTTGACGGCGTTGATTCGTCCTTCGCCGTCGAACGCCATCAAACCTTCGCTGAACAGCCCCACGGACTCGGCCTGCAGATGGAAACGCAGCAGCCATTGATTGTCGAAGCAGCGCAGGAAATAGCAGCTCTCGATCATCTTCGCCGAGAGATTGACCAGGGCCATGGTGTGGAACTGGCTCTGGCGCGACACGTCCGGCCGGGCCGAAGACACGTCGAGCACCGCCAGCAGTTCGCCCTGGGGGTCGAAGACCGGGCTGGCCGAGCAGGTCAGGCCGGTGTGGCGACCACGGAAATGTTCTTCCTGGTGAATGGTCAGGGCCTGGCGCTCCACCAGACAGGTGCCGATACCGTTGGTGCCTTCGCAGGCTTCGCTCCAGTCGGCGCCGAGCCAGAGGCCGGCCCGTTCGAAAATCTTCCGTTCGCTGGGGGCGGTGACGCAGTTGAGGATCACGCCCCGGGCGTCGGTCAGCAGCACCGCGTGGCCGGCGCCGGAGAGTTGCTGGTGCAGGCTGGTCATTTCATTGCCGGCGATGTGCAACACCTGTTGCAGGCGCTCGCGGCTTTCCAGCACCCGGCCATGTTCGAGCACCGTCGGCGCCAGGTTCTGGGCCGGGTCGAGGTGATAGTCCTCGAGGCAGCGCAGCCAGGAACGGGCAATCGACGGATCGCTGCCAGGGCCCTGCAAATGGGCCTTGCCCTGGGTGACCGTCAGGACTTGCTGGGCATGGCGACTCAAATGGTTGCTGTGCATTTTCTTATTATTCTCCCGAAGGTGACGGCCTTGCTGGGGTAACGGTCGAATAGCTATCGCTGTCGGAACTCGCCCTGTAGGAGCTGTGTAGGAGCTGTGTAGGAGCTGTCGAGTGAAACGAGGCTGCGATCTTTTCACTGACAATTGAGTCGCGAGCGAAAGATCAAAAGATCGCAGCCTCGTTTCACTCGGCAGCTCCTACACAGCTCCTACAGGGCTTCTACAGGTTCCTATACAGCGCCTACCCGGTCGGCTTCGCATTGAGGCCCAGCATCCTCCAGCCCAACCGCCTTTGCAATGCTGGCGCGACCTGTCAGTCACAGACTGTCTCGCATCTGGCACAAACTGTCACACCCGCTGTATCGCAAGCGTCACACAACCCATCCGTTTGTCCGGCCAACTCCTCCTAAAGTCTTGATTTACGGGCCCTGCAAGGCAATGGCCCAACCTTTGCTCTAGGCTTGATTACCAGCGCTCAATTTTGCGCGGCCCTCCCGTATAAGCACAAAAGCCAAGGAGAACTCATCATGCGTTACGCTCACCCCGGTACTGAAGGCGCTATCGTTTCGTTCAAGAGCAAATACGGTAACTACATCGGCGGCGAGTTCGTCGCGCCTGTCAAAGGTCAGTACTTCACCAACACTTCCCCGGTCAATGGCCAGCCCATTGCCGAGTTCCCGCGCTCCACGGCCGAAGACATCGAAAAAGCCCTGGACGCCGCCCACGCTGCCGCTGATGCCTGGGGCGCCACCTCGGCCCAGGCCCGCTCGCTGGTCCTGCTGAAAATCGCCGACCGCATCGAAGCCAACCTCGAAGTGCTGGCGATCACCGAGTCCTGGGACAACGGCAAGGCCGTGCGCGAAACCCTCAACGCCGACATCCCTCTGGCCGCCGACCATTTCCGCTACTTCGCCGGTTGCCTGCGCGCCCAGGAAGGCAGCGCTGCCGAAATCGACGGCAACACCGTGGCCTATCACATCCATGAACCGCTGGGCGTGGTCGGGCAGATCATCCCGTGGAACTTCCCGATCCTGATGGCCGCCTGGAAACTCGCCCCGGCCCTGGCCGCCGGTAACTGCGTGGTGCTCAAGCCGGCCGAGCAAACCCCACTGGGCATCTGTGTGCTCATGGAGCTGATCGGCGACCTGCTGCCACCTGGCGTGCTGAACGTGGTGCAAGGTTTCGGCAAAGAAGCCGGCGAAGCCCTCGCCACCAGCAAGCGCATCGCCAAGATCGCCTTCACCGGCTCCACCCCGGTGGGCTCGCACATCATGAAATGCGCTGCCGAGAACATCATCCCGTCGACCGTGGAACTGGGCGGCAAGTCGCCGAACATCTTCTTCGAAGACATCATGCAGGCCGAGCCGAGCTTCATTGAAAAGGCCGCCGAAGGCCTGGTGCTGGCGTTCTTCAACCAGGGTGAAGTCTGCACTTGCCCATCCCGCGCCCTGGTGCAGGAGTCGATCTACGACGAATTCATGCAAGTGGTGATGAAGAAAGTCCTGCAGATCAAACGCGGCGACCCGCTGGACACCGAGACCATGGTCGGCGCCCAAGCGTCCGAGCAGCAATTCGACAAGATTCTTTCGTACCTGGAAATCGCCAAGGGCGAAGGCGCCGAGCTGCTGACCGGTGGCAAGGTGGAAAAACTCGAGGGCAACCTGGCGACCGGGTATTACATCCAGCCGACCCTGCTCAAGGGCACCAACAAAATGCGCGTGTTCCAGGAAGAAATCTTCGGCCCAGTGGTGAGCATCACCACTTTCAAGGACGAAGCCGAAGCCCTGGCGATCGCCAACGACACCGAGTTCGGCCTCGGCGCCGGCCTCTGGACCCGCGACATCAACCGCGCCTACCGCATGGGCCGGGCGATCAAGGCCGGTCGCGTGTGGACCAACTGCTACCACCTGTACCCGGCGCACGCCGCGTTCGGTGGCTACAAGAAGTCCGGCGTGGGTCGTGAGACGCACAAGATGATGCTCGACCATTACCAGCAGACCAAGAACCTGCTGGTGAGCTACGACATCAATCCGTTGGGGTTCTTCTAAGCCCTTGGGGCCAGGCAGGTCATTCTGCCTGGCCCTTTAGATTGCCTTCGTCGGATCGCCGCCCGGAGCCGGCTCGCCCCCACAGGATTCAGGGTCATACGCTCCCACAGGGGACTGCGCTAAATCGGCGATCAGGTTGGCCAAAAAACAATAAAAACAGGTAAACCCTTATGCCAAGCGATCATGCAAACACGCAATCGGCAACGTCATCGGTCGACTTCGAAAAAGTCGGCTCCGAATATTTCCAACAACGCGAACTGAAAAAAGGCGCGGCAGGCTGGGTCCTGCTGGTGGGCCTGGGCGTGGCGTACGTCATTTCCGGCGACTACGCCGGCTGGAACTTCGGCCTGGCCCAAGGCGGCTGGGGCGGGATGTTCCTCGCCACGCTGCTGATGGCCGCGATGTACCTGTGCATGTGCTTTTCCCTCGCCGAGCTGTCCTCGATGATTCCCACCGCAGGCGGCGGCTATGGCTTTGCCCGTAGCGCATTCGGGCCCTGGGGCGGGTTTCTCACGGGCACGGCGATCCTGATCGAGTACGCCATCGCCCCGGCGGCGATTGCGGTGTTCATCGGTGCGTATTGCCAATCGCTATTTGGCATTGGCGGCTGGATGATCTACCTGGCGTTCTACATCATCTTCATCGCCATCCACATATTCGGCGTGGGTGAAGCGCTCAAACTGATGTTCATCATCACCGCCGTCGCCGCCCTGGCACTGGGCGTGTTCCTGGTGGCGATGGTGCCGCATTTCGACGTCGCCAACCTGCTGGACATCCCGGTCACCGCAGCCACGGGCGCCAGCCCATTCCTGCCGTTCGGCTATGTCGGCGTGTGGGCGGCCATTCCGTATGCCATCTGGTTTTTCCTCGCCGTGGAAGGCGTGCCGCTGGCCGCTGAAGAAACCAAGAACCCCAAGCGCGACCTGCCGCGCGGCCTGATCGGTGCCATGCTGGTGCTGGTGGCCTTCGCCCTGCTGATCCTGGTGATAGGCCCGGGCGGCGCCGGCTCGAACGCGTTGATGGCCTCGGGCAACCCGCTGGTGGAAGCCCTGGCCAAGGCCTACGGCGGCTCGACCTGGATGGGTAACTTCGTCAACCTCGTCGGCCTGGCCGGTTTGATCGCCAGTTTCTTCTCGATCATCTACGCCTACTCGCGGCAAATCTTTGCCTTGTCCCGTGCCGGCTACTTGCCGCGCAAACTCTCGGAAACCAATAAAAGCAAAGCGCCGGTCCTGGCGTTGGTCATTCCCGGCATCATCGGTTTCGGCCTGTCCTTGACCGGCCAGGGTGACCTGCTGATTCTGGTGGCGGTGTTTGGCGCGACCATTTCCTACGTGCTGATGATGGCCGCGCACATCACCCTGCGCATCCGTCGCCCCAAAATGGACCGGCCATACCGCACACCGGGCGGCATCTTCACCTCGGGCGTGGCCCTGGTGCTGGCGTGCATCGCCGTGGTGGCGGGCTTTTTGGTGGACCCACGGGTGGTCATCGGCGCCGCGATCATCTATGGAGTGTTAATTGCTTACTTTGCTTTCTACAGTCGGCATCACTTGGTAGCAGGCACGCCCGAAGAGGAATTCGCGGCCATTCAAAAAGCTGAAGAAGCCTTGCACTAAGTTGTAAAACGCCGAAAACCACGGCGCCGCCCAGCGGCGCCGTCACGGAGATCCTGTATGGCCAGTTTTGCACACACAGTCGGCGCCCAGACCTACCGCTTCGACAGCCTCAAAGACCTGATGGCCAAGGCCAGCCCGGCGCGTTCCGGGGACTTCCTGGCCGAGATCGCCGCCCTCAACGACGGCGAGCGCGTGGCGGCGCAAATGGCGCTGGCCGACCTGCCCCTCAGCCATTTCCTGCAAGAAATGCTGATTCCTTACGAGGTCGACGAAGTCACCCGACTGATCGTCGACACTCACGATAAACACGCCTTTGCCACCGTCAGCCACCTCACCGTCGGCGGTTTTCGCGACTGGCTGCTCAGCGACGCCGCCGATGAACAGAGCCTGCGGGCACTGGCCCCCGGTCTGACGCCGGAAATGGTCGCCGCTGTGTCGAAGATCATGCGCGTGCAAGACCTGGTGCTGGTGGCGCAAAAGATCCGCGTGGTCACCAAGTTCCGCGGCACCCTCGGCCTGCGCGGGCGCCTGTCCACCCGCCTGCAACCCAACCACCCCACCGACGAACCCGCCGGCATCGCCGCGAGCATCCTCGACGGCCTGCTCTACGGCAATGGCGACGCCATGATCGGCATCAACCCGGCCACCGACAGCACCGCCTCGATCTGCGCCATGCTGGAAATGCTCGACGCCATCATCCAACGCTACGACATCCCCACCCAAGGCTGCGTGCTGACCCACGTCACCACCTCCATCGAAGCGGCGAACCGCGGCGTGCCCCTGGACCTGGTGTTCCAGTCCATCGCCGGCACCGAAGCGGCCAACGCCAGTTTCGGCATCAGCCTGAGCGTCTTGAAAGAAGGCTACGACGCCGGGCTCAGCCTGAATCGCGGCACCTTGGGCAACAACCTGATGTATTTCGAAACCGGCCAGGGCAGCGCGCTGTCAGCCAACGCCCACCACGGCGTCGATCAACAGACCTGTGAGACGCGGGCCTACGCCGTGGCACGGCATTTCAACCCGTTTTTGGTGAACACGGTTGTAGGATTCATCGGCCCGGAATACCTGTACAACGGCAAACAGATCATCCGCGCCGGCCTCGAAGACCACTTCTGCGGCAAGCTTTTGGGCGTGCCGATGGGCTGCGACATCTGCTACACCAACCACGCCGAAGCCGACCAGGACGACATGGACACCCTGCTGACCCTGCTGGGCGTGGCCGGGATCAACTTCATCATGGGCATCCCCGGCTCCGACGACATCATGCTCAACTACCAGACCACCTCGTTCCACGACGCCCTCTACGCCCGCCAGACCCTGGGCCTGAAACCGGCGCCGGAATTCGAAACGTGGCTGGCGAACATGGGCATCTTCACCCAGGCCGATGGCCGGGTGCGGTTCGGCGACAACCTGCCACCGGCGTTTCGTCACGCATTAGCTCATTTGGGATGAGAGACCTGCCCATGGATAAAAAACCTGTCGACCCACAAAACCCTTGGCTGAGCCTGCGCAACCTCACGCCGGCACGCATCGCCCTGGGCCGCACCGGCACCAGCCTGCCGACCCAGGCGCAACTGGACTTCCAATACGCTCACGCCCAGGCCCGCGATGCCGTGCACCTGGCGTTCGACCACCAGGGTATTCGCGCGCAGCTGAGCGAGCGCGGCCGTGAAAGCCTGTTGCTCCACAGCGCGGCGGCCGACCGACACAGTTATCTACAGCGTCCGGACCTGGGCCGACGGCTCGACGACGCCTCCGCGCAGGTCCTGGAGGATTACGCGGCGGCCCACCCTGGCGGCGTGGATCTGGCCATCGTCGTGGCTGACGGCCTGTCGGCGCTGGCGGTGCATCGCCATACCTTGCCGTTCCTGGCGCGGCTGGAAGAGCAGATCGCTGCTGACGGTTGGTCTGTGTCGCCAATAGTTTTAGTGGAGCAAGGCCGCGTCGCCGTGGCCGATGAAGTGGCGCAGCGGCTCGGCGCAAAAATGTCGGTGATCCTGATCGGCGAACGCCCCGGCCTCAGCTCCCCCGACAGCCTGGGGCTGTATTTCACCTACGCCCCCAAGGTCGGCCTGACCGATGCCTATCGCAACTGCATCTCCAATGTCCGCCTCGAAGGCCTGAGCTACGGCATGGCCGCCCACCGCCTGATCTACCTGATGCGCGAAGCCTGTCGCCGGCAGCTTTCGGGGGTCAATCTGAAGGACGAAGCCCAGGTAAACACTCTAGAGTCGGAAAACGGTGCCGATATGAAAGGTAATTTCCTACTGATGCCGCCCCGAAGCTGATCCGTTTATCCGATTGCGTTTTTGATCCGCTTTCAGGCAGCATCAAAAGCACGGCAGCGCGACGTTGTTGTCTGAATATATGTCGACCCTTGCAGACGAGACCTACCATGCGGATTATCCAAGCGACCCTGGAACACCTGGACCTGCTGACCCCATTGTTCGTCAAATACCGGGAATTCTACGGCTCACTGCCCTACCCGGATTCGTCCCGAGCCTTCCTCGAAAAACGCCTGCGCCGCAAGGAATCGGTGATCTACCTGGCCTTGCCCGATGATGACGACAGCAGATTGCTGGGCTTCTGCCAGCTCTACCCGAGCTTCTCGTCGCTGTCGCTCAAGCGCGTATGGATCCTCAACGACATCTACGTCGCCGAAGACGCCCGCCGCCAACTGGTGGCCGACAACCTGATCCGCACTGCGAAAAAAATGGCCAAGGAAACCAACGCCGTACGTATGCGCGTCTCTACCAGCAGCAATAACGACGTGGCGCAGAAGACCTACGAGTCGATTGGGTTCAAGGAAGACACCGAGTTCAAGAACTACGTGTTGCCGATCAGCGAAGAACTCTGACCCGCTCAGAGGGGAATCAGTCCATGGATATATCTGTGACAGACATATCCATGGGAGATAGATCTGTGGGAGCAAAGCTTGCTCGCGATAGCGGTCCGCCAGGCAACATCAATACTGACTGCCTCACCGCCATCGCGAGCAAGCCCGCCAACACACCGGTTTTGAGGCATGCACAAAAACCAATGCTCACCGCAGCCCCCTGTGGGAGCAAAGCTTGCTCGCGATAGCGGTAGTTCGGTTGCATCAATGTTGAAGGTGATGGTCGGGGACATATCCATTGCTGCGGTAACGGCTGCTTAGGGTTCCGCCCTTACGGCGGCTCACTTTTGAGAAGCGCAAAAGTAAGCAAAACGCTTTTGCCCCACCACTTGGTGCCTCGCTTAGGCTCGGCATACCCTCACTCCGGCATTGCTCCGTGGGCCGCCGCGAAGGGCCATCCATGGCCCAGAGTGTGTAAAAACAAATAAAACATCGTCGGCACGTAGTGCCGACAGGTGTTGGCCAATTGATTAAAACCTAAAGCGCTCTTGTAGCTCCAAACGGCCCCTACAAGCGCTAGCAAGGCTCCGTAGGCTTGATTAACGGGGCAAAACGGCAGGTTTCAGGCCGCCAGCGCTTTCATCAGACCCTGCGCACCAAGGATTTTCATCACCCTTTTCCAATTGTAAGCGAGTACATTCAAGCTCATTTCGGTGCTTACCCCAGCCAGCCGCCGCGTCAAAAAATGCGTCGCCCCCATCCATTGCTTCAGCGTCCCGAAGGGGTGCTCGACCGTTCGCTTGCGGATGCTCATCATCTGCGGCTCATTGTTCAGGCGGACCTGCATTTCCTCCAGTACCGCCTCATGTTCCCAGCGCCGAATCTTCCGCTCTCTGGCCGGTGTGCATTGCGCCTTTATCGAACAGGCCTGGCAGTTGGAGTGCCAGTAAACGTCCAGCTTCTTGCCCTTGTCGACATAAGAGTTGCGCCAGATCAGCACTTGCTTGGCGGGGCAGACGTACACATTTTTGTCCGCGTCGTAAATAAACTCGTCATTACCGAAACGGCCATCAAATTTGGCCCGCGAACTCAGCGTTTTCGGCACATAAGCGGTGATCCCTGTCTCGTGACAGGCCAGGATTTCTCTGCTTTTGTAATACCCTCGGTCCGCTACCACCGACAACGATTCGATTTGCATCGCCTCACGGGCCTGCTGGGCCATCGAGCTAAGCTGATCACGGTCGTGACCGACATTGGTCACCTCGTGCGCGACAATCAAATGGTGTTTGGTATCGACTGCTGTCTGCACGTTGTAGCCCACGATGCCATGACCGCTCGTCATCATCATCGAGCGCGCGTCCGGGTCGGTCAGCGAGATCTGTTTGTCCGGCGATGCTTCAAGCTGTATTTCAATCGCATGGAGCGCCTTCATCTGCTCCTTCAATTTGGCGATCTTCTCTTCCAGGCCGCCTTTGGGCCCTGAAGACTTGGGCTCTTGCCGATCAGCCTCATCCAGCGCCTTCAGATAACGGGCAATGCTTGATTCGATCTCTTCCATCCGGCGCTTCAGCTTGGCGCTGGTGAAGTTGCGGTCGCGGTGGTTCACCGCCTTGAATTTACTGCCATCGATGGCAACGAAATGTTCCGAGAAAAGCCCCAGTTGTTGACACAGCACGACGAACTGCCGACAGACTCCTCGAATGGCCTTTGAGTTGTCTTTGCGGAAGTTGGCGATGGTCTTGAAATCCGGCATCAGGCGACCGGTCAGCCACATCAACTCGACGTTGCGCTGCGCCTCGCACTCAAGACGCCGGCTTGACTGGATACGGTTGAGATAGCCGTAGATGTAGATTTTCAGCATGACTGCAGGGTGATAAGCCGGTCGGCCCGTTTTAGCGGGGACAGCGCTTTCAAAACCCAAGGTGATCAGGTCGAGTTCATCCACGAAGACATCGACAACGCGCACCGGATTGGTATCGCTGACGTAGTCGTCCAAGCTCTCGGGGAGCAAGGTAGTTTGATCTCGATGTTCACCTTGGATGAAGCGTTTCATGGGCAGCCCTTGCAATGAAGTCCTGGGGAAATCATAGCAAGGGTTGGCTTCAGGGTTTTGACACACTCTGGGCCCAGCGCGGCTAACCCGGCATCCATGCCGGGTTGCCCACTACGCAATACCTGCGTTCGGCCAGCGTGGTTAACGGGGCGCCGAGATCAACGTCCTTTCCGAGGCGGCCTAACAGCCGACCTGACTCTCCCGGTCGTACACCCATCAGATCTGTTTGAGCAGGACCTGTGGGAGCAAAGCTTGCTCGCGATAGCGGTCTGTCAGGCAACATCAATATTGAATGTGCCACCATCTTCGCGAGCAAGCCCGCTCCCACACCGATTTTGAGGCATGCACAAAAACCAATGCTCACCGCAGCCCTCCTGTGGGAGCAAAGCTTGCTCGCGATAGCGGTCCGTCAGGCAACATCAATACTGACTGCCCTGCCACCATCGCGAGCAAACCCGCTCCCACACCGGTTTTGAGGCATGCACAAAAACCAATGCTCACCGCAGCCCCCCTGTGGGAGCAAAGCTTGCTCGCGATAGCGGCCTGTCAGGCAACATCAATACTGACTGCCCCACCGCCATCGCGAGCAAGCCCGCTCCCACACTGGTTTTGAGGCATGCACAAAAACCAATGCTCACCGCAGCCCCCCTGTGGGAGCAAAGCTTGCTCGCGATAGCGGTCCGTCAGGCAACATCAATACTGACTGCCCTGCCACCATCGCGAGCAAACCCGCTCCCACACCGGTTTTGAGGCATGCACAAAAACCAATGCTCCCCGCAGCCCCCCTGTGGGAGCAAAGCTTGCTCGCGATAGCGGCCTGTCAGGCAACATCAATACTGACTGCCCTGCCACCATCGCGAGCAAGCCCGCTCCCACACCGATTTTGAGGCATGCACAAAAACCAATGCTCACCGCAGCCCCCCCTGTGGGAGCAAAGCTTGCTCGCGATAGCGGTCCGTCAGGCAACATCAATACTGACTGCCCTGCCACCATCGCGAGCAAGCCCGCCCCCACACTGGTTTTGAGGCATGCACAAAAACCAATGCTCACCGCAGCCCCCCTGTGGGAGCAAAGCTTGCTCGCGATAGCGGTCCGTCAGGCAACATCAATACTGACTGCCCCACCGCCATCGCGAGCAAGCCCGCCCCCACAGGGTGCTTCACCGCCCACAAAACCACCGAAATCCCCCGCTACAAACTCAACACGCACTTCACAATCCGCGCCGTATAATGCCGGTCTTCCCGGCTTGTAAGAAAAAGCTACACACTCTGTAGCCATACTCAAAGCCAGACCCAAAGCCTGCCGAGTCGGGCCGCCACCACAGGTGTTATGCATGGATTTCAACCCCCTCGACCTCATTCTGCATCTCGACGTCTACCTCGACATGCTGGTGACCAACTACGGGACCTGGATCTACGCCATCCTGTTCCTGGTGATCTTCTGTGAAACCGGCCTGGTGGTCACACCCTTCCTGCCGGGCGACTCGCTGCTGTTCATCGCCGGCGCCGTCGCCGCCGGTGGTGCCATGGACCCAGTCTTGCTGGGCGGCCTGCTGATGCTCGCGGCCATCCTCGGCGACAGCACCAACTACCTCATCGGCCGCACCGCTGGCGAAAAACTGTTCAGCAACCCCGACTCGAAAATCTTCCGCCGCGACTACCTGCAGCAAACCCACGACTTCTACGACAAACACGGCGGCAAAACCGTGACCCTGGCGCGCTTCCTGCCGATCATCCGCACCTTCGCGCCCTTCGTCGCCGGCGTCGGTAAAATGCCTTACCCACGCTTCTTCGGCTTCAGCGTCCTCGGCACCATCCTCTGGGTCGGCGGCCTGGTGACCCTCGGCTTCTTCTTCGGCAACGTGCCGTTCATCAAGCAGAACCTGTCGCTGCTGGTCGTCGGCATCATCCTGCTGTCGCTGCTGCCGATGATCATCAGCCTGGTGCGCAGCAAACTGAACCAGCGCGCCTCAAAAACCCAACCGCGCTGATCGCCCATGTGGTCCCTGAGCAACTGGCGCCGCCAACGCACCCTCGCCAAACACCCCGTGGCCGAGGACACCTGGCAGCGTGTGCGCCAACAATTGAGCTTCCTCGACGGCATCAGCGCCGTCGAGGACCAATGGCTGCGGGAAGCCTGCGTACTGTTCCTGCACGATAAACACCTCACCGCCCTGCCCGGCGTCGAACTGCACCAGGAACAACGCCTGCTGCTCGCCGCCCAGGCCCAATTGCCGCTGATGCACCTGGGCGAACTGAACTGGTACCAGGGCTTCCACGAAATCGTCCTCTACCCCGACGACTTCCTCAGCCCCCAGCGCTACCGCGACGCCAGCGGCATCGAGCACGAGTGGGACGGCGAACACAGCGGCGAGGCCTGGCCCCAAGGCCCGATCATCCTGGCCTGGGACGGCGTGATGGCCAGCGGCGGCTGGGACGGCTACAACCTGGTGATCCACGAACTGGCGCACAAACTCGACATGCTCAACGGCGACGCCAACGGCCTGCCACCCCTGCACGCCGACATGCGCGTCAGCGACTGGGCCGACGCCATGCAACAAGCCTTCGACGACCTCGACCGCCAACTCGACCACAACCCCGACGCACAAACCCTCATCGACCCCTACGCCGCGGAAAACCCGGCGGAGTTCTTTGCTGTCACCAGCGAATACTTCTTCAGCGCCCCGGACCTGCTGCACCAGGCCTATCCACGGGTCTACGAACAGCTCAAGGCGTTCTACCGTCAGGACCCATTGGCCCGACTGCGGCAACTTCAAGCCGAAGATCCGGTCTATCAGGCGTCATACTAAGGTCTCTAAGACCCTGGTAACGTGGCAACAGCGGCTGAATATGCCTATAATCGCCGCCACTTTTTGGTCAATCCGACCAGTCATTTGGTCAACTAACGGGGGCACCGCCCAATGAGCTACAGCAAGATTCCGGCTGGCAAAGACCTGCCGAACGACATCTACGTCGCGATCGAAATCCCGGCCAACCACGCCCCGATCAAATACGAAATCGACAAAGACAGCGACTGCCTGTTCGTTGACCGTTTCATGGCCACCCCCATGTTCTACCCGGCCAACTACGGTTACATCCCCAACACCCTGGCCGACGACGGCGACCCCCTCGACGTGCTGGTCGTGACCCCATACCCAGTTGCCCCAGGCTCGGTCATCCGCGCCCGTCCAGTTGGCATCCTGAACATGACCGACGACGGCGGCGGCGATGCCAAAGTCATCGCAGTGCCACACGACAAACTGTCGCAACTGTACGTCGACGTGAAGGAATACACCGACCTGCCACCGCTGCTGATCCAGCAGATCGAGCACTTCTTCGCGAACTACAAAGATCTCGAAAAAGGCAAGTGGGTCAAGATCGAAGGTTGGGCCGGTGCAGACGCCGCCCGCGAAGCGATCACCAAGTCGGTTGCCGCCTACAAAGGCTGAAACAAACTTGATAAAGAACCCCGGTTTGCCCCGGGGTTTTTTTATGTATTAATGGTTCCCAATACGAAACCGTATTAACACTGTGTAACCACGTTTAGCCCGCGCCTTTCAAATCCTGCAAACGGAAAGATCGTCTTATATATTTGAACGACTTGTTTATTGCCGAAAACACCTTCGTCTCTAAACTTTTCGTTTATGAAAATACTTTCCAGTGGCGACCGCTTCAGAGCCCTTCTAAAAGAAGCCAATATTCGATCCGCCGACTTCGCGAAGCTGTACGGCGTGAAATCCCAGCACGTGAACAACTGGTTCAACCGTGGCATCCCGCCAGGGCGCATCTACAGCATCGCCAGCCTGCTGACCGTCAGCCCGCAGTGGCTCGCCACCGGCGAAGGCCCGCAAACCCCATTGGGCCTCGGCCCCGGCATCACCTACGAGGCGGCCGAAAACGATGGCGTCTACAGCGTGGCGGAACCCACGGACATCGAACTGCCTTTCTACAAGGAAGTCCCCATCACCCCCGGCGAAACCAAAACCCACATCGTCGAAATCCCCGACCAATCCATCCGCCTGCCCCGCAGCCACCTCGAATCCCTGGAAATAAACCCCAGCGACGCCATCTGCATCACCATGGTCGGCGACAGCATGGCCGAACGCATCGCCGACGGCTCCACCCTCGCCATCGACCGCGGCCTGACCCAAATCGTCGACGGCCAGATCTACGCCCTTGAGCATGACGGGATGCTGCGCATCAAATACCTCCACCGAATCCCCGGCAACCGACTGCGCCTGCGCAGCCACAACAGCGCTGCGTATCCCGACGAGGTCTTCAGCGCCGAACAGATCGACGCGCAACACATCCACGTGATCGGCTGGGTGTTCTGGTGGTCAACCCTCAACAAACAGAGACCGCCGGTGTTCGACTAACCCACCCGAACGGACAGACAAGCAAAGCTCCTTGCGCTGAGGAGCCTTTGTGACAGCAAGCTTTTGTGTCAGAGAGCTTTTGTGGCAGAAATCTTTGTGGCAGGGAGCTTTTGTGGCGAGGGAGCTTGCTCCCGCTGGGCTGCGCAGCAGCCCCCTGCTTTCCCCCTGAATCACCCTAACCCAATGATTCCACACCACTTACCACTGGGATTCTGAACCAAACCCGCGTATCCTCCGCCCCACATTTGCGAGCCCACGCCTCGCACCGACAAGGCAGATCACTTTCTGACCAAGTCCCACAGCCGGCCGCAAGAGCCGGATGTACGTTTTGAAGGCTGGTAAGGTTTGTCAAAAACGAGCTGAATCAGTCAACGAGAAGCCGGCCATAAGCCGGCTTTTTAATGTCTGAGATCTTTACTTGTCTTCGCAGCGACGGCATTTAAGCGTAAGCATCGGGCATCCTGTCTTGCGCCACCCAACCTGACCCCGTACAACCGAGACTGCTCAGTGCCAAGCTTGGATTGGGATACAATCCCCGGCATTTAATACCATCAGGATCGGCATCCGCTCCTGAGTGCCCACAAGAGATTCCGCAATGCCCCTCACGCTGCAACAACTGGAACGCCATCTATTCAAGGCTGCCGATATTCTGCGTGGCAAGATGGATGCCTCGGAGTTCAAGGAATACATTTTTGGCATGCTGTTCCTCAAGCGCTGCTCCGACGTATTCGAGGAGCGCTATGAGCAGGTCGTTGCCGATCAGATAAATGCCGGCAAGAGTAAATCCGAGGCATGTGCCCTGGCGGAAAATCCGCGCTGGTACAAGCTCCATGGCAATTTCTGGGTGCCCATCCATTCTCGATTCTGGTACGTGCTCAACGAAGCGCACATCAATGTCGGCGATCTGTTGAACAAGGCGCTGGCCGGCATCGAGGGAAACAATGCGGACCTGGAAGGGGTGCTGGAGCATATCGACTTTACCCGCAAGGTCGGCCAGGGAAAGATTCCCGATCAGAAGCTGCGCCAGCTCATCACCCACTTCGGTGAAGTGCGTCTGCGCAACAGCGACTTCGAGTTCCCCGACTTGCTCGGCGCCGCCTACGAGTACCTGATCGGCGAGTTCGCCGACTCGGCCGGCAAGAAGGGCGGCGAGTTTTATACACCGCGTGCGGTGGTGCGGTTGATGGTTCACCTGCTCAAGCCACGCCTCGAACACGACATCTATGACCCGTGTTGCGGCTCGGGCGGCATGTTGATTGCTGCCAAGGAATACATTGACGAGCATGGTGAGGACGGCCGCAAGGCCAACCTGTTCGGCCAGGAATTCAACGGTACCGTCTGGTCCATCGCACAGATGAACATGCTGTTGCATGGCATCAGCGGCACCGGGCTGGAGAACGAAGACACCTTGGCCAACCCTCGGCATGTCGAAGGCGGTGAGTTACGCCGCTTCGACCGCATTCTCACCAACCCGCCGTTCTCCATCAACTGGGGCCACACCGAGAAAAGTCCGGATGGCAGCCTGGCCTGGAACCCGACATTCCGCGAGCAGCGTTTCCGCTTCGGCGAGGTACCACTGGGCTCGAAAAAGGCCGATCTGATGTTCCTCCAGCACATGCTCGCCGTGACCCGCGACGAAGGCATGATCGCCACCGTACTGCCCCATGGCGTGCTGTTCCGGGGCGGTGAGGAGCGCGGCATCCGCGCCGGAATTATCGAAAACGACCTGCTCGAAGCCGTGATCGGCCTGCCGACCAACCTGTTCTATGGCACCGGCATTCCCGCCTGCATCCTTATCCTGCGCCAACAAAAGCAGGAAGGCGCGAACCGTGTCAGTGCCAAGCCTGCCGAGCGCCAGGGAAAAGTGCTGTTCCTCAACGCCGACCGCGAATACTTTGAGGGCCGTGCGCAGAACTACCTGCTGCCCGAGCACATTGAGAAGATCACCACCGCCTTCGACGAATTTCGCCGGATCGACGGTTTTAGCGACGTGGTGGATATTGCCACGCTACGCGACAACGATTACAACCTGAATATTCGCCGCTATGTGGATAATGCACCGCCGCCCGAGCCGCATGATGTGCGTGCCCACCTGCTGGGTGGTGTGCCCAAGGCCGAAGTCGAAGCGAAAACGCCGCTGTTCGCCGCCCACGGACTCGATCCACACGACCTGTTCGTGGCTCGCGATGCCCAATATTTAGATTTTTGCAGCGAGTTAAGTCGCCGCGCCGACCTCAAGCAGGCCATCGAAGGCAATATCCGCCTGCTGGCCAAAGAAGCGCTCCTGCGTGAGGCTTTCGAGCGCTGGTGGCACAAACACAGCCCGCGTATCACCGCCCTGGCTGGGAAGCTGGATAACAGCGCTGCCTTGGTCGAGTTGCGCGGCGAACTGCTGGCAAGTTTTAGCCAGACGCTGGAAGGCATCGGCCTGCTCGATCCCTTCCAGGTCAGGGGCATCGTCGCGGGCTTCTGGTACCAGAGCAAATATGACTTTCTCGGCCTGATGGCCCGCGGCAGCCGGGGCGTGATCGATGCCTGGCGCACCAGCATCGTCACCGCTTTGGAAGACAAGGCCAGCAAACAAAGCCCGCTGGAGCATAAGCTGGTGAAGTTCCTGCTCAGCGATTTCGTAGCCGGACTAGCCGAGCTGGAAGCCAAGAAGGCCGAGCTGGATAACCAGCTTAAGGCCGCCGCACCAACCAAGGGGGATGAGGCTAACGAGGCCGACTGCGCGGTGGAAGCCGATGACGAGGAGAACCCCATCGACGAAGCCCAGCTCAAGGCCTGGAAGGCCGAGTTAGTCAAGGTGAAGAAACAGCTCAAAACCCAGCAGGAAAACTTCGCCAGCCAACTGAACCAGGCTGTCGATGGGTTGGACGAGCCACAAGCTGCCGAGTTACTGCTGAAGATTCTGCATAACGATATGCATGCCATTGTCGAGCGCTATATCGTTGCCCAGCGCAAGCAGATCGTCGCCACCTTCGAGAACTGGTGGGACAAGTATCGGGTGACACTGAACGAGATCGAGCAAAAACGCGATGCGGCGGCTACGGCGTTGCACGGATTCCTGAAGGCGTTGAAATATGTCTGAAGCCCTGTATGAGCAGCGCCCATTAAGGGACGCAGTAGACCGGCATATTGGCGGTGGGACGCCTCCTCGACAGGTTCCGTCCTACTGGAAGGGAAATATTCCGTGGGCTTCGGTCAAGGACTTCTCGGAGCAGCAGAGTGTGATTCTGGACACCGAAGAGCACATTTCCGCTGCCGGTCTTCATGCAAGCGCCAGTAACCTGATTCCCGCACAGACGCCACTGGTCTGTACTCGGATGGCCGTCGGCAGGACAGCATTGCCGCTTGTTCCGATGGCGATCAATCAGGACGTAAAGGCACTTTTCCCGGCTTCGGGTGTGTCCGCCGAATACCTGCTGAAACTTATGCAGCACATTCAGCCACTCGCTGAGGGCAGGGCTGTTGGCTCCACAGTTAAGGGCATCCGTATTCAGGAATATCTGAATATTCCTGTGCCGCTGGCGCCTCAAAAGGCACAGCCCATAATTGCCCAAATCCTCGATACTCTCGACACCGCCATCCGCGAAAGCGAGGCACTGATCGACAAGCTCAAGGCCGTCAAGCAGGGCCTGCTGCACGATCTGCTGACCCGCGGCATTGACGCCAACGGCCAATTGCGGCCGCCACAGAGCGAAGCACCGCAGCTCTACAAGAAGTCGCCGCTGGGGTGGATTCCAAGGGGCTGGGAAGTTGTAGAAGTTGGAGGAGTATTACTCGGGATTGATGCGGGCTGGAGTCCAAACTGTCCCGAAGAGCCTCCAAGCGCAGGCGAGTGGGGAGTCCTCAAGCTGAGTGCTATTACTTCCGGCCAATATAATTCTGCTGAGGCGAAGAGGCTACCAAGCAATCTCAAACCAATTCCATCGCTCGAAGTGCATGCTGGGGACGCTCTGCTTGCCAGAGCTAACGGGGTTGCTGAGTTTGTGGCGAGAACAGTTGTGGTGGAGGAAACTCCATCACTTTTGATGCTCTCGGATAAAACGCTTCGTCTCGTGCCTGATCAGTCGCGCTTGTTGACTGGGCATCTGGTTCGGGCAATGGCATTCGAGAAAACGCGCCAGCAGATTGGCGGGATGCTTAATGGTAGTAGCGGACAGAAAAACATCTCTCAACGGCAAATTTGTAAACTGATGATATGCCTTCCCTCTGTTCTCGAGCAGAGCACAGGCGATACCAGAGTTAATGAGATAAATAAACACCTTAAGACCGAGAGCCTGAGCCTAGGCAAACTATTTGAGCTTAAAGTTGGCCTCATGGACGACCTGCTGACCGGCCGCGTTCGTGTCACCCCGCTGCTGGAGTCCGTTCAGCAGGATGCATGCCCCATGGAAGCCTGAAATGACCCAGCGTCTACCGCCTCGCGAGTCCCTCACCGCCGAGTTCAAGAGCGACCGCAACAAGCTCCCCGACCGCGAACTAATCGAGGCGCTGATCTGCCTGGCCAATGCCGAGGGCGGCGAGCTATGGCTGGGCGTCGAGGACGACGGTACGCCCACAGGCCTCCATGCGGAGCATCGCCTGCTGGAGGGCTTGGCCGGCATGGTCGCAGCGCGCACCTCGCCGTCGCTGAACGTACAGGCCGAGGCGATCGACCTGGATGGCGTGACCGTAGCGCGCATTCATGTGCCCAAAGCCCACGGCGAGGTGGCCACCACCAGCGGCGTCTACCTGCGCCGCCGCTTGAAACACGACGGCACGCCCGAATGCATAGCCATGCTGCCCCATGAGCGCAGCAGCCGCGCAAGCAGCTTCGGCCTGCTCGATGTCTCCGCCCAGCCGGTGGCCGGCGCCACCCTGGCCGACCTCGACCCGCTGGAGCGTGAGCGCCTGCGCCAGGCGGTTCAGCAATACGGCGGCGACCGCGTGCTGCTGGAACTGGACGATGAAGCCCTCGACGGCGCGCTGCTGCTCACCGCGCGCCAGTCCGATGGCTCGCGTGTGCCAACCCTCACCGGCCTGCTACTGATCGGCCGGGAAACCTCCCTGCGCCAACTGGTGCCCACCCATGAGTTCGCTTTCCAGGTGCTGGCCCAGCAGGCAGTACGCTTCAACGAGTTTCGCCGCTTCCCATTGCTCAAGGCACTTGACTGGCTGGAAACCAACTTCCGTCCCTACAACCCAGAGGAAGAACTACAGGTCGGCCTGTTCCGCGTGCCAGTGCCCAAGGTTGACCTCGGCGCCTTCCGTGAAGCCGTAGCCAATGCCTTGGTCCACCGCGACTACCACGGCAGAGGCGCGGTGCATGTGCGCCTGGAGGACGATGCCCTGGTGGTCAGCAATCCCGGTGGCTTGGTCGATGGCGTCACCCTGGCCAATCTGCTGGTGACCGAACCGCGCCCGCGCAATCCGGCCCTGGCCGATGCCATGAAGCGCGTCGGCGTGGTCGAACGCTCCGGCCGAGGCGTGGACAAGATTTTCCGCGGCATGCTCAAGTTCGGCCGGCCGGCCCCGGACTACAGTTACACCACCGCCCAAAGCGTAGTGCTGCGCCTACCCACCGCAGAGGCCGACCTGGACTTCCGCCGCTTGGTAGTCGAGCACGAGCGCGCCACCAATGCCGAGCTGCCCATCGACAGCCTGATCGCCCTGGCCGCCCTGCGTGAAACCAAGCGCGTCACGGCCGACGAACTGGCCGTACAGATCCAGCGCGACACCGCCAGTGCCAAACGCACCCTGGAAGCCCTAACCGAAGCCGGCTTGGTCGAGGCCCACGGTTCTACACGAGGGCGCAGCTATACCCTGTCGGCCAGCCTGTATCAGGCCGTGGGCGACAAGGCCGGCTATACCCGCCAGGCAGGCTTCGCTCCGATTCAGCATGAGCAGATGGTGCTGAACTATGTGCAGCAGCATGGGCAAATCAAACGTGCCGAGGTCATGGGGCTATGTCGCATATCAACTGACCAAGCGGCCAAGCTGCTGAAAAAGCTGAAAGATAAAGGCGCCATTGCACAGAGCGGCAAGAATCGAGGGGCAACCTACACCCTTGGCACCTTGAAATGAGCCGGAATGTGCGGAAATGAGCCGGAATGAGCCGCTATGAGCCTGTATGAGCCCATACACGCCTGAACTGGATTAAAGGAGTAACCGTGGGCTGGGAATTGGATGACGTCGAAAAACCCTTTGTGGCTCAGTTACAGGGGCTGAATTGGAAGCATACCGAGGGCAGCCTCGACGACCCGGCCATCACTGGCCGCAGCAGTTTCAGTGAAGTGATTCAGCGGGCCGCACTGGCCGAGCGCTTGCGTGCCATCAACCTGCGCGACGGTCAGCCCTGGCTGGATGAGCAGCGCATTGCCGAAGCAGTGGCGGCCATTACCCGCGTGGGCGCCGGCAAGTTGATGGAAGCCAACCAGACAGTCACTGAGCTGCTGCTCAAAGGCATCACTGTCGACGGCCTCCCGGGCTGGGAAGGCGGGCGTGGCCAGACCATCCAGTACATCGATTGGGCCACCCCGGCCAACAACCACTTCAGTGTGATCAACCAGTTCCGAGTGGATTGCCCGCCAGGCTATAACAGCGGCAAGAAATTTATCGTCCCGGATCTGGTGTTGCTGGTGAACGGCATCCCGCTGGTGGTGGTGGAGTGCAAGAGCCCCTCCATCCCAGAACCGCTGACCGAAGCTGTCGATCAATTACGTCGTTACAGCAACCAGCGCAAGGCAGCCTTCGAAGTCGAGGACAACGAGGGCAACGAAACACTGTTCGCTAGCGTGCAGCTGTTGGTCGCCAGTAGCTACGACGAAGCACGGGTGGGCTGCATTGGGGCCGGCTTCGGGCATTTCTCTCAATGGAAAACCGTGGTTGGCCCGGAAGGTAGCGGCAGCGAGCAGTCAGTAGCCGAGCAGCTAGGCAAAGCCAAACTGTCCGAGCAGGAGCGCCTGGTGGCAGGCATGCTGACGCCGGCCCATCTGCTCGATCTGATCCGGCATTTCATGCTGTTTATGCAGGTTGGCGGGCAGACCATCAAGACAGTCTGCCGCTACCAGCAGTACCGTGCGGTGAACCGCACGGTGATCCGCATGAAACGCGGGCAAACACGCCTTGAGCATGGCGAGAGCGACCAGCGCGGCGGCATCGTTTGGCACACTCAAGGCTCAGGCAAGAGCCTGACCATGGTATTTCTGGTGCGCAAGATGCGCACAGATACACAGCTGCGCCGCTTCAAAATCATCGTGGTCACTGACCGTAAAGACCTGCAAAACCAGCTCGCCGCTACCGCCACGCTGAGCGGTGAACTGCCGGAGGTGGCTTCCAATATCGAGGGTGTTAAAACCTTGGCACGTCGCCAGGGCCCCGGCTTGGTATTCGCCACCATCCAGAAGTATCGCAATCCCGAACAGGAGGAAGATGGGGAGGCGCCGATCCCTGCGCAAGCTACTGCCCCCTTCAAAGCCGCCGAAAAGCGCGCGCCTTATCTGGTCAGCAAACCATTCGAGGTGCTCAACCACGACGAGAGCATTCTGGTATTGATCGATGAGGCGCACCGCACCCAGGCCGGCGACCTGCAGGCGAACCTGCTGGCGGGCCTGCCCAACTGCGTGCGCATCGGCTTTACCGGTACGCCGATCATCATGGGCGATAAGAAACGCACCCACGAAATTTTCGGCGCGTTCATCGACAAATACACCATCAAAGAAGCTGAGGCAGATGGCGCAACAGTGCCGGTGCTTTACGAAGGGCGCACTGCCCAGGGCGCATTGAAAGATGGGGCGAGTCTGGATGAACTGTTCGAGGATTTGTTCCGCGAGCACAGTCAGGACGAGCTGGAGCTGATCAAGAAAAAATACGCCACCAAAGGCCACATCTTTGATGCCCCCGCGCTGATCGCTGATAAGGCGCGCGACATCCTCAGACATTACGTCACCAACATCCTGCCCAATGGCTACAAGGCGCAGGTTGTAGCCTATAGCCGGATTGCGGCCATCCGCTATTTCCACGCGCTGCAGGCCGCCCGCGATCAGTTGCTGGCCGAGGCCGAAGCGTTGCCAGCAGCCGACAAAGACCTCGACGATGAAGCACTGTGTCAGCGTCCACCCAAGCTGCAGGCGCGCGTGCAGGCGTGGCGCTATCGCGACAAGCTACGCTGCCTGGAATTCGCACCGATTATTTCTAGCTCAAATAACGATCCGGCCGAGTGGAAAACCTGGACGGATGGCAGCAAGCACGAACTGCTAATCCAGCGTTTCAAGAAGCCCCTGAATCATGAGCACCCAGGCAAGGCCGACCCGTTGGCTTTCCTGATCGTTAAATCTATGTTGCTCACCGGCTTTGACGCCCCCATCGAAGGGGTCATGTACCTTGACCGGCCAATCAAGGAAGCCGAGCTGCTGCAAGCCATTGCGCGTGTCAACCGTACTGGTTTCGGCAAGCGCTGCGGCATCGTGGTCGACTACTACGGGGTCGCCAACCACCTGCGCGAAGCCCTGGCAGCCTATGCCGACGAGGATATCGAAGGTGCGCTGAGCAGCATCAAGGACGAGGTGCCGGTGCTGCGCGATCGTCATCTTCGCGTGGTGGATGTGCTGCGTCGCCAGGGCATTGAGTCGCTGGAAGATGCCGAAACCTGCATTGCCGCACTGGAGTCGGAAAAGGTGCGCGCCGAATTTGCGGTAAAACTCAAAGCGTTCCTCAACTCATTGGACACCGTGCTGCCACGCCCCGAGGGCCTGCCCTTCGTCAAGGATGCCAAGCGTCTGGCCTATATCCACGCGCGGGCACGTGGGCGCTACAAGGACCTGCCGCAATTGGGCAAGGATGTCGGTGCCAAGGTGCGCAAGCTGATCGACGATCATGTTATCTCGCTGGGCATCGACCCGAAAATTCCGCCGATTCAGCTCACCGATGCAGACTTCGAGAAGCAGCTGTCGCGTAGCGTCAACGACCGCGCCAAGGCCTCAGAGATGGAGCACGCCATTCGCTCGCACGTGCGCAAGCATACTGATGAAGATCCGGTGCTTTATCGCAAGCTGTCCGAACGCCTGAACGAGCTGCTCAAGTCGCTGGGCGAGCAGTGGGATCAGTTGGTTGAGCAGATGCAGAAGATCATCAACGAGCTGCGCAGCGGTCAAATGAGCGATGACTACAGCCCCCTGGATTTGCCCGAACACTATGCCCCCTTCCTGCGCACCCTGCTGGATGTGGTGTGTGCCGACACCAATCCGCAGCCCGCCGAGCTGCTGCGTTTGAAAGATGTGACAGTGGAACTGGTCGATCTGTTGGTGGGCGAACTCCAAAGCCACCGCGATATCTGGAGCCCGCGCAAGCGAGCGGCACAGGAGGAGCTGGCCGGGCAGCTATTCGATTACCTGATGCGACTGCGTCCGCCCTTGGTGGATAGCGATACGGCGGGGGTGCTGTCTGATCGCCTGATGGATCAGGCCAGAGCCAGCCATGAACGGTTGATGCAGCTGTGAGCAATCAAACCCTCACCGTAAACGATCTGCAACTGACGCTACGCCGCAGCGCGCGACGCAAGACGCTACAGATCACTGTCGAGCGTGACGGCGCACTTATCCTGTCTGCCCCGCCAGAGGTTGAGGAGCAAGCGCTGCGGCAATTCGTAGCGGAAAAAAGCTTCTGGATTTACTCGCGTCTTGCCGAAAAGGAACGCCTGCAGCGCTCAATCCCCACCAAGGAATACGTCGACGGAGAGGGGTTTCTGTATTTGGGGCGAAGTTATCGCCTCAAACTGGTTGATGAGCAGGATGTGCCCCTGAAACTCTCTGCCGGTCGCTTCCGCCTGCTGCGTAGCGAACTGCCACGAGCCCGCGAACATTTCATCCGTTGGTACAGCGAACATGCCCGCAACTGGCTGGCCTTACGCGTCAAGAACCACCAAGCCCGCATGGATCTGAGCCCCAGCGGTGTGCGTGTGCAGGATCTGGGCTATCGCTGGGGCTCCTGTGGCAAAGGCGCACAGCTCTACTTTCACTGGAAAACAATCCTGCTGCCCAAGCCCATTGCGGAATATGTGGTGGTGCATGAGATGGTGCACTTGCAAGAGCCACATCACACCCCAGAATTTTGGCTCCGCCTGGAGCGCGTCATGCCTGACTATGCACAGCGCAAGACATGGTTGGCAGAACATGGGATCGAAGTCGAAGGAGTCTGAAGCTCTTCTCTTGCTCGTGACCTTTCGAACTCCCGACTTAAGATCGATAGCGCCACCACAAAGCGGCCGGGGAACACACCTTGCGCAGATCAGGCAGGCATCCACTGATACTGAAGACGCTCGACATCAGTAAGTCTCCGGCCCAGCCACACCAGTCACTATTCAGGGTGAAGGTCTGGGCGCACGACAACCAGGATCCGCACCTGCTTTAATACGCCCCGGCAACTGAACAGGAAGTTATCTATGCCCATCCCTGATTTCCAGAGCGTCATGCGACCGATACTGGCCTCCGTCGCCGACAATACTCCGCTAGCCCTAAGCGAACTTCGCGAGCGCATCGCCAACGAGTTTCAGCTCAGCGAGGAGGAGCGCAGCGAACGCCTGCCTTCCGGCAAGCAAACAGTCATTAACAATCGAGTCGGTTGGGCGCGAACCTATCTGAATAAGGCGGGGCTGCTGAGCATTCCGGCAAAGGGACTGGTGCAAATCACCGAACGCGGTCGTGAGGCGCTGAACAGTGGGCCGGTACGTATTACCGTTAGGTGGCTCAAGCAATACCCTGAATTCGCCGCGTTCCATACGACCAGTCCCGCCGATGACCCAGCGTTAGCCTTGCAGAGCGAACCGGTCGAACAAGCGACTCCCGACGAGCAACTGGCCGCAGCACACCAGGCGCTGACGCAATCTCTGGCGGATGAACTGCTGGCCCTGGTGCGTGCAGCTTCACCAACTTTTTTCGAGCAACTGGTAGTCGATCTGATGATCGCCATGGGCTACGGTGGCTCACGCAAGGAAGCAGGTCGAGCGACGCAACAAACCAACGACGACGGCATCGACGGCATCATCAAGGAAGACAAGCTCGGCCTGGACGTCATCTACCTGCAAGCCAAGCGCTGGACCAATACCGTACACCGCCCGGAAATCGATAAGTTCATCGGCGCCCTCACCCGCCAACGCGCCCGTAAGGGTGTGTTCATTACCACTTCGGACTTTTCCAATGGAGCCCGCGAGGCCGCCATGAGCCTGGATATCAAAGTGGTGTTGATCGATGGGCTGGAGCTGGCGCGGCTGATGGTCGAAAACAATCTCGGCTGCAACGTCAAACAGGTTTACGAAGTGAAGCACTTGGATAGCGATTATTTCGTGGAAGATTGACCCAGCTGGCTTGCCGCTCACCGCACCCACTGATGTCGTGCTGAGGTTCACAATTGTCCAACAGGCTGTTGGACAAATTGAGCGTGTTTCCGGGCTCTCTTATACAAAAACGTCTCTCTCGTCTGGGCAATTGTGCAGCAAGCTGTTGCACGATCTCAGAGCTCACCTCTTGGATAACTCCCGGTAATTGTGCAAGTACCTCTTGCACAATTTGAGTCCATCGCTTATTCCGCGCCCCTCAGAACATTCCTACAGCAATACTTCCTACATCCAAATACCGCGTCAACTCCGGACAAAACGTATCCCCTCTTGGGAACCATCCTACAACTTTCTGTTTTAGGACCTTGCTACCATTCGCCCAGAGCATTCCGACCTCATTAAAATATTCACCCCATCGAATTACTACAGCCAAACCTTTTAGAGTTTACTCATGACGACATCTGCCGAAGAATCGACACCCACAACCCAAGCGACGCCCCTGCTAGCCGCCCCTCGGTTCTACATCGTCTCGAAAAACAAATTCATCGTCATGTTTTTATTAACCCTTGGTTACTATTACACCTACTGGCTGTACAAAAACTGGAAAACATACAGGATCGCCACCAATGCAAGAGTGCTGCCCTTGATACGCACCATCATGGGCGTGCTATTTACTTATTCATTACACATGAAAATTGATCGACAACTATATATTTCTCACACGCACTACAAATGGCACCCGCGCCTACTTGCATTTGCACTTATAGTTTCCGAGTTTGTAGGGATTTATGCCGCATTCTGGCCGAGCGCACCTGGAGCTCATTCAGCCATTCCAGCAGCAACATTGCTTTTCAACCTGTTCTGCCTACTTCGGGTTCAGTCGGCAATTAACCATCTGGAAAATGATCCGCTAGGTCAGCAAAACTCCAAAATAACTGCTGCCAACTGCTTCTGGATTTCACTGACGGGTGTTGGACTGGCCATGCTGATCTATACGGCAGTGATGGCTAAGCTATAAGCCACCATGAAAAAAAGGCCTTGCCAAGCAAGACCTTTTTTTCATACCCGGGGTAAGCGCGGCCCCTTGTTACCTCACCTCAACAATATCCAAAGCCCGATTCGCCAACAGTTCACTCACCTCAATCACCTGCAAAATCCCCATCGCAACACGCCGTCGCGAACCCTCAAGGTCAAACGCCAAATCATTGATCATGGCATTGGCCGCAGCCAGGTTTTCACTGAGACTGGCAAGCAGACATTCCGAATCAACATCAGGTGCGATACGGAAGATGCTGTTGGGGTTGTCGGACGTTTCTTTCTTCGGCGTAGGCTTCAGGTAGTAATCCAAAGCCCGGTTAGCAGCATCATCAAGCTTCTTGTTACGAGCAGACTGAGCGCGAGACACATGTTCATCTGTAGCTGGCGGATTCGGTGTGATTTTAGCCATGGTAAAGCTCCTAGAGTCTATTGGAGCTACCACCATTCGCTGCGAAACGAAGTTGGGGTGGCAGCTGTACGCGGGTTCGCAGACCGGGACTCTAGGGACCGGCAGACCCAAGGGGTCTCCCACGCACAGCCACCTCTGACGAAATCACAGACATGGGTAATCTGCTTTCGAAGGTGACGTTGTGCGCCTATAGAGTCCGGGCTGCGAAACCCGATCACTGATGCTCAGTGACAGGACTCAAACTACCGACGCCCTCCGAGACGCACAAGCCGGCGGATTCTGGCGTAGTTGTAGGCAATGGCGCAAGGCAATGTCGGTCGTGGCTGGTCTCGTGGAGTCACGATAAACAACTGGCCGAAATGTTGGCTGACACACCGCTATCGCGAGCAAGCTCGCTCCCACAGAGGGGCTTGTGCACATACGTCGCAGGGAAATGCATTCACGACTGGCTGCATCCTTGCAGCCAGTCGCGAAGAGGGTTACGACGCGTTGTTCAATGGGGCTTGCGAGCAATGTCGCAATGAATCAGGCGGGATATCTCGATCATATCCACAACGGTTTTGTCATCGACCGCAAACCCGCTGCCTGAAACCCCTGTGTTGCTGTTACTTGAGGGTGACGTCGAGCATCGGCGGGATGTAACCGTAGTCGTACTCGGCCACCACGAACGTCTGCAGCCCTTTTATTTTCATGCCCACCGTTGGCGCCTCGGTGCCACCGACACGAATCTGCGTGCCGGTTTCGTCGGTCGGTACGCTGTCGATGAAGGAGGTCACCAGGCCGTTTGGCATTACATAGTGCGAGTAGGTCTGGAATGGCTGCGAGGACGGGTTGCCCAGCACCAGGCCGGAACCGTTCAGTGGCACGTAAGGGCCGAACAGCGAGTCCGCGACGAAACCGTACACCCCGTCCGGCCCGGTTACACCGTCGGCATAGGTGAAGGTATGGCTAATCGTGAACAGGTAGTACTTGCCATCCTGGAACACGAAGTGCGGGCGCTCGGTCTGGTCGTTTACCCCGACGGCGGTCAGCAGTGGCGGCAGCATTTCCCAGTCGTCACCGTCTGCATCGCGGGCTACGGCGATGCCGACACAGGCGGTCTGGTAGCGCGAGTTGCCGACATCTTCATAACCCGGCGGCACGTTGCCGATTTCTGCCTCTCCTACTTTGTGCGAGCCGCGCTCACCGGCCACGTTGCCCTCGAACAGCATGTAGAGCTTGCCGTCTTTCGGGTCGCGGAAAGGCCATGGGTCGCGGAAACCCCAGAAGGCGTTTTGTGCTTCGGTCTGGTACATGTTGCCGTCGGCCTCGAACAGCGGCTTGACCTTCTCGAAGCCGACCATGCTGACACCGTGTTCAGTGGTCACCACCCGACCGCGCACCTTGACGATGGTCGCGCCTGGGGTGACGGCGGTGTAATACAGGTCCACTTCACCTCGGTCGTTCAACAGGATCGGCGTACCGGCCCATTCGCGAGCGGTCGGCGAAACGCCTTCGGCCATCACGCGGCCACCGAATTCCCAGTTCTTGCCGGTGCGAGAAAACCAGTAGTACATCTTTGCCCGACCGTGACGATCGTTCCAATCGCGGAGGATGTCGTAGTTACCGTCCTCGTCGAGGTACTGCGGGTCGTTTGGATGACGATCGGCCGTCAGGGTGAAGATCACCGACCAGCCATCGACGGACGTCACGTTACCGTCCAAGTCGCGCAGGGGCATGGTGTCCCAGATGAACACGTCGTTGTTCAGTACCGGGAAATCCGCGCTGACCAGTGGCTGGGTGGTGGTGGGGTCATCCGCCCGGACTTTCAACGCATCAGCGCGGGTCCAGAGGCTGGGTTGATGGGGGGTTACACCGAATTTTTCAGTGGTGGTTTTCATAGGTTATTGCCTCGTCCATGAATGGATTCAAATAAATGATGCTTTAGAAATACTGTATGTGCATACAGTGAAGCAACCTTATAGAGGGTTATGCATGTGGGTCAAGCATAAAAATGCATTTGTGCATAATTTGGTTTTTTCTTTCAGCTGATACGTTTCAGCCGTGAACGTTTGCAGAAGTTAGTTCTTGGGTAGATCGACGACGTTGCCTGCACGGTCGGTGCTCTGAACGCTACTCGGTGGAAAGCGCGCGTAACGGGGCACCGGGCGAAAGCAATGCATAGAGGGATTGGTCAACTGAGCCTGTGCGTTCTGCGCAAAGGCCAATGCGGGGTGGGGAGCCACACGGGTTTTAGATTTGTCGCCGTCGGCGGCATGAAGGGAAGCGGGACGTGGTGAGCTGATTGCGAGGTGGTGAGTCAGTGGTTCTGATGTTGACTGGTATAGCGCTATCGCGAGCAGGCTCGCTCCCACAGTGGGGGGTATGAAATGCCTGTTATGGCGGTGGGTCACGAATGCTCAGCCACTCAATACCCGGGGTAAGCGCGGCTCTGGATTTCACACCTCGAGGTCAGGGTTGGTCTAGGCAATCGCGCAAACAAAACTCCTGACGCGGCCGGCTTCAACACCCAACAAGCCTATTTCGGTTTCATCAATGGCTTGGAGTTGAACCAGGTTCATGGCTTCGCGCCGGTAAACTGCACTGCCCTCTGAATCTGCATGAACCACATACCCCCCAGGCTTTACGCCTACACGAGCCTTGTCGAGAGCAATACTGGCCGAGACCAGGATATGGAAATCCAGGACGTTGTTCTTATGCAAAACCGTCGCGCCAATGAAATGTTCTGCGCATATTTCCAAAGCCATCTGCAGCCCATGGACCGCTGGGGTTTCCCGATAGCTGCCCGGCATGAATATCTTATCTTCCCAGAACTGCGCGTCATTCAGTTCTTCCAGCCCATCGTTTCCTATGTTGGGGTAACGTTTATGCTGGTAAAAAACGTTTCCATTCCAAATGATGAAGCCTGTATTTCTAACGATTCCGTCGCCGGCTTTTGAACCTTCTGTTTCGATTGCTGCGATCCGCTCCTTCGTAGCCCTTGCATAATCGCCATAAACCCCTTTGTTTATGCGGTCCCGCCCCGGGATTTCATTCACAACCGCATCCATTTGCGCACCATATTTTGCCTTGTTGATATTTCTGGCCTGCCCCCATGATTTCAACTGCTGGGTTTCTCTTTTCCGCATCCTGGAGTCTGGACGCCGCATTGATTTGAACCAAAGCGTCGTGCCTGGGACGAATATCAGCCATGGATTTATCTTTGAAATATCTATCAATGTTGCGCGGATGATTTCTTTTTCTTCCTCCGAAATAAACGAGACAGGCATTTCCTTGGAGAAAAGATACTCGGGGGCGACGACAAGGCAATAATCCAGTTGATGTCGATCGATATGTTTGGTGAAGGCCGTTCTCGCCATGTACAGCAAAGCCCCGATTCTAAGCTGTATGCAGAGAAGACTGTTCGCGACGGGGACTCTTAATCTGCGTGTATCGAAGTCCCAGACCACCACCAGCACGTTCGGCATCCTTTCCTCCCGCCTGGCTGCTGAGCGGTGCCGCAAGCCGGGTTGGCCGCATTCGTGTGAGAAGGCACTTGGCGCATATTCCAGGAAAATTCAGCTTAGATGAGCCAGGACGATTTGGCCGGCAGCCCCTGAAAAATATTTGTGAAACGCAAGAATCGAGGCTCTTTTGGATGCCGCAAAAAAATCGGGCAGGTGACCAACCTGCCCGATGCCAACGACCTGCCCCATCAACCCAACGTATTCAGGCACACCACCTTCGGCTGAGAAGGTCAGGCATAAGGCCTGAACTCATTGTTATCCCGAGTCAACAACTGCATCAGTTTCGGGTGGATAAAGAGCTTTTCCTTGCCGACCTGCGCTTCCTGGAGAACGCCGACGTCAACGAGATCTTTGAGGTAGCGAGAGGCAGCCTGGCGCCCGGCAATTTGTTTCTCGACGAGGTTATGGATGCGGCAATACGGTTGTTCGAAGATCACATCCACCAATTCACGGGAATAGATTTTCGGCAGTTGCTCACGAACGAATTGGGTCGTGTGTTCGGACAGGCTGCGGATGGCGGCGATTTTGGCGCAGGTCCAGCGGGCGGTTTCTTCCACGGCGCTAAGCATGTAGAGCAGCCAGGGCTCCCATGCCTGTTCGCGGGTGACGTCGAGCAGGAGACGGTAGTAGTCGGCTCGGTGGGCAATGATGTAACGGCTGAGATAGAGAATCGGTAGATTCAGCAGCCCCTCCTGAATCAGGAACAGCGTATTAAGCACCCTCCCGGTACGGCCATTGCCATCGGTGAACGGGTGAATAGCCTCGAACTGGTAGTGCCCGACGGCCATACGCACCAGCGGGTCCAAATCCGTCTCGTTGTGCAGGAAGCGCTCCCAGTTGGCGAGCAAATCACGTAGATGATCTTCGCCGTCCGGTGGGGTGTAGATGATTTCGCCGGTACGGTCGTTGGCCAATTGGGTGCCGGGTACGCGTCGAATGTCCATGTTTACGCCCTTTAGCGTGCGGCAGATTTCGACTGCGGTGCCCGTGGATAAGGGGCGCTCGGCAAGCGACAGGAAGCCGTGGTGTAGGGCTTTGCGATAACGCAAGGCTTCCTTGGTCGCCGGATCAGCATGGCCGTCAGCCTCCTGGGCATGCTGAAAGAGCAAGTCCGTGGTGGTGACGATACTTTCGATCTCGGAACTGTCCTTGGCTTCCAGCAAGGGAATGGTGTTGATCAGTACCGTTTGGTTGGGTATCAGTTCGGCTGCCTGCTTCAACTCAGCCAAGGCCGTGCGCGCCTCGATACAGCGCTTGAGTACTGCACGGGTTTCCAGTTCGGCTGCTGGAGGCAGACGCGGTAATTGGTTATACGGCTTATCGGCCTGCCAGACGTAAGGCGCTGCAGTCATGGGGCGATCCTGGTCCTTTAGATTAAAGGGCAAGGGCGCTCAATCCGCCCTCTCGTGTCGTCAGTGTAAACACGAGGGGATAACGTGTCGCTGTTTTTCGATTTTTGCGACACGTTCTGTTCTCATGTCGCTGACGACGACATGAGGGCGGAACGTGTTGTCAAAATGGCGTTTTAGCGACATGTCTTCAGGCGCGCGTCATTTAGATAGAAAATTCGGAAATACCGATTTTTCTCATCACCTGCTCCGGAGCCGATTCGCCTTCCTTGAAAACGTGCTCATTTGATAGTCGACTTGGCCGTGCCAAACAGCTCCGCCGTCTGCTCTTGGATCAGCCAAACCGGATACATGGGAAGTGTGGGAGAAGGGCATCGCGGGCAAGCCTTGCTCCCACAGGGGTTTGACTGGGTTGCGGGGTGGGGTTTACTGGCCTTTTCGTGAACATGCCCGCTTCCACAGAGGACTGACACAACGTGTCGCTGTTTTTTGATTTCTGCGACACGTTCCCTCCTCATGTCGCTGCTGGCGACATGAGAACAAAACTTGTCGTCAAAATGGCGTTTTAGCGACATGACAGGTCAAGCGATGCCTTCGGACTGACTCGCCCCTCACCCCAACGTATTCAAACAAACCACCTTCGGCTGGGTCATTTCCTCATAGGCAAACCGCACCCCCTCCCTGCCCAAACTGCCGTATTTCGACCCGCCAAACGGCATCGCATCAAACCGGAAATCCGACGAGTCATTGATCATCACGCCCCCCGCTTCGATCCGTCGTGCAGCGCTCATCGCGGTGCTGAGGTCGTTGGTGAAAATCCCGGCGTGAAGCGCGTATTCAGGTTCGTTAGCCAACGCGATGGCTTCATCGAACGTGTCGAACGGCTGCAACACCACCACCGGGGCAAAGGCTTCGTTGCGCCAGAGTCGGCTGGAATGATCGACGTTTTCCAGCACGGTGGCGGCGTAGCAGGTGCCTTGGCGGCGGTGGCCGCAGAGTAAGGTGGCGCCTTGTTGCAGGGCTTCGTTGACGACCTGTTCGGCGTTTTGCGCGGCTTGTTGGGTGATCATCGGGCCGATGTCGGTGTTGGCGAGCAGTGGGTTGCCGACCACCAAGGCTTGGGCCTGGTTGACTAAGCGTTCGCGGAAGGCGGCGTAGATCGGTGCGTGGATGAGCAGGCGTTGGGTGCCGATGCAGTTTTGCCCGGCGGCCCAGAAGGCGCCGGAGAGGCAGCTGTCGACGGCGGCGTCGAGGTTGCAGTCGCCCATGACGATGACGGGGGCATTGCCGCCGAGGTCCATGGCGAGTTTTTTCAGGCCGGCGGTGCGGGCGATTTGTTCGCCGGTGACGAAGCCGCCGGTGAAGGAGATCATTCGCACGTCGCGGGCGGCGACCAGGGCTTTGCCCAGTTCGGCGCCGCCGGTGGCGACGGTGACCACGGTTTCAGGCAGGCCCGCGGCGACCAGGTACGACACCAGTTTGAGTGCCGACAACGGCGCCAGCTCGGACGGTTTGAGGATCACCGCGTTGCCGCCGGCGATGGCCGGGCCGAGTTTGTGGGCGACCAAGTTCAGCGGGTCGTTGTAGGGGGTGATGGCGACGATCAGGCCCAGGGGTTCGCGGGTGAACCAGCCTTGGCGAGATTCGGCGCCTTCGTAGGCGTCGAACGGCACGATTTCGCCGGCGTTGCGCTTGGCTTCTTCGGCGGAGAGCTTGAGGGTGTTGACGCAGCGTTTGACTTCTTTTTCCGCCTGCTTGAGGGTCTTGCCGGCTTCGTCGACGATCAGCCGGGCGAAGGTTTTGGCGTCGCGCTCGATGTTCAGTGCGGCTTGTTCGAGGATGCTGGCGCGGCGATGACGTGGGAGTGCGGCGCAAGCTTTTACGCCGCTACGTCCGGTCTCGAGCAGGTGTGGGACTTCCGAGGCGCACACGTCGGCAACGGTGCCGACGATGCTGCCGTCAAATGGGTTGAGGACTTCGATGTGCGGTTCGACGACCGCCAGGGCCAGGCGCGATACGTTCACAGGTTGTGCTCCTGTTTGCGGGTTGCCGATTGGTGGATGTGGATGATGTCCGACAGCAGCGCAAAGGCGGTTTCGGTGCGGCCTGCGCCCGGACCGGAGACGGTGACGGCGCCGAGCAGTTCGCTGGTGAAGGACACGGCGTTGGTGGCGCCGCTGATGCTCGCCAGTGGGTGGTCGTTGCTCAGCAGGCGCGGTTCGACGCTGGCGCTGATGGAGCCGTCGGCCTGGCGTGTGGCGGCGCCGATGAGTTTCCAGCGAGCACCGTCGTGGCGGGCTTTTTCGATGTCGGCGAGGCTGAGGGCGGAGATGCCGCTGCAGGTGACGTCGCTGACGGTGAGTTTGGCGTCCAGCAGTTCGTTGGCGAGGATCACCACTTTGAGGCGCACGTCGTGGCCTTCGACGTCTGCCGTTGGATCGGCTTCGGCGTAGCCCAGGGCTTGGGCCTGGCTGACGGCTTCGGCGAATCCGAGACCGCCTTCCATGCAGGTGAGGACGAAGTTGGAGGTGCCGTTGAGGATGCCTTCGAAACCGCTGATCGAGCTGCCGGCCAGGGATTGTTTGGCGAGGCGGATGACGGGGGTGCCGCTCATCACCGAGCCTTCGTATTCGAAGGCGACGTTGTTGCGCTGGGCCAGGGCTTTGAGCTCGGCGCCGTGCAGGGCGATGGGGCCTTTATTGGTGGTGACCACGTGTTTGCCGCGCTCCAGGGCCCAGCGGCAGAACGAGGTGGCGGGCTCGCCGTCCACCGGGTTGGTGAAGGTGGCTTCGGCGATGATGTCGGCGCCGCAGTCTTTGATCACGGCTTCGTTGAGGGCATCGACGGTGCCGCCGGGCAGTTGGGCCATGGCGCCTTGGGTGGCGGGCAGTTTGGCCAACAGTGCGGCGTCGAGGCCGTGGCGGTCCATCACCGAACCGAGGAACAGGTCGGTCACGCCGACGATTTTCAGGGTGAAGCCGAGCTCGGTTTTCCACTGCTGGTTGCGCTCGGCAATCAGTTGAGCCAATGCCCGGTTCACACCGCCGAAGCCGACCAGCGCCAGTTTGTATTCAGTCATTTTTGTTATGTCCTTGATCCGGGGGTGGGTTGTTGGGATCTAGGTTAGGGAGGTGGCGTGGGCAGTGAAATATGCCAATTTGCTCTATTTTTTGGGCGTTTTGACCAAGGGGTGGGCAAAGCGGTAAGGATGGGAAAAACCCAATAGGGTTCGGCTTACATCTCAGGCTGATGAGGCTCATTTGTGGCGAGGGGATTTAGCGAAACGTCGCACCGCCCCGCTGGGCTGCGAAGCAGACCCAAAACCATGCGGCGCGGTGGGTCAGGTTGATTGAGGGTGACTAGGTTGGGGCTGCTGCGCAGCCCAGCGGGAGCAAGCTCCCTCGCCACAGGGTTCACTGTTGTGACGGATTAGCGTGCCTAGACCACCGACGACAACACAAACGACGTCACGGTGTTCTCCACCCCCGGCAATGCGGATATCTCTTTCCACACCTTGTGCACCCGCTCCGGGTTCGCCGCGCCGACACGCAGCATCAAGTCAAACTCGCCACTCATCACGTCGCACTGCAGCACTTCGGGCATGGCTTGCAGGGCCTGCAATACCTCGGCGCCGCGCATGCGGTCGTAGCGGTAGACGAAGATCACGGCGTTGATGTTCGACGACGCTTGCGCGCCCTCCCCGGTGCGCACCGTGTAGCCCTGGATCGCGCCGTCACGTTCGAGGCGTTCGATGCGTTGGCGTACGGCGTTGCGCGAGAGGTTGACCTTGGCCGCCAGTTCGGCGTGGGCGGCGCGGGCGTTGAGGCGCAGTTCGGCGATGATGCGTTCGTCGAGGGGGTCGAGAATTCGCTTCATGGGGCCTCCGGTTATAGGGCGCCGAGCAGTTGATGGAGGGCACCGAGGTCGTCCGGCTGGAGGCGATGAATCTGCGCCGGGCCCTGCTCGGAAACCGGGCGCTGTTGCGCCGCAATGTGGATCCCCAACTCGCCGAGCAACACCGCCGATTTGGCCGGGGAGATCTCGCCCAAGGTCACCATCGGCGCCACCAGGCTGCGCCGGTACAAGCGCGCCGCGAGCACGCCGGTGGCGGTGTGTGGGTCGATGACGTAGCCGGTGTCGCGATGCAGCGAAGTGATTTCCTCCAGCGTCTGTTCATCGCTGACCGCGTACGAGTCGATGATCATCCGCGCCTGCAACCAGAACTCGTTGGCGATGTTCATTTCACCCTGGGTTTCGAAGGTGTGCATCAGCGCGCTCACGGCCTGGTCGTCGTGCCCATAGAGTTCCCAGAGAAACCGTTCCAGGTTGGAAAAAATCGACAAATCCATGGCCGGCGACAGGGTCTTGCTGGCGCGCAATCGCGAGTAGTGGTTCTTCAAAAAGAACTGATGCAGCGCGTCATTCTGGTTGGTGGCGACGATCATCTGCGTGATCGGCAAGCCCATCTTCTGCGCGATGTAGCCGGCATAGACTTCGGCAAAACTCGCCGCCGGCACGCTGAAGCCAATGGGCCGCTGACCGCCGCCCAGTTGCAGCACGGCGTGGAAATAAAACACCAACTGCGCCATGACGCTGACCCAGTTGCTGGAATTGAAACTGATCGCCTCATGCTGGCGGAACAGTTGAGTAACCAGGGTCTGGCACTCATCGAAACTGCCATCGACGGCCACTTGATGAACCCGCGGATGGGCCGTCGCTTGCAGGTCTTGAAGCTGGTCTGGCGGTACGCCGGCCTCGGGATAGATCACCACCACGTCGGTCTCGTCGCAGTGCTTGAAGGCCTCGATGGCGGCCAGGCCGGTGTCGCCGTTGGTGACGCCGATCACCACGGCGCGACGCCCGCGTTTACGCAGGAAGTACTGCACCAGCCGCGCCTGCAATTGCGCGGCAAAGTCCTTCGAGGAGCGGGTTGGCCCATGGAACAATTCCAGGACCCATTCGTTGCGATCCACCTGATGCAACGGCGCCAGGGAGCGATGGCTGAACTGGCTGCCGGCCTCCTTGAGCACACGCTTGAAGTCGGCCTCGGGAATTGCCTCGCCCACGAACGGACGCATCACTCGATAGGCCAGTTCGTCATAGGCCAGGGTCGACCAGTTGGCGATGTCCTGGGGTTCGAACTGCGGCAGTTCGACGGGGACGAACAAGCCGCCGTCCTCGGCGATGGCCGACAGTACGACGCGTTCGAAGTCGACCTGCACGGTTGAATTACGGGTACTCACATAGCGCATGGTCAACTCCGGATATTCACTTGAAACAGCTCATTTGAAGCGATGCGCCTGCTCCACCAGCCAGGTGGAAAACCGCGCCGCGTCCGGGTGTTGCTCGGCCCCGGAACTGCGCACCAGGTAAAACGATTCGCTGGCTTCGATACGCTGGGCGAAGGGTTCGACCAGGCGTCCGTCGCCGAGCATGTCACTGACCATCGACGACCGCGCCAGGGCGATGCCCTGCCCCAGTTCAGCCATGCGCAGGGTGCAGACCAGCGTGTCGAACTGCATGCCGGTCGAGGAATCCACCGAGTCGGCACCGACCATGTTCAGCCAGTAGCCCCAACCCTCTTCGTAACCCAGCACGTGCAGCAATGGATGCTTGGCCACGTCCGCCGGCACTTTCAGCGTCGCCATCAAGGCCGGCGAACACACCGGGAACAAGGTGTCCCAGGTCAGGCGTTGCGACACCAGGCCCGGCCATTGACCGTGGCCCCAGCGGATTTCCATGTCGTCTTCGCCGTCCAGCTCCTTGACCCAGATGTTGCTGATGTAGCGGATGTCGACGTGCGGGTGCGCCTGGCGAAAATCCACCAGTTTCGGCGCCAGCCAGTGCACGAAAAACGCCAGGCTGCCGCGTACCTTGATTGGCCGGCGCTTGTGCTGGCCAAAGATCTCGTTGGTGCCCACCGCCAATCGCGTGATCGCGTCCTGCACCACCGGCAGGTACGCCTGGCCCTCCTCGGTCAGGCCCAGGCCACGGGGCAAGCGCTTGAACAGCGCCACCCCCAGGTGGTTTTCCAATTGGCGGATCTGCTGGCTGACCGCGCCCTGGGTCAGACACAATTCTTCGGCGGCGTGGGTGAAGTTCAGGCAGCGGGCGGACACTTCGAACGCCCGCAGCCAGTTCAAGGGAGGCAACGTTTTTTGCTTCATGATCTGGACCTCGTTGACCCCCACGCACCGGGCACGTTTGCCCGCCCCGTCGACGCGGCTTAAAACGCGTCGGACGGTTGTGCCACGAGGGCAACCGACAAGCGTCGCTCGCGGCTTTTGCGGGTAATGTAATACACGAAGTAACACCAGGCGATGAACGGCAAGCCGAAGTACAGCGCCACCCGTTGTTCAGGGTCGAAGGCGATCCCGACGCACGCCAGGCTGCAGCACACCAGCGCCCCCAGCGGCACCCATGGATAACCGCGAACGCGGAACTTGAGGTGGCGAATGTCGCCGCCGTTGGCCACATAGTGGCGGCGGAAAGCGATCTGGCTCGCGGCGATGCTCATCCACACCACCACCACGGCCAGGCCGGAAATCGACACCAGCGCCAAGTAGATGGTGTCGGCGGCAAACACGCTGCTGAGCAACGAGGCCGCGCCGCCGGCCATGCTGACGATGATCGCGTTGAGCGGCGTGCCCATGCGGGTCAGGGCCGAGAACTGCTTGGGCAGGTGGCCTTGGTCGCTGAGGGTCCAGAGCATCCGCGAGGCGGCGTACAACCCGGAGTTGGCCGCCGACAACAGGGCGGTGATGATCACGAAGTTCATGATGTCGGCGGAGTACGGAATGCCGATGTAGGTGAACACGGTGACGAACGGGCTTTCCACCAGACCGGCTTGCTCGCGGGGCAACAGGGTCGCCAGGACAAAAATGGTCCCGACGAAAAACACCGCCAGGCGCAGCACGGTGGTGCGGATGGCGCGCGGCACATTGCGTTGCGGGTCTTTGGTTTCACCGGCGGCGATGCCGATCAGTTCGGTGCCGGAGAAGGCAAACGAGACTGCCAGCAGCGTCATCGCAATGGGCATGAAGCCGGTAGGAAACAGTCCTTCGCGGGTGAAGTTGCTCAAGCCGATGCTGTGGGCCTGGTCGATGTTCAACAGGCCGAGGATCGCGCCACCGCCGATCAGCAGGAACATCACCACGGTCAGCACTTTGATCAACGACAGCCAGAACTCGGTCTCGGCGAACAAACGCACCGAAATCACGTTGGTGAGGAACACCACGCCGGCGAACAGCGCACTCCAGATCCACACTGGCGTGTCGGGAAACCATCGGGTCATGAGGATACCGGCGGCGGTGAACTCGGAACCGATCGCCACCGTCCACGTCAGCCAATACAACCAGGCCACGGTGTAGCCGGTGCCGGGGCCGAGGAAGCGTGTGGCGTAGGTGCTGAACGAACCGGTTTCCGGCATCTGCACCGCCAGTTCGCCCAGGCACATCATCACCATGTAGACCATGAGCGCGCCAATGATGTAGGCGATCACCGCGCCCATGGGGCCGGCCTGGTTGACGGTGTAGCCGGAGGTCAGGAACAGCCCGGTACCGATCACGCCGCCCAAGGCCAGCATGACGATATGGCGCGTCTGCATTTCCTGCTTGAAGCCGGCCCGCGTACTCGTTTGTTGTTCTGTTATGGACATGGTTGTTTCTCATGAAATGTCAGGGCGCGCATCTACGTCTGCGCGAGTCAGACAAGCGCCACTGAGCTTTTATTATTATTCCTATTCATGAACGCCCCATTCACAGCCTTGTTATGGGGTACCAACTTTCAAACTTCAGTTTGCGGTCTCGATGTGGACTTCATTGAGCTGCGGATTGAGGGTCTTTTTGACGAAGGCGAAGGCCTGTTTCAGATCGTCCAGTAGATCGTCCGTGTCTTCGATGCCGACCGAAACCCGCACCAGGCCTTCGGAGATGCCCAGGGCCAGGCGTTCTTCCAAGGTGTTCTCGACATGGCTGGTGGTGCGGGCCGGGCCATAGATGGTTTCCACCGCGCCCAGGTTGCCGGCGCAATGGGCGAAGCGCAGGCGTGGCAGCAGCAGCTTGACCGTGTCCATGCCACCGACCAGGACAAAACTGACGATGGCGCCGAAGCCGGACATCTGCGCGCAGGCCACCGCGTGGTTCGGGTGGCTGGGCAAGCCTGGGTAATTGACCGCTTCCACCAGCGGTTCGGTGCAGAGGAATTCGGCCAGGGCCCGGGCGCTGTGTTGTTGCTGGCGCATGCGCAGCGCCAGGGTCTTCATGCCACGGATGATCAGGTAGGCCGAGAACGGGTCGAGGCTCGCGCCGTTGATTTCCCGGTAATGCCGCACCTGAGCCATCAAGGCTTCGCTGCCGCACACCAGGCCACCGAGCACGTCACCATGGCCGCTGAGGAACTTGGTCGCGCTATGAATCACCACGTCCACCCCCAAGGCCAGCGGGCTCTGGTTCAGCGGCGTAGCGAAGGTGTTATCCGCCACCACCACGGCGCCGACACGCTTGGCCGCCGCCACCAGGCGCGGGATGTCGAGGATCTTCAGGGTCGGGTTGGTGGGTGTTTCCAGGTAAAGCACCTGGCAACCCTTGGCGATTTCACGCTCGAGGTCGTCGTGATCGAAAGTCTCGCACAAGGTCACCGCCACGCCGGTGCGCGGCAGGAACTCTTCGAAAATCTTGTTCGTGCCGCCGTAACTGTCCTTGGTCGACACCACACGATCGCCATGGGCCAAAAAGGTGTAGAGCACACTGCTGATCGCCGCCATGCCGCTGCTGAAGGCCACCGCAGACTCGGCCATTTCCAGCTCGCGAATCTTGGCTTCGAGGGTCTCGACGGTCGGGTTGCTCATGCGGCTGTAGATAAAACCGGGGGCCTTGCCCAAGGCGACGTCGTACCAGACGTCGATGTCGTCATAACCGTACGCGGCGCTGGCCACGATGGGGGTTTGCGTGGCGTTGTAGGGGTGCCTGACTTGCTCCCCACCCCAAACCGCCCGGGTCCCTGCTCCCGCGTTATCAAGCCCTGTGCTGTCAGGTTTATTGTTCATTGAGGCTACTCACACTGAGGGGGTGGACGTTGAGCCATCCACCGGATCTGAGGGCCAATATAGGGAAAAGCCGGGCGGCCGAGAAACGATGTTATTGGTGCCAAAGGGGTGGTTTTTTTAATGGCTGGATGAAGGTCCGGAATGACCTGCGAACACAAAAACCTGTGGGAGCGGGCTTGCTCGCGAAAGCGGTGGGTCAGTCACTGAGGGGTTGAATGTGCAATCGCTTCGCGAGCAAGCCCGCTCCCACACTGGAATTGTGGTGACGAATGCGTGAGCGCCTGTCCTACAGGCGACCGTTGACTTAAAGGCTGTGTGAATCATTGTGGCGAGGGGATTTATCCCCGCTGGGCTGCGCAGCAGCCCCAAAAGCAACGACCTTGCTCTTACTGGCACACCGAGTTGTCTGGTTGGGGGCAGCTTCGCAGCCCAACGGGGATAAATCCCCTCGCCCCATGGGAGTACCAGTCCAACTGAGCCACATAGCAGCTTGTTGAAAAGTATTTTAAAAACATAGGGTTGTAATTTGTTCTATGAGGGGGTTGCTCCCACTCGGCTGCGCCGTAGGAGCTGCCGAGCGAAGCGAGGCTGCGATCTTTCCATAGCCAATTGAGTATCAAGCGAAAGATCCAGATCAAAAGATCGCAGCCTTCGGCAGCTCCTACCACGGCCCAGCGGGAGCAAGCTCCCTCGCCACAGGGCCAGTGTTTTTTCAGATATCCAAGGAACGATCAAATATCGAGCCTATTCTTCCACATCTCTTATAGATTCAAGCCAAAGAAAAAAATGATCTTTTTGCAGCTGAGGATCGCTGACTATATCTTGGTCTTCATAATCAAAAATATTAACAAGATCCGATCTTGAGGCACGCTTACCCAAAACATGTTCATATGCAGCTATCCCTGACGACATTTGCGAGGACATACTGGAAGGTCTTACACTTCGCTTAGCCCCCTTGCATAAAAATTTTAAATCGGAGTGTTCTTTTATAATATTTCCAAGACACTCATACACGTCAGCCCCGGAGTATTTTTTTGACCAGCCACTTTTGAAGGTAAGTAAAATGGTTGATTTTGCTGAATTAACATCAAGCAGCACCTCCTCTTTTTGACCGTCTTTAACAATTGAAATAACTTGCTTCGTCATTTTTTATTTCCTTTGAGGGTTGGGTAAAGAGTACCCAACATAGGAACCATCTCTCTTAAGTGGAGTGACCCCGATAATATCTTCCGCCTTTACCCGATCAGGGATTGCAATCTCATACTCATAGCTATAAGGAACATCACTGCGCGGGAGCTCCTTATTTACATCGCGTCCAGGAATTCGCTTTAGGACATACAGATACCCTTTGCGCGTCCTATACTTTGTTCCAAAATCGATACCGACATCAACATCCGTGGTTGTACTGACAAAATTACTCGGTGGATCTCTGTTATCCCAAACATGAAGCAGTAAATCGGTGCTTTTCCCCAAGCTCCTAAAACCTTCTTTAAAAATGATTTCTGGCCCCCTCAAGTCTCCACGATAAAGAAATGTAGGTTTTGGTGGGGAGGCCTCCCCCTCATCCACCCCAACCTTCGCCGCCGGATCCTGCTCCCCAACCGCCGGCCTACACCCACCCTTCCCCGGACATTCCACCAACCCCAACGGATCCACCCACCCCGTCGGGTTCAGGGTGTACCTATACCCATTGAGCCCACCCGCCAGTTTGCTCGGGTCAGGCGTCAAATAGCGGCCGGTCTCGGGATTGTAGTAGCGGTGGCGGTTGTAGTGCAGGCCGCTTTCGGGGTCGAAGTATTGGCCCTGGAAACGCAAGGGTTGTTCAAGCTGTTCGCCGCCGCCGTGCTGGAGTTCGGTGAGTTTGCCGTAGCCGTTGTAGCGCGCCGACCAGACGACCTGGCCGCGGTAGCTGGTCAGTTCCTGGGGCGTGCCCAGGTGGTCGAGGTGGTAGTAGAACGGCGTGGCTTTTTCCGGGCCTTCGCCGTCGAGCATCGCCAACGGGCGGAAGGTGCCCGGTTCGTAGACGTAGCTGCGGTGGTGGCGTGGGCTGTTTTCGGCGACGACCTGGTCGCCCTGCCAGAAAAATTCCGTGGTCAGGCCGTCTACGGTCTTGCTGATGCGTCGGCCGAAGGCGTCGTAGCGGTAGGAGGTTTCGCGGCCATCGGCCGTGGTGATGCCGATCAGGCGGTGCTGGCTATCGTAGCGGTAGGTGCTGACCAGGGCCTGGCCGCGGCGTTCGCGGATGAGGTTGCCGAAGGCGTCGTAGTCGTAGTGGCGGTCGCCCTCCTTCAGCAGGCGGTTGCCCTTGAGGGTGGTCGGGCCGGGGCGGTCCTGCATCATCAGGTTGCCGGCCGGGTCGTGGCAGAAGTGTTCCGGCGGTTCGCTGTGGGAAAAGTCGATGCGGGTCAGGCGATCCAGCGGGTCGTACTGGTAGCTGCGGCGGTTTCGGTTGTCGGAAAGGGTCTGAAGATTGCCCTTGGCGCTGTAGGCATAATCGCGCCAGAACAGTTGCTGCTGTCGGCTCTGCCACACGGTCTGGGCCTTGAGGCGGCCCTGTTCGTCATAGTCGTAGTCACTGAGCAGCCGGCCCTGCTGGCGTTGCCGTTCGCGACCGCCGACGAACCGGTGTTCGGTCAGGCGCGAGCCGTTGAGGTCGATGGCCGTCAGCGCGCCGCCCGGGGCGTGGTGGTAGTCGAGCTGGCTGTCGTCCGGCAGGCGCAAGTGGTTGAGGCGCCCGCAGGCGTCGTAGCGATAACGCAGGGTGCCCCAACCCTGGTGTTCGCAGACCAGCCGGTCCTGGGCGTCGTACTCGAAGGCCAGCGGATGATCGCTGCCGTCGTTGACGTGGACCAATCGGCCCAGCTCGTCGTAGCGGTATTCGATGGCCTGGCCGTCGGGCAAGGTCTTGACCCGCAGCCGCCCGGCCGCGTCACGCTGGTACTGGGTAACCCGTTGCGAACCGTCCTCGCCGTGCTCGGTTTTTTCCAACAGGTGGCCGTTGAGGTCGTAGGCGTAGGCGGTGCGTTGGCCGTCGAAGCCGACCTGCTGTCGGATCAAGCCGTTGGGCGTGTAGTCCAGCTGATATTTTTCGCCGGATTCGTTTTCGATTTCGGTCAGCAACAGCCGAGCCGAGTCGTAGCGGTACTTCAGTTCGCTGCCGTCGGGGTTCAGGCGGCGGCTGACCAGGTGCAGGTCGTCGGCGTATTCGTAGCGGGTGACCCGCCCCTGCTCATCGCACTCGGCGGTGACCTTGCCGTAGGCGTTGTAGCGCCAGGTCCGGGTGGCACCGTTGGGCAAGGTGACTTGCAGCAGCCGGCCGACAGCGTCCCATTGGTAGTGCGTGAGCGCACCGTGTTCGTCCTCACGGCTGAGTAAACGCCCCAGGGCATCGTAGGAAAAACACCGGCGACTGCCGTCGGGCAGGATCTCTTCGGTCAGTTGGCCCAGGCGACTCCAGGTGAACCGATGTTCGCCACCGTCCGGGTCATACGTCGCCAGCAGTTGCCCGTGAGCGTCGTAGGCATATTCCGTGCGCTGGCCGTCCGGGCCGATGAGGACGATCACATCGCCGCGGGCATTGCGCCGGTAGGTCCACACGGCCTTGCCGCGTGAACGGGTGTGCAGGAAACCGTTGCGGTATTCGTAGGACGTCGGCGCCTCGTCCGGTGGAATCAACGCCACCAACCGTCCGACCTCGTCGTAGCGGTATTCGGTCACGGCGCCCAGCGGGTCCTGCTCGGCGATCAACCGGCCCTGTTCGTCGTAGGCCTTGAGGTGCTCGCCGCCATCGGGCTCGACCTGGTGCACCAGCCGCGCCCGCTCGTCGTGGACGTACACTTCCTGGCTGCCATCGATATTCTGGACAGTGACGCTGCCGTCCTCGCCCCAGGTGTAGCGGCTGTCCATCTGCGCGAACGAAGCCCAGTGCCGCACACAGCGGACCGCCGGGCCGACGCCTTGCCATTCCCAATAAAAACTCGCGCCACCGGCCAGTTGTCGCTGGAGGATGACGTGCTGGTCGTCGTAGTCGTAGCGTTCGCTTTCACCGGCGGCGTTGGTCGCTTCGATCAGTCGGAAACGTCCGTCGTAGCGGTAGGACACCAGCGTCTGTTCGGTCCGCCAGGCTTCGTCTGGCAGCAGTTCAGGGTGAAAGCTCTGGTAGTCGATGGCGACCAGGTGACGATGCTCGTAACGCAGGCGCAGGCTGCGCCGGGCGCCGTTGTCCAGGCGGCTGATATCGCCGTAGATGTTGCGCTGGATGGTCAAGCGGTTGTCATACCGATCGCTCAGGGCAATCAGATGGCCGTCACGAAAGTGCAGGAATGCTGCGCCGTCACCGGGTTGAGCGACGATCAGTTCGTCCGCCTCGGTCCCCAGGTAGATCGCCGCGCGGGCCAGGCTGTTGTGGATCGCCGGACGTTGCAGGCTGGGGCGGGGAAAGGTGGTGCGGCGGTTTTCCTGGTCGATCCAGATGACCGCCTCGCCTTCGATCAAAAGGCGATGGGCCAGGGCATGGCTCCAGCCGCGCCCGAGGCCGATGTCCAGGTCGGCGGCGCTGGTGCGGTACAAACGGGTGAAGACGAACGGCAAGCGGCCATCGAGGGTGCCGTCGTCGAGGGTCAGCAGTTCTTCGCCGGTGACCATCGACACCGGGCAGCCGTGGGTGCGGGTCTGGGCCGCGGTGTCGGCGCTGTCGCCGTTGGGGTTTTTCGATTGGGCGGGGGCGTCGTCGTGGGGTTCGTGTTCACTCAGGCGGGTAGAAGGCTGGGATTTTTCCCGCGCCACGGCGGCCGGATTACTGACGGACAACGGTGCAGCGTGTTCAGGAGTGATGTGCAAAGGTCCGACAGGCGTCGGTTTTAAAGCTGCGCGTTGGCTGACCACCAACGGTTTGAGCACGTCTGCATGCTGATTGAGCCGGTCGGGGGCGAGTTGGCCCAATCTCAGGCTCGACGCCAGCAACCACGCCCGGGCCCGCTCCGAGCTGACCCGGCCCAGCACGTTTCCGCTCATGCGCAGCCCCAGGCCCAGCCCCCCGGTCAAACGCACCAGCAGGAAATTGATCAGCACCGAGGCGCGCAGCTCTCCGACAACTTCGGCCGCGTACTGAGGCGGCAACATTCGTACCCAACTGGTGAACGCGGCCACGTGGACGAAGAGCAACGGCTCGTCACTCAACACCATCAGCCCTTTGGCAATCGCCTCGGAGGACGCCTTCAGCAGTTGCTCAAGCTCAGCCTGGGTCAGGTACTCCAACAGCTTTTCGCTGTTGGCCTGCAGATCCGCCAACAGCCCGAAAACCTGTTTAACGTCGTCCCACAGCTGATGCAGGGCATTTTTGAAGCCGCGCAAATCAGCCTGCTGCAACACGCCGTAGCGTTCGAGAAACCCGGCGTCGGAAAACTCCTTCCACAGCGGTTGAAACTGCTCCCACTCCGCTTTCAGCCAGCCCTCAAGTTCGTCGATCACGCCTTGGTAAGACGCGTACAACGCCTTGACGTGATCGGCCGTTACTTGGGGGAAAAAGGTGATCCGATAGCGCTGGCCCCGCCAACACTCACCGACTTCCAAGATACCGCTGGGGCCGATCACGTGATGGATCGGCTCGCCGAAAGTTTCCTGCCCAGGCTCTCCCCCAATGACCGGCTCCAGCATCACCGGTGTGTCGCCAATCGGCACGAAGCGCGCCGCCTGGAACATGTGCACCAGCGTCAGCGGCCCCTCCGCCGGACAAGCCACCACCGTGGCGCTGATGGGTTTATCCAGGTTTTTCGGTGCCGCCAAGGACACCTCGTTGCCGACCTTGAATACTTGCTCAAGATCCAACGCCCAACCGGCCCAGAAGCTTTCAGCCCAGGCGTCGTAGTCATTCAGGCAGGTTCGAAAGTCCTGGAAAACCGCTTCGACATCCGGCTGTTCGGGGTCCATGGCCGCCACCACCAGCAAGCCGATGGCGTTGTTCAGGGCCAGGAGTTTGTCGAGGGCATACATGCAGGAATCTCGGTGCGGGGACGAACGCGAGACTCTGCCGGGGATGACGGGGGAATTAAGTCAGGGGAGGGGGACAAAACATGTAGGGCGATTCGCTAAATTTTAAACGCTTGGCGTGGGAGCCCCATCGATGACTATAAACACCGCGCCATCAGCCACTGCTCTTCCCCCCAAGCCTCAAAGCGCTCCAGCACGTCCCAACCCAACTTGGCGTAATAATCACGCTGGCTGTGGGTGTGCAGGAACAAGGTGATGATTCCAGCCTCCTGCGCATGGCTGCAGATGCCTTCGATCAACTGCGCCGCAAGCCCTCTGCGTCGAGCCTCCGGGGTGATGAACACACATGCCAGCCACGGGCCCAGCTCTGGCCGGTCAGGCAGGTCGTGGCTGGCCAGTGAAGCGCCGCCGAGCAACTGGTCGTGTTCCATGGCGATCAGGCACTTCCAGCGGCCATCATGCTGCCCCGCAGCGAACTCCTGCTGCCAACTGGCGAGCGATTGCTCGGCAAATTCATAACTGAACTCGCGATGGAGCCACTCGGCCATCTGGTCGCATTTGTCCATGTGGTTAGCGAGCCAATCCATTTGCAGCATTTGAACACTCCTTGTTTATTTCTCTGGGTGGAAAAGCTGAAGATCTATTTGTTTGCCGTATCGCCATCGCGAGCAAGCTCGCACACAGGAGTTTCGTCGTTTGATCCTTTGATTGAAACCTCATCGACTGCTCTTATGGCATCACGACGTCTATTCGTTGAGACACAAAGCCCGTTCCCACATTGGCCATTTTTTTGCGCAGGTCATTTCATTTCAGATGCCTACCCGCGCGCATTCTCGAGAAATACCCGCCTGCAACCCTTCAACCTATCGTAATCTCGCACCTGTACAAGCCCAGCCCCGCAACCGGCCGAGACCTCATCCCGATGCCCTCCATCTACCAACTCAAGCCCGCCTTTCAAAACCTGCTGCGCCCCATGGTTCAACGCCTCTACAACAACGGCATCACCGCCAACCAGGTCACGGTGCTCGCAGGCCTCGTTTCAGTCTTGGTCGGCGCCATCATCGCCTGGTTCGCCAGCCATCCGTGGGTCTTCGTCCTGGTGCCGATCTGGATGATCCTGCGCATGGCGTTGAATGCCGTGGATGGCATGTTGGCGCGTGAGTTCGGCCAGCAATCGCATCTGGGTGCCTACCTCAATGAGCTATGCGATATCATCGCCGACGTTGCCCTGATCCTGCCTTTTGCCCTGTTTGCCGATACCAGTCTGTTGCTCGTGTTGTTGGTCACGCTGTTGGCGTTGTTCAGCGAATACGCCGGCGTGCTCGGGGCGATGGTGGGGGCTTCGCGGCGGTATGACGGGCCGATGGGCAAGAGTGATCGCGCCTTTGTGTTGGGCGTGTTGGCGACCGGCATTGCCCTGGGTTGGCTCGGGGCGCTGTGGGTCGATGGTGTGATGGCGGTGGTTGCCGCCCTGCTGGTTTATACCTTGGTCAATCGGGTCCGTCATGGCCTGAGCCAAGTGAAGGAAAACGCTCCCTCAGCATAAAGGAACTTGCAATGCGTGAAGCCCAGGAACTGACGTTCACCACCTTTGACGGCGTGGAATTGTTCTACCGGCACTGGCCGGCTGTCGAAGCGGTGGCGGGTGGACCCCGCCAGGCGGTGTTGTTGTTTCATCGTGGTCATGAACACTCCGGACGCATTGCGCACCTGGTGGATGAACTGGACCTGCCCGGGTTCGACTTCTTTGCCTGGGACGCGCGCGGCCATGGCCAGTCGCCTGGCGAACGGGGCGACAGCCCGAGCTTTGCCACCAGTGCGCGGGATGTACAGACCTTCTGCGATCACATCGGCGCGGCGCATCAGATCGATGAGGCGAACATCGCCGTGGTCGCACAAAGCGTCGGCGCGGTGATCGCGTCCACCTGGGTCCACGACTACGCGCCGCGCATTCGCTCGCTGGTGCTGGCGTCGCCGGCGTTCAAGGTCAAGCTCTACGTGCCGTTCGCCCGCCCGGGCCTGGCACTGATGCGCAAGTTCCGCGGCAATTTCTTCGTCAACAGTTACGTCAAGGCGAAATTCCTCAGCCATGACCGGGAGCGCGTGGCGTCCTACGACAGCGATCCGTTGATCACCAAGGCCATTTCGGTGAATGTGCTGCTGGGCCTGTACGAAGCCGCCGACCGCGTGGTGGCCGATGCCCAGGCGATCCAGGTGCCGACGCAGTTGCTGATCTCCGGCTCGGACTTTGTCGTGCATCGCAAACCCCAGGAGCAGTTCTTCGAGCGCCTGGGCAGCCTGCATAAGGAGAAGCACATCCTGCCGGGGTTCTTCCACGACACCCTCGGCGAGAAGAACCGCGCGCCGGCCATCGCCAGTGCCCGCCGCTTCATCCTGCAGAACTTTGCCCGACCGCTGGACCGCCCTTGCCTGCTGGACGCCGACCGCCTGGGCGCGACCTGCGCCGAAGCCGAAACCTTGGCCACGCCGCTGCCGCACAATTCGTTGCGCGACCTCTACTGGCGCATGACCCGCGCCAGCATGCGCTTTGGCAGCAAGTTGTCGGCCGGGGTGAAGCTGGGCTTCGACACCGGGTTCGACTCCGGCAGTACCCTGGATTACGTCTACCGCAACCGCCCCACCGGCACCTCGGCGCTGGGCAGGATGATCGACCAGAATTACCTGAACTCCATCGGCTGGCGCGGCATTCGCCAACGCAAGTTGCATGTCGAGGAGTTGCTGCGCCTGGCGATGGCCGAGTTGCGCGCACAGGACCGCGAGGTGCGCATCGTCGACATCGCCGCCGGCCATGGCCGCTACATTCTCGAAGCGCTGCAAGGCGTCAGCCCGTTGCCCGAGTCGATCCTGCTGCGCGACTACAGCGACATCAACGTGCGCGACGGCAGTGCGCTGATCGCGGAAAAAGGCCTGGGCGATATCGCCCGATTCGTCAAAGGCGATGCCTTCGACCGCCAGGATCTGGCGGCGCTGGAGCCGAAACCAACCCTCGCCGTGGTGTCGGGCCTGTACGAGCTGTTTGCCGATAACCAACTGGTCGGTGGTTCCCTCGCCGGCCTGGCCGAAGCCGTGGAGCCTGGCGGTTTCCTGGTCTACACCGGCCAGCCGTGGCACCCGCAACTGGAACTGATCGCCCGCGCCCTCACCAGCCACCGCGCCGGGCAAGCCTGGGTGATGCGTCGACGCACCCAGGCGGAGATGGATCAATTGGTTGAGGCGGCGGGCTTTCGCAAGATCACCCTGCGGGTCGATGAATGGGGTATTTTCAGCGTTTCGCTGGCCCAGCGAGTGCAGTAATGAGCGCCGTCATCGCCCCGGCCCGCGAGCCCGCACTGCTGAAACCGGCAGTGCTGTGGCTGCTGTTGCTGGCGCCGCTGTTCTTCACCACCTATGGTTTTGCCACTTGGGTCACGTCCCAGCGTGACGACGTGGGCACGCTGGTGTTCGCCTGGGAAAGCCACATGCCGTTCATGGCCTGGACCATCGTGCCTTACTGGTCGATCGATCTGCTGTACGGCCTGTCCTTGCTGTTGCCCACCAGCCGCGAAGAACTCAAGCGCCACGCCTTGCGCCTGCTCACGGCCCAGGCAATTGCGGTCAGTTGCTTTTTGCTCTGGCCGTTGCGCTTCACTTTCCCCCGGCCGGAAATGGATGGGGTGTTCGGTTGGTTGTTCGAGGTGCTGGCGGGGTTCGACAAGCCGTTCAACCAGGCGCCGTCGCTGCACATCGCGTTGCTGGTGGTGCTGTGGGTCTGTTATCAGCGGCATCTGCAGGGCTTCTGGCGCTGGGTGATGCACGGTTGGTTCGCGTTGATCGGCGTGTCGGTGCTGACCACTTATCAACATCACTTCATTGACCTGCCCACGGGCGCGCTGGCCGGTTGGCTGTGTGTCTGGTTGTGGCCGCAGGATCGACCGAGTCCGCTGCTGAGTGCGCGGCTGGCGACGGATCCTGCCCGCCGGCGCTTGGCCTTGCGTTATGGCTTGGGCGCGGCGGCGCTGTTTATCCCGGCGTTTGCCTTGGGCGGTGCGTGGCTCTGGCTGATCTGGCCGGCGGTCGCGGTGCTCATGGTGGCGTTGAATTACCTGCTGTTGGGTGCCGACGGTTTCCAGAAGCGTGCCGATGGCCGCTTGAGTCCGGCGGCGCGCTGGTTGCTGGCGCCTTACCTCGCGGCGGCGTGGATCAATTCGCGCGGCTGGACGCGCAAGCATCCGCAGCCGGACCAGATAGCGGAGAACGTCTGGCTGGGGCGCATTCCCACGCCGATGGAGCTCAAGGACAGTGCATTTACCGGAGTGCTCGACCTCTGCGCAGAACTGTCCATGGACAGCACGGGCGTTGCCTATCGCTCATTGCCAGTGCTCGACCTGACCGCTCCGACCGCCGAGCAATGCCTGAAAGCGGCAGAGGCCATCGAAAGCCTGCGCCAGCATGGGCCGGTGCTGGTCTGCTGCGCCCTGGGTTATTCGCGCAGCGCCACGGCGGTGGTTGCCTGGTTGTTGCACAGTGGGCGGGCAGCGAGCGTTGATGCGGCGATCGTGCAAATCCAGCGCGCTCGACCGCGTATCGTCTTGCACGCGGCGCACCGTCGTGCGTTGGAGCAATTATCCACAGCACAGGGGAATGTCCATGATCACTGATATGGAGCTCCACACCGTGGCGAGCCTGTTGCGCCGGGGGCATTCGCTGGACCAGTTTTCCACCGGGCTGACGCTGCTGGCAGCGCTGGTAGGACTGGGCCAATGGCTGGTGGGCGTCATCGATCCGTGGTTGCTGCTGTTGAGTGCCGCACTGATCGTCCTCGGCGTGCTGGAAAAATACTGGGCGCTGCGCGTGGCATTCGATGCCGATCTGTTCCAGCGCATGGCTGACAGCACCCAATCCCTGGCCGAACGCACCTACACCTTGGACCAAGCCCTCACCTCGCTGGGCCTGCAACCGGCCGCACGTGCAGGCCGTCTGTGGACCGAACGCCGGCACGGCGCGTTGCTGCTGCTGCGCCGGCAATCGCGGTTGCTGGCCGCACAAGTTGTCTTGACGCTGGGCTTCATCCTGGCCAGTCCCTGGCTAGCTTCAGGTATGTAGGAGCTGGCGAAGCCTGCGATCTTTTGATCTTGATCTTTTGCTCTCGACTCAATGGGCTGTGGAAAGATCGCAGCCTCGCTTCGCTCGACAGCTCAGGGCCCAGTCTCGTCACCGTCATGCTTATGTTTCTCAGGACAAGGAATCCTCATGTTCGAACCCGTGGTCGCCAACCTCATCACCTCCGCCGCCCGCATGGTCACGGGCGCTCGCAGCCTGTGGCTCGGCTGCGCGCCGACGCCGGTGCAGCGAATCTACTTCGCCAACCACAGCAGCCACGGTGACTTCGTGTTGCTCTGGGCCTCGCTGCCGCCGGCACTGCGCAAGCTCACCCGCCCGGTGGCGGGAGCCGATTATTGGCAAACCAGCCCGGTACGGCGCTACATCATCAACCGGGTGTTCAACGGCGTGCTGGTGGACCGCGAGCGCAAGGACCCTTCCTACAATCCATTGCAGCCGATGCTCGATGCGCTGGAAAACGGCGACTCACTGATCATCTTCCCGGAAGGCACACGCAATCCGGAAGAAGGCCTGTTGCCCTTCAAGAGCGGGATCTATCACTTGATGAAAAAACACCCTGAGGTGGAGGTGATCCCGGTGTGGATCGCCAACCTCAACCGCGTCATGCCCAAGGGCCGGGTCCTGCCGCTGCCACTGTTATGCACCACCAGTTTCGGCGCGCCGCTGTGCATCGAAGAAGGTGAAAGCAAAGAGCAATTTCTTGAACGCAGCCGCGCCGCACTGCTGGCACTGGCCCCGGAGCACGTCTGACATGGATCGATATACCCTGATGTTATTTGGCGGGATCGGCGCGATTCTGGTGCTGGCTTCGTTGATTGGTTTCATTCTCAGGCTGCGGACCAAAGGCGCGCCGAACTCCGTCATCGACAACCTCAATGCGCGGATCAATGCCTGGTGGATCATGGTGCTGGTGATCGGCATCGCGTTCTGGCTTGGCAACGCGGCGGTGATCCTGTTGTTCTACGCCGTGTCGTTCTACGCCCTGCGCGAGTTCCTGACCCTGACACCGACCCGGCGCAGTGATTATCCAGCCCTGGTGGCCGCGTTCTACCTGGCGCTGCCACTGCAATACCTGTTGATCTACTACGACTGGTACGGGCTGTTTTCGATCTTCATCCCGGTGTACGTGTTCCTGCTGCTGCCGATCCTCGCGTCCCTGGGCGGCGACAGCACGCACTTCCTGGAGCGCGCCTCCAAGGTTCAGTGGGGCTTGATGATCGCAGTGTTCTGCATCTCCTTCGTCCCGGCGCTGCTGACGCTGGACATCGCCGGTTTCGAAGGGCGCAACCTGTTGCTGATCGCCTACCTGGTGATCGTGGTGCAGCTGTCGGATGTGTTGCAGTACGTCTGCGGCAAGCTGTTCGGCAAACACAAGATCGCGCCGAACCTGTCGCCCTCCAAAACCGTGGAGGGGTTTGCCGGCGGCATTTTCCTGGCCTCGCTGATCGGTGGCGCGCTGTGGTGGATCACCCCGTTCAATCCCTGGCAGTCATTCCTCATCGCCTTGCTGATCAACCTGCTGGGCTTTGCCGGCGGCATCGTCATGTCAGCGATCAAGCGCGACCGCGGCGTCAAGGACTGGGGCCACATGATCGAAGGCCATGGCGGCATGCTCGACCGGTTGGATTCGGTGTGCTTCGCCGCGCCGATCTTCTTTCATTTGGTGCGGTACTGGTGGACCTGAAAAAGCCTGTGACGAACACCTAAACCTGTGGGAGCGAGCTTGCTGCCGCAGGGCCGTAGGAGCTGTCGAGTGCAACGAGGCTGCGATCTTTCCCCAGACACTTGAGTCTCGAGCGAAAGATCAAAAGATCGTCCGAACGCGGCCCGAGCCTTCGGCAGCTCCTACAGTCCAGCCCAGCGGGAGCAAGCTCCCTCGCCACGGTATTAATCGAGGATCAGGTGCGGCAGAAACCGGCTGGAATCCTTGGTGATCAGGCTGTTGTCTTCCCGCACGCCGATACCGGCGGCCTGGTCGCCGATGACCCAGGAGCCGATCAGCGTGTAGCTGTCGTCGAACTTCGGTAACGGCGCGAATTCCTGGAGGATGAACGGCGCGTCGGTGTACGGGCCGTCTTCCTTCACGATCAGGCCATCAGCGGTTTGCAGCTCGATGTTGGCACCTTCCCGGGAAAAGAACGGCTTGCGCACCCAGCCCTTGGGCACCGCTTTGCTCGTGTCGGTATCCAGGTGGGCCGCGAGCAGGTTCGGGTGGCCTTTGTTGAATTCCCACAGCAGCGGCAGGATGCCTTTGTTGGAGATGATCGACTTCCAGGCCGGCTCGAAAAACTGCGTATCACATTGGGCAATCGCTTCACCAAACGGCTCGTGGAAAATGAACTCCCAGGCATGCAGCTTGAACAGGTGAGGGATCCAGCGCTCTTCCAGATCAACAAAACGCCCGTCGCTGTTGAGGCCGATGTCTTCGACATCGATGTGCCGCGATTCAATGCCGACTTTTTCCGCGATCAGGCGCAAGTAGTCCGTGGTGCCCTTGTCTTCCACCGAGCCTTTCATCGAGGCGAAATAAAACGGCTCCTTGAGCTGCAACTGGGCAAAGGCCTGGTGCAGCTTGGTGTCGATGCTGTTGAACTGGTCGGCATGAGCCGGCAACAAACCACGTTCGATGCATTGCTCCAGCCAGCCCCACTGGAACGCCGCCGCCTCGTAGAGGCTGGTCGGCGTGTCGTAGTTGAGCTCCAACAGCTTGGCGGGGCCGCTGCCGTTGTAGGAGAAATCCATGCGCCCATACAGGTGCGGGTGGCCTTCGAGCCATGAAGTGCGCACCAGGTCGAAGAACGGCGCGGGAATGCTCAGGCGTTCCAGCAACTCTTCGCTCTGGACCACGCGGGCCACGAGGTCCATGCACATTTCATGGATCTCGGTGGTCGGGTCTTCCAGGTCGTCCTCGATCTGCTTGAGGGTGAACTGGTAGTACGCGCTTTCGTCCCAATAGGGTGCGTCGTCGATGGTGTGGAACAAAAAGCCGAGCTGCTCGGCGGTCTGTTTCCAATCATGACGTTCTGCGCAATGGATCTTCTTCATGGCCCTCGTTCCTCAGCCGCCAAAGCTGCTCGAACCGCCCCAACCGCTGCGGGCGCTGGACTTGCTGCCGAAGCCACCGCGAGACGTGGAGGATGCGACGGACATCGGCTTGCTGGTCTTGATCGAGTCGGTATAGCTGCCGTACCGCGCCTGGTTGGACTTGGTGAAGGTCGAGCCTCGGGAAACCCGCTGGCTGAGCGTCGAAGACCCGAAGTTGCCGCGATCATCGCGGTAACGGTAGACCGGCTCGGAGTAATAGCTGTTGCGGTTGCCGCTCAACATGTTGCCGATCAGCATGCCGGTCAGCAGGTTGCCGAAGCCTGAACCACCGACGTTCGCTTCCGAAGCCGGCAATTGGGCCCGGGCGGCGTCGACCTGGGATTGCGTGACTTCGCCATCGGCGCTCAGTTCGAAACCACCCAGCTTGGGAATGAACTGGCCGGATGAGTCCTGCTGGCACCAGTCGGGGACGAAGTCGGCATCGCAATCGGCCTGGCTGACGTACGTCGGCGCGATGCGACGATGCTCGCTCATGGCGCTCATGTAGGCGTCGGCGCAAATGTCCACCGGCAGCTTTTCATCGACACATTGCTGCACGGACTGGAAGTTGTACTTCTTCTGCAACTTGTAGGTTTTTTCCGTTGGCCCGCAGCCGGATATCGCCAGGGCGACCGACGCGGCCAGCGAAAGCTGGACGTACTTGCTTCGTTTCATCAGGTTCTCCGTGGCGCAATCAGTTCGAGGAAGGCGTCATGCACGCGGCGTTCAACATGCCGACGCTGATGGCCACGGCGGCGATGTAGATACCCGCGGCGATTTCACCGTTCTTGATGCGCGCCGAAGCCCCCTTGAGCACCAGGCTGGTGACCAGGAACGCCAGCAACTGAACGACAGCGGCGATCACTGCCCAGACGACGAAGTCCAGCATGTTGATCGAGTAGGCGATCACGTTGCTGGCCGGAATGGCGAAACCGATGACGGCGCCGCCCAGGGCAATGGCCGCGGCCACGTTGCCGGAGCGGATCAGTTCGAATTCCTTGTGCGGCGTGACGCGGGTGTAGATGAACTGGAACAGCGCGAACAGCACGGCGGCGCCGAGGATGTACAAGACAAAGCCGAGCACGGCGGCTTTGTTCAGAGAAATGGAGAGCGCTTCAAGCATGGATTTCTTCCTTATTCAAAGAGTGTTCAGGTCAGTGGTGTACAGCGAAATACCCAGCGAAGTGCTCAGGGCGACGCAGCCTTCGGCATCCTCTTCGATGGAGAACAGCAGGAATTCCCGGCGATCCGTCAGGCCGATGTCGCGGGAATACAACATCGAATGATGTACCCTAATATAGGACTCGTCTGAACCGCCTACGCTCTCGCTAAACGCCACCAGCTCTGTCTGGCCAGCCTCGGTGCCCCATTCGCGGGTGTACTCGACGCCGTCGTAGGTGTACGTCGGCAGGCCAATCAGGCTTTCGGGGCCGGCGAGGCGGCGCAACTCCTCGTCTGTGTCGATCCCGACGAAGCTGAGGTAATTGAACAGGATCACCGACTCGACCTGACCGTAGACGTCGCCTCTGGTGTGCACTTGCAGCCAGTAGTCTTGGTCGTTCATGTAATAGCGCAACAGCCAGTTCGACTGCCAGAGGTCGATGATGCCCAGGACCCATATCTGTTGATTGCCTGGGACGACCACGGTGCTGTTGCCGTCGAACAACAACTTGAGCGTGGCATCGAACATGATTTGCTTGCCGGAGGCTAGGCCCAGGGGCCCGGTGGCAGACCAGAGATCGCCGGCTGTCGTGTTCGCGTTCGGGGTCTCAAGCCCCATCAACCGATTAAACCAACCCATGGGAAATTTCCTTGAGACGCGCGGAGGCGATGTAGAAGAGTTCTCCACCCACGACGCGGGTGGCGCCGGGCGGATTGATCGACGGCTGGCGAGCACCCTGGGCGCGGTAGCCGATCAGCGTAGCGTTGTGCTGCTCTTTCAGCCGGGCATAAAGCTCGCCGAACGTCGCTTCAAACGCCTCGGGTAGCTTCATCAGGTACTGGGTGGCACCCTGGCCGACGCAGAGCAATTCATTGATGACCACGGACGAACCCGGGTCCTGGGAGGCACGCACCAGCATTTCGATGGCCATGCTGGAGGTGCATTCCAGACTGGGGGCGTAGGCGCTGGCGAGGGCGGCGATTTCGCTGTCATTGAAGTGCGCGACCACATGCCCGGCAGGCCCCAATTGATTGACCGCCAGCACGGTGGCCAGGGTCAGGTCGTCGGAATGGGTTCTCACCAGCACGCGTTCGGCGCCAGGCACGCCGGCACGCTGCAACAGCGCGACGGAGGACAGGCTGTCGCCCTTGATGAACGACGTCTTGCCGGGCATGGGGTTTTCTTCGAGATCGCAGTCGCAGATGACGATCAGGTTGTCATTGGAGGTTTCGTCCTGCAGCAGCAATTCGATGACCCGCTCGCTGGAGGCGCCCGCCCAGCCGATAAGAACCGTGTGGCCGACGTTGCCGGTGAAATCGCCTTTGCCCTTCATGCCTTTTCTCCATACATCGATGACGCTGCTGGTGGTTTTGCCGATGACCGTCGTCAACAGGGCAATGCCCCCGAGCATGATCCAGGTCGCCACGAAAATTCGCCCGGCGGATGTCTGTGGCAACAGATCGCCATAGCCGACGGTGAGCGTGGTGGTGAGATAGAAGTAGATAAACGTGGCGGCGGCGATGAGGTGTTGCTCGCCCAGCAGCACCAGGCCGATCCAGGCCGTGGCCAGGTGCACGCCCACCGCAATGGCCAGGCCCGCCCAGCCGAACCGATGAAAGAAGGACGCAGCGAACGTACGCAACAAAAGAAAAATCGACATTTCGTCCCTGACTCCGTGGGGCTTTGTTCCTGGCGAGGTTATCGCACTGACGTCTGACGGCTCGAGCATAGTGGCCGGACAGCATTAAACATGCTGCGCGGCTTGGATAAAAGTACCTTCACCACAATTAAATCCGTCGAGTGCCGGACACGACCGTGGCAAGGAAACTGCGTAAGAGCCGTGTAGGACCCGTGCAAGAGCTATATACGAGCTATATGCGAGCTATATGCGAGCTGTGTAGGAGCTGTGTAGGAGCTGTCGAGTGCAACGAGGCTGCGATCTTTCCCCCAACACTTGAATCTCAAGCGAAAGATCAAAAGATCAAAAGATCAAAAGATCGCAGGCTTCGCCAGCTCCTACAAAGTCCAGCGAGCAAGTCCCTCGCTACAGGTTTGCTGTGCGCGAACCGATTACTCAGCCGATTTTTTCTTCAGGCGTTCCAGGATCGCATTGGCGCTGCCTTCGTTCGGCGTGATGCCGGCATCGCGCAGCTTGCGCTCCAGGTCGGAGCCGGTCGAAGCCTCGGCCAGTTCGTCCTGGGCTTGCAATTCAGCGGCCCGTTGCTGTTGCTTGGCCTGCAGGCGGTTGAGCGTACCGACGGCGGTTTCCAACTTGCCATTGGCGCCGCCGCTGGCGATCGAGGCACTGACCTGGGCCTTCTGCACGCTTTCACGGGCCTTGGCCATGTCCACTTGCTGACGCAGGCTTTTGATCCGGCTTTCGGCCTTGGTGATGTCTTTGCGCATGTTGTCCGCATAACCACCGAATTCGGTCGCGTGCTTTTGCTCGGCGTCCAGTTCGTTGGTCAGGGTCGAAATGGCTTCGGCCACTTCCAGCGCCAGGTCTTCGCGGTTGGCCTGGATCGCGGCCAGGGCCTTGGCTTCCAGGTCCTTGATCTTGGCCTTGTACTCGCCGACGCGATCAGTCGCCAACTTGTGCTTGGCCATGATGGTGACCAGTTCACGCTTGGCGTTGGCCAGCGCGCTGTCGGCATCGCGGATTTCCTGGTCAAGGATGCGCAGGGCCTGTTGGTCGACGATCGATTCGCCGACTTCGCTGGCACCGCCACGCAGTGCGGTGAACAACTTGCTCCAGATGGACTGAGTCATTGGATGGTTCCTATTCGGCGAATTAAATGAAAAAGCGTTCGAAGGCTTCGCTGGCGCGCTGGACGTTGTCGACGAGGGTTTTGACCTCGGTGACGACGTTGGTCAGGCTGGAGTCGGAGCTCAACGCACCGAACATGTTGTAGACGACCTGTCCGTTGGGCATGGTCTCGATGCCGATGGACGACAGCGGGAACATTTCCCGGCTGCGCAACACGGCATCGTTGAAGGCCGCCACGTCGTTGATCGACTCGACGTCCACCAGGACGGTATCGACAATGATCTGGTCACCGACCACCGCGATGTAGATCGGCAAGCCACCGAAGTCGTTCATTTCCAGCTTGATGCTGGACTCGGAGCCTTGAACGAGGGAAAGGGTGATGTCGCTCGCGACCACTTCGTCCAGGGCCTGAAGGGCGCTGTAGAGGCGATCGATGTTCCAGTTGTTACCTGCGCTCATGTATTCCTCCAACATGAATGAGCCAGCCAGAATCGGTTGGCGTAGCTTTTTCTCCATTTGCTTGAGCAGGCTTCGGTTTTCGGGAAGCACCCAAGTCTCGTGTTTCACATACCCGGCGGCACTCAGGCCCGCGCGCATCTGCTTCATGTAGAAGCTCGACGGTTTTTTCGCGGAGGGTTTGGCGCGCTCTCCCGTGCGGCTCGCTGAATCGGTCACAGACCCGTCAGGCGGATCTGATGGAGAGCTGGTTGACATGGTACTGACCCCACTGTGAAAAACTCACGCGTGAGAAACACTACAGGTAGTTTTCAAACCTCACAATAGCTCACGCGTGAGTTTTTTTGTCACAAATACCCCCACAGAACACACGCCCGAACCCGTAGGAGCTGCCGAGCGCAACGAGGCTGCGATCTTTCCCCAGACACTTGAATCTCAAGCGAAAGATCAAAAGATCAAAAGATCAAAAGATCGCAGCCTTCGGCAGCTCCTACACAAGTCCAGCAGGAACAAGGATTGCCTACGGATAGCTGAAGCTTTTGACCAACGTAAGCTCGCCCACCGCCCGCATCGGCACGACGAAGGTTTCCATCTTCTCGTTCGGGGTACCTTCTTCGGTGATCACGGTGACCTGTGCGGTGGTCAGGGCTTGTTGCGCTTGTTCTCCACCGTCCTCGCTGTCTTCCTGATAGCGATAACCGCCGCCGTAGTAGTTCACATACACCAGGTACTGGCCTTTGATCGGCGCGGGCATGGCGAAGATTTCCGGGCCGTAGCCGGTGGTGACGTCGACGTCGAGGGCGCCGCCGTTGGCGACGGCGCGGTCGCCGTACCAGATGTGGCCGCCGTCCGGGGTGACGAGGTGCAGGTCCAGGTCGGTGCCGTCGCTGTCCCAGGTCAACAGTACCCGCAGCTTGGCCGGTGTGGCGCCGCCGCTGGTGTTGAGAAATTGCGTGCGGTGGCGCTGCTGCCCATCGGCGCTGCGCACTTCAACGCTGTTGCTGCCGTTGGGGAACGAGAACGGCCGATCGAAGCGGCCTTCCCCATCGAGCTTGAGCGGCAGGCTGACGCCGTTGACGATCAACTGGCCGGGCGCGTTGCTGTCCTTGGGCGTGCCTTTGATCTGGCCGCTGATGCGAGCGGTGTCGGCCTGGCCCGGAGGCGTGTTGACCGACGAGGCCGGGTAGTTGACGGTCTGGCTGAAACGTTCGCCCTCACCGCCCGGCGCACCGCTGCGCCAGCCGCCGACCGGTGTGTCGAGCTTGATAGAGTCAGCGGCCATCGCCGGTGGCAACGCGGTCAAGGCGCAGAGCAACAGCAAGACCTGTGGATAACGGAGTGTCATGGTCTATTCCAGCAAGAGGTGACGGGCGAGCCCTTCGATATAGGTTTCGTCCTGGCCGTTGGGATGAGCTTCGAAGGCCAGGTGCAGATATTCATGCGTCAGGTCGAGACGATCCTGCAGCGACAGCACGCCGCGCACGTAGATGCGCTGGCGCTCGCGGTCGACATAAGGCCGGCCAAAGGCGACGCGGCAGACGGCGAAAGCGCTGATTTCGTTGTAGCCCACTTCACTTTCCAGCCGCTCACGCCAGCCCCGGCGCTGCTTCAGCAGCCAGTCCTGGGCGGCCGGCAGCGCTTCGCAGGATGCCACCGGGTTGTCCCAGCGGCTGAGGCTGGCACGCGGGTAGGCATGCAGCAGGATGGCGTCGTAGCGTTGACCGGCGTTGGCTTGCTCCACCGCATGTGCCCAGGACAGTTTGTCCGGGCCGGGCTGGTCGGAGTGATAGGTGACATCGGTGCCGGCCAGGACCAGGTCGCTGGTCCAGGCGGCGATGGCGCGGGTTTCGGGCACCGCCGGGCGTGGCGCGACACGCTGGCGATGGCTGCTGTCGTCGATGCTCAGGCAATCACCATTGCGCTGGGCGTTTTGCAGCAGGTAGGTGCGGGCCGCCACGGCCAAGGCCTTGGCGGCTTCAACTGGCTCGGCCTTGGCTTCGCGTTGCAAGACCCGGGCGACGTACTCTTCCCGGTCCAGGCGCGCCACCAGCTTGCCAGGCATGAGGAACAGCTCGCCGTCGCTGTGGATATCCAGCTGGTTACCGTTGGTGAACTCGACGCGATAGTCGCCGCGCAACTGGCCTGGGGTAGCCGGCCGGTCGCCCGCCATTACCCGTTGCCAGGGATAACGGGCGAACAGGCCGACTTCCACGCAACGCCCGGTTTCCGCCGGCCAGCGTGACGGCAATGCTGCAGCCAACCCTTGGCCGTAGACCTTCAAGACCTGCTGGCTGGTGCCACGGCCACCGGCCCATACCGGGGTGCCATCGGCCAGCCAACCGGCGAAACCGCCCTGTCGCGATGAAGGCCCCTGGTCACCCAGCCAGCTCCAGGTCTTGACCCGCAGGCGACTGCCCAACTCGCCGACCAATCGCCCATCCGCCGCATTGAGCACTACATCCAGCAACACCCTACGAGCCTGGTCCTGGGCCGGCAACGTGACCAGGGCTTTGAGCAACTGCGCGACGGGCACTTGCGTCTGGGGTTGCAAGGTCGATAGGTCCAACAACCAGGCCGGCGCCTGACGGGCCTGCCAGTAATCGCGCCAGGTCGAGGCCGAGAGCCCGAGCCGCTGCGGCTCGAAATACAGGCCGCAGGACTTCACCAGCGCCTGGTCGCGACCGATGCTGCGCCCGGCGTTGCAGCAATAGACTTCTTCCTTGGACTCGCCGCGGCACTCATAGACCGGCTCGCGAGCGTCGGTGTCCACTAGCCAGGCGTAGACAAACAGCTTCCACAGGCTGCCCAGTGGCGCCTGCAAAGCGTCAGGCAATGGTTGGCGATCCAGCACCTGGGTCTGGCTCACTTGCAGCAATTGACCGTCGAAGGCCAGGCGCAACGGCTCGTCCTGCGCTGTTGCCAGCGCAGGAATCAAGCACAACAGCCACCCAACCAACGGCCAACGCATATCAGTTGACCGTGACCTGACCGAGCGCCGGTTTCTGTTCCCGCGCCTGATGTTGCGGCGCGTAGACCTGGGTGAAGCGCACTGGCGGCAAGGTGAACTGGCCTTTCTGTGAGAAGCGCACCAAGTGCCGCAGGCGCAGCTCGCCACTGAGGGCGTCCACCGGTACTGCGTAGGCCATCTGGCCCGGCTCGAAGCGCGCTTTTTCCAACGACGTCGGCTCGCTGCCGGCCTTGCCCAGCAACTGGATGCCCCAGGTGGTGCGCTCCACATCGGCGCCCGGCGGCAGCGGCACTTCGAGCATGCCGTAGCGCAGCGGCGTCGGGGCCTTGCTGTTGATGATCACTTCGTCCAGGTAAAGGCTGTCGCTGGACAACGGTTTGTTGCCCACCGCTTCGAGCTTGAAGGTGAAGGCCTCGTCGCCCGGCACCAGGCGCGACAGGCGACGGGTGATGGACACGGCCATCGGTGCTACCGGCGCTTGCTGGCTCTGGAAGCTCAGTGCCGCTTGCAAAGGACGCTCCTGGGCGCCGGTCAGGGTCAGCATCGTTGGAAGCTGCGCGCCCTGCCACTGCCAGTAGGTTTCACCGGTCGCGCCCTGCCTGGCTGCCCAGCCTTCGCCCGGCGCCAAGGCCACGGCCGGCGCCGCCTGCTCGATGCTGCCCTGCAACCAGGTCAGGGCCAGGGCCCGTTCCAGGGTGGACTGTTGCGGCAGCACGCGCTCGAGCAAGGCGCTGGCGCGGGCCTGATCGAAGCTCTGCAACGACAACACCAAGGCCTCGACGAACGGCTGAGAGCTGAGTTCCAGTTGCTGTTGCGCCGCATCGGCTTGACGGCTGAAGGCCGCCGGCAGCGGCACCTTGGCCTGTTTCGCCAGGAACGCGGTCAGGACACGGGCGCTGGCCAGGCCAAGGGCAGAGTCCGGCGCGTACATGACCAGGCTGTCTTCGCCGCTGTCCAGCACGCTCTCGGCAGTGTCCTCACTGGCCTTGGACAGGTCGTCCATCAGGCCGCTGAGCAAGGTGTTCACCGGCAGTTGCATCTGCTTGGCGAACGACAGGATCAGCGCACGCTGCAGCAGCGGCGTATCACCGGCCTGCTTGGCGTAGACCTCCAGCACCCGCTGCCAGTGCTCCGGCGGCAGGCTCAGGTCCAGGGCCTTGCTGGCGTGCCAGTCGGCGTAATAGGCATAGGCGGTGAGGAAGGCATCCGGCTCACCGTCCTGACCCCACCAAGTGAAGCTCGCCGACGGTCCGGCCATCTGCACCAGGCGCAAGCGGCTGTTTTGCATGATCAGCCGCAAGCGGTCGCGAATCTGCGGGTTCGACGCCAGGGTCGGATAGGCAATGCTCAACGGCAACAGACGGCTGGCGGTCTGCTCGACGCCGCCGTACGGGTAGCTCAACAGGTCATCCAGGGCGGAACGGAACAACGCTTGCGGGCTGTCATCCAGGCGCAGGCGAATATCGCTGGCGTCGGCCGGCAGGGTCAGCGGAGTGTCGCCGCTTGTCACATCAAGGCGCTGGCTCTGGGTGACTTGCCAGCCGTTGCCGCTGGCGTTCAAGCGCATGGCCAGGGCGTCCTGGGTTTCGCCATTGACCTGCAACTGGACGTTCAAGTCACCGCTGCTCAGGTCCATGGTCGGCAGCGGCACGTAGTTGATGCCGTTTTTCAGGTCCGCCACCACGCGCTGTTCAGCACCGGCGTAACGGATCAGCAGCTCGGCCTTCAGTGGTTTTTCCGATTGGCTGAACGCGAACAGGCCCAGTTGCGGCTTGTCGCCCATGCGGAAACGGGTCGGCCCGCTCCACTTCAGGTACAGCGGCTTTTGCGAGGCGATGAACTGCTTTTTCTGCCCCACCTGGCCATCGTCCGCAATCGCCTTGGCCGTGATGCGCCAGCGAGTCAGGGAATCCGGCATCTTGAAGGTGAAACGGGCCTTGCCGTTGGCGTCGGTGACCAGCTCCGGTTGCCAGGCAGCGGTGTCGACGTCTTCACGACGCGGCCGTTCCAGCACCTTGACCCCGCGTTCGCTGCGGTTGGCCTTGCCCGGCGCGCCGGGGCTGCCTGGCAGCGCCACGTCGTAGCTGATGAACGACAGGCTGGCACTGGTGCGCACGTTGTTGCGACGCGGGTGATAGAAGAACTGGTCGATGGTCGGCGCCACTTCCGGTTGCAGGGCGTAGATCATCTCATCCACCACACTGACGCTCAGGTGCGCCGGGATTGCCTTGCCGGCGAACTGGGTGCTCAGGTCCACGGTCACCGTGTCGCCCGGGCGGTAGGTGGCTTTGTCGGTGACGACGGCAACGTCGATCTGCGGCGTGACCACCTTGATACCGGCGTTCTGGAAGCTGTACTGGCCGCCCTTGGTGTACAGCACCGAGAAGGTCAGGTTTGGCGCGAAGTTATCCTTCACGACAATGCGCGCGCGGTATTGCGTGTCGCTGAGTTTTTCCATCTTCAGCCAGTCGCCGCCCTTGGACAGCAGCGCCGTGGCCTCGACCTTGTCCCGCTCAAGCGACAGCAGCGCATCGCTGACCGGTTCCGGGAAGGTGATCAGCGCCAGTGCTTCGTCACCGGTCTTGTATTCGGGCTTGTCGAAGACGATCTCGACAGTGCCCGGCACGGCCTTGATGCCTTCACCGGTCACTGCATGGGCGGCAGCGCCGATGACTCGGCCGTGGTCGTCCTTGAGCGTCAGGTTGTAAGTGCCCGGGCGCTCGAAGGTCAGGCTGAAGCCCTTGTCCTTGGCCGCCAGCTTGCCTTCGCCGGTGCTCTGGTCTTCCAGACGCACCCAGGCGTAGCTGCCTGGCGTCACGGCTTTGGCTTGTTCGTTGCCGCCTTCGTTGGCATAGCTGAACGACACCTTCTGGCCGACGGCGCTGAAACGCTGGGGAGCGCTCAGGCGGAAATTCGCCGCGCCACGGTCGATGAGGATTTCCTTGGTGGTCTTGACCCGATACGCCGCGCCATCGCTGGCGAACACGGTGAGCGTGTAGCGGCTCGGCTTGTCGGCGGCCGGCAGGTCGAGGGTCGCATTGCCCTTGGCATCGGTGGTCACTTCGCTGCTGGTCAGCTCGACCGGGAATTGCCCCAGGTATTGCAGTTCGTTATCGACCATCGACAGTTGCTGGGCGCGCAGGCTCAGGCTGACCTTGGCGTTGGCCACCGGCTTGCCGTCCGGGTACAGCAGCACGAGGCTGCCCTTGACCGGCTCGCCGGTGCGGTAGTCCTGCTTGGCCAGGTTCAGGGCGATCTCGAAGTGCGGCTTGATGTATTCGGCCACGCGAAAGGCGCTGCTGTAGAGCTGGTCCTTGTAGCGCAAGCGCAGTTCATAGCCGCCGGCCACGGCGTTTTCCGGCAGTTGGAAACGGCCTTGGGTACCGGCCTTGGAGTCCAGCTTCAGGGCCAGGGTCTGCAGCGCGGTGCCGGTGGCGTCCAGCACGCTGACACTGACGTCGGCGGCGGTCGGTTGCACCGACTCACGGGCATTCTTGAACTCACGACCGACGATTTTCAGCGACACCCAATCCCCCGGCCGATACAGCGGCCGGTCGGTGAAGGCATAGAGCTTGGTGTCGTAGATTTCGCTGTCGTAGTAGAAGTTTTCCGAGACGAATACCCCGCCCTCCTCGTCTTCACCGATGACGAACGAACGCTCCGGGCTGACGTGCTTGAGGCGCAGCAGGCCGTCTTCATCGGTGGCACCGCTGCTCATCACGCCCAAACCGTCGGTCCACAGCACGTTGACCTTGGGCACCGAACGCCCTTCATGCTTGCGGGCGGCCCAGACCAGCAATTCATCGCCGGCAATCTTGCTCACCGCCACGGTGTTGGAGACGAAGACCATGGTGGTTGCGCGGTATTTGCCGATCAACGCTTCCACCAGGTACAGGCCTGGCTTCAACTGGCCCAGAGGGACATAGACGTTGCCTGGGGCGACGCTGACGAACTGACTGGACGAACCGGCCAGGTTGACGCCCGCGGGCGGCTGGATCGGCTTGGCCTGCCACAGCGGATAGCGGAACTGACTGACCACCGGCAAGCCGGGGATCAAGGCGAATTGCGCTGGAGCGTCGTACGGTGTCGGCGCGACCAGGGCGTTGCCAATCTTCAGTTCCGGCACTGCTTCGGTGACTTGCTGGCGGGACTCGTAGGAGAACGCCCGCTGCATCACTCGACGAGACTTGCGGTACCAGTTGTCCCACAGGTACGCGAGGGTGTTCGACAGGCCTTCGCCCTTGAACTGGCCGTCGCTGACCACGCGATGCAGGTTCTTCTGGCGCTTGAGGAAATCCAGCGGCTTGTCGATGCGATAGACACGGATATCGGCGCCGCCGTAGGGCTCCATGCGGAACCTACGGTAATCGCGGCCGGGCGCTTCGAGGCGGACCATGGCCTGCTCGTCGCTGGCAAAGCTGCTGTCGGCCAGCAGGAAGAAACTTTCACCGGACACCGGCGTGTAGCCGCTGGGCTCCACCGTGTCTTCGGCGTTCACGACAGGTGCCAGCAACAAGGCAAACAGCAGGGGCAATTTTGAACACAAGCGCAGCATGCGGGCACCGGTCATTGGGAGAGAAAGTTGAGTCGATAGACGCCGATGAAGTTGGGGTTGGCTGCGTCGGGTATCCATCGGGTGTCCTTCCAGTTCATGAGTTGTTGCAGGCTTGCGGAACGCATGCCGTTGTCGGTAGGGGTTGTGGTGCCGGTGTGATAGGCGATGTAGCGGCCCATCCAGATCATCAGGTGCTGGTCATCGCCCTGGTCGAAGAACATCAGGTCGCCGGGACGGGCCTGGGCCACATCGCGGCCCACCAGGTGACTGTTGAACTGGATCAACTTGATCGCGTTGACATAGGGCCCGACCTTGCCGCCGCCTTGCTGCCATTGCTGGGCGAGGCGCCGTTGCGCTTGGCTGAGCGGCAGTTCCGGCGGCAGGTAGCGATTGGACAGGCCATTGCTGCGCAGCCATTTTTCATCGTGGACCTTCAGCGCTTCGTTGGCGGCAAAGCGCACCAGCCCGGCGCAGTCCTGCTGATACCAGCGCGGGCTCGGGCCTTTGGTCAGTTGCTCCTGGGCAATGCGCACGAACCAGGCGCGAAAGACCTGGGATTGCTGCACGTCCAGCGCCGGCGCTTCGACGGCAAGCGCGGGCCCGCCGAGCAGCAAGGCCAGCAGCAGCGCCAGCGCGGTGTTGCGAACCCGTACTGTCACAGCGCTTTCCATTCCAGCGGCAACCACTGCCAATGGCCATCCGGTTCGCTGCCTTCGGGCAAGGTCAGGGCGTACTTGCCGTAGCCGCCAAGGGTGCGCAGTTTCGGGATCAGGTAGGTTTGCGCGGCGTTGTAGAACACCGGTTCCATGTCCTGGGGCAAGCTGTCGAGGGTTTCACGCTGCATCAGTTGCGCCATGGAGTCCGGGCCGAAGTAGACCGGCATCAGCAGGTCCTTGGGCACCACGTCGGCCATGGGTGGGAAACGTTTATCGAGGGTGCCGAGGGCCTTGTCCACCAACTTGTCATCGAGGGAGAACAGCAAGGTCGAACCGTGGCGTGCCAGGCTGACCCGCAGGAACGCCTTGCCGGTAATCGCATCGGGCTGCTCAGCTTCCTTGGCCAGGTAAGGGCCGAAACTGGAGCTGACCTGACGCTGCCACTGGTGCGTCGAGCCTGCTTGTTTCTCGACAACCGGGAATGCATGGTTGGCGACGTTGTTTTCATAGGCGCCCACCATCGAACCGAACAGGTTGCCCAAATCGGCGTCGAGCTTGCCGTCGTCTTCACTCAGGCTCGCCACCAGCAGCGGCGTGTACAGGCGCGAATCGGCGTACCAGCACAGGCCTGCGGCGCCGGCCACATGGTCGACCATGGCCTGGGCGGCTTTTTCGTCGGCACCCAGTTTTACCAGCAAGGGTTTGTGCTGCTCGGCGGCCAGGGGCAAGGCGACGCAGGCACTGGCGCCCATGGGCATGGCTTGCCAGATCGGCTTGAAGTCCAAGTCCGGCTGGTTTTCCAGCTCGTCCATCGCCAGGAAGCTGTGCCAGCCCTTGTCGTCCATGTCGAAACGCACGCCAGCGAAGTTGGGGATGAAACGCTGGTAACCCATGGCGAGCACGCTGGCGTTGACCGAGATACGTTGCTTGACCTCCGGCGCCTTGGGCGGCAGGCCAAAGGCTTCGGGGAACAGTTTTTCACCGGCCAGCAGCGCTTCGAGAGCCTGGGTCGAGACCATGCCGGGTTCATCGGTAGGGCCATTGCCTTTGTCGTAGAGCTTGGTCGGGTTGGACAGCACGACCAGCTTGTCGCCGTGGGAGGCGAAGACCAGGGATTTGCTGGCGTTATAGCTGAGCTGATATAGCGCGACTTCGTCGCCGCCCACCTTCAGGTCACCCAGCTTGCTCAACTGGGTGTCGTCCATGGCGACTTTCGCCAACGGCTCCAAGACCTTGGCCAGGCCGCCGCGATCCATCACCAACAGGAAATCCTTGAGACGGCCATCGGCACCGCGCCAGAGCGCGACATCGGCCGGCTGGTCGAAAAGTGCTTCGATCAAGCTGTCCTGCAGCTTGAGGTCATGCTCGTAGATGATCCGGCGCAGGCTGCCGATCAACCCGAGACGGTCGGCATGGGCCTCGTAATAGAAGACGAAGTCCTCGGTGAGCGTGGCCTTGAGGAACGGCACCGCCAACAGGTCCTTGGGCAACTGGCTCAGGGAATGGGCCTCGAGCAAGCCGTCGGGACGGCTCAAGCCGAGTTTTTCCAACGCCAGCTCCATGGGTGGCGCCTTGGGCTTGTTCATGAACCAGCCCAACCCGGCGGCCACACCGGCTACCAGGCACAGCCCGATCAGTATCGCCGGCCAGCGGCGCACAGGTTTGGCGACAGGTGTCGGCGTGGTCGGGGAAGCAGTGTTGTCGCTCATATTCACAAGGGCCTGTTCATCCGTGGAGCGTTAGTAGTTGAAAGTCTTGACCAGCAACAGATCGCCAATGGCGCGCAGGGGCACGACAAAGGTCTCGCGTTTTTCATCGACGGTGTTTTCGTTGAGCACCAGGTTGATCTGCGAGGTGATCACCTCGTTCTGGTTGCTGGTCTCATCGAAGTTGTAGCCGCCGCTGCCGTAGTTGCCCCAATAGTTCACGTAGACCAGGTAGGTACCGTGCATCGGCGCGGTCATGGTGAACATTTCAGGGCCCGGGCCATCGACGCCATCCGGGTCGAGACCACCGCCGTTGCTCAGCGCCGGCTGGCCGAAGAACGCATGTTGGCCGTCGGGCGTGACGATATGCAGGTCGAGCTCGGCCTTGGGGTCGTCCCAGCCCAGCACCACGCGGATCTGCGCCGGGGTGCGCAGGTGGTTGGCTTCATAGAATTGCACGCGCTTGAGGGACTGGCCTTCGGAGCTGCGCACCTCGACGCTGTTGGAGCCGGCGCCAAACGCATATGGCCGGGCGAAACGCCCCTCGTCGTCGGTGTAGAGATTCAGTGGATTGCCGTTGACCGCCAGGCTGTGGGGCTGGCGAGCCGTGCCCATGGCCTTGAGCCGGCCCTCGATCATCGTGCGGTTGCGCTGCACGCCCCGGTCGATGGGCGGCGTAGGATAGGCGACTTGCGGGTTTTCGGTGCGATCGAGCAAACCGCTGTAGCGCCAGCCGCCCACCGGCTCCGACATCTCGGCAGAAGGCTGCGCCCACGCCAACGGCGCGCCGAGCAACACAATCAATAAAGAAAGAAAACGCACGTATGCCTCCTGCCATGCATGACGCAACCCGGCGCCCTTCCTCGGCGCTGTTTGTCATTATTCGGGTTTCGTCTGAAGGCCCCGTCGCAAGGGGGCCGTAGATGGCGCGAAGGTTAGCGATTCGGCGGATTATTAACAATCAGGGAACGCGCGATTCTGTGTGGGAAATCACGTACTGAGGGGGGGCGTGAGCCGAATAGAGGGTTTATTCGGCTCACCAGATGAGCCGAATACGGAAACTGACGTCACTTCTGACGAAACCCCGTGGCGAGGGAGCTTGCTCCCGTTCGACTGCGCCCTGTAGGAGCTGGCGAAGCCTGCGATCTTTTGATCTTTTGATCTTTTGATCTTTCGCTTGAGATTCAAGTGTCTTTGGAAAGATCGCAGCCTCGTTGCACTCGACAGCTCCTACACAGCTCACACTGCTCCTACACAGCTCCTACACAGCCCAGCGGGAGCAAGCTCCCTCGTCACGAAAGCCGATCGAGCGCCGCCTGTATCAGCTCACCCGTTGCGCTTCGATCTACCCCGCCCTGATTTGCCCGAACACCCCATGTCTGCTAGTGTCGCGCCGGTTTAACAGTCAACCGGAATAGCCGCCATGGCCCGCAAAAAAGCTGCACTGGATTTCGAACAATCTCTGGCCGACCTGCAAACGCTGGTCGAGCGCCTGGAGAACGGCGAATTGTCGCTGGAAGACTCGCTGACCGCCTTCGAGCAGGGTATCGGCTTGACTCGCGACTGCCAGGCGGCGCTGGCCCAGGCCGAGCAGAAGGTGCAATTGCTGCTCGAACGTGACGGTGAGCTGACCGAAGAGCCTTTCGACGCGGAACAGCCTGAATGATCGGCGCTTATCAGGCCAGCAGCCAGGCCCGGGTCAATGCTGCTCTGGATACCTTGTTCAGCGCCCCGAGCCCGGAACTGGCGCGCCTGTACGAAGCCATGCGCTACAGCGTGATGAACGGCGGCAAGCGTGTGCGGCCGCTGTTGGCCTACGCGGCGTGCGAAGCCTTGGGCGGCCAGGCCGAGCAGGCCAACGGTGCTGCCTGTGCGGTGGAGTTGATCCACGCGTATTCGCTGGTGCACGACGACTTGCCGGCCATGGACGACGACGACCTGCGGCGCGGCCAGCCCACCACCCACAAGCAATTCGACGAAGCCTGCGCGATCCTGGCCGGCGACGGCCTGCAGAGCCTGGCCTTCAGCGCCCTGCTGGATCCGACCCTGAGCGATTGCCCGGCGCAGGTTCGCCTGGACATGGCCCGTGCCCTGGCGCTGGCGGCAGGCCCCGCCGGGATGGTCGGCGGCCAGGCCATCGACTTGGGTTCAGTGGGCCTGAAGCTGGACCAAGACGCCTTGGAATACATGCACCGGCACAAGACCGGCGCCTTGATCGAAGCCAGCGTCCAGCTCGGCGCCCTGGCCAGCGGCCGGGCCACGCCCGCCCAGTTGCAAGCCTTGCAGACCTACGCCCGAGCCATAGGCCTGGCGTTTCAGGTGCAGGACGACATCCTCGACGTCGAAAGCGATACCCAGACCCTGGGCAAACGCCAGGGCGCCGACATCGCGCGGGACAAGCCGACCTACCCGGCCCTGCTCGGCCTCGACGCCGCCAAGGCCTACGCCCTGGAGTTGCGCGACCAGGCCCTGGCCGCGCTGCGACCCTTTGACGCGGCGGCCGAGCCGTTGCGCGACTTGGCGCGTTATATCGTCGAACGACGCAGCTGATACAAGGTCAACCCATTCATAAGTGCGTATCGGCCAAGTTCCGGCCAACGCGTGGGCAGCTTGCGATCCATAAGGTAAACTGCCGCCTCTTTCTATACCTATAACGATTCGCCTGATGCCCACGACGTTTCAAGAGATTCCCCGCAAGCGCCCGACCACGCCCCTGCTGGACCGCGCCAACACGCCGGACGGCCTGCGTCGCCTGGGTGAAGCCGAGCTGGAAACCCTGGCCGATGAGTTGCGCCTGGAACTGCTCTACACGGTCGGCCAGACCGGTGGGCACTTCGGTGCAGGCCTGGGCGTCATCGAGCTGACGATCGCGTTGCATTACGTGTTCGACACTCCGGACGACCGGCTGGTGTGGGACGTCGGGCACCAGGCCTACCCGCACAAGATCCTCACCGGTCGTCGCGAGCGCATGGGCACGCTGCGCCAGAAGGACGGTATCGCCGCCTTCCCGCGCCGCTCCGAGAGCGAATACGACACCTTTGGCGTCGGCCACTCCAGCACCTCCATCAGCGCCGCCCTGGGCATGGCGATTGCCGCTCGCCTGCAAAACAGCGAGCGCAAGGCCATTGCCGTGATCGGCGACGGCGCATTGACCGCGGGCATGGCCTTCGAGGCGCTGAACCACGCGCCGGAAGTCAACGCCAACATGCTGGTGATCCTCAACGACAACGACATGTCGATCTCGCGCAATGTCGGCGGGTTGTCCAACTATCTGGCAAAGATCCTCTCCAGCCGTACCTACGCCAGCATGCGCGAAGGCAGCAAGAAAGTGCTGTCGCGCCTGCCCGGCGCCTGGGAAATCGCCCGCCGCACCGAAGAATACGCCAAGGGCATGCTGGTCCCCGGCACGCTGTTCGAAGAACTGGGCTGGAACTACATCGGCCCCATCGACGGCCACGACCTGCCCACCCTGATCGCCACCCTGCGCAACATGCGCGACCTCAAGGGCCCCCAGTTCCTGCACGTGGTCACCAAGAAGGGCAAAGGCTTCGCCCCGGCGGAACTCGACCCGATCGGCTACCACGCCATCACCAAGCTCGAACCCCTGGACGCTCCGGCGGCCGCGCCGAAAAAGGCCGGCGGACCGAAGTATTCCGGCGTGTTCGGCCAATGGTTGTGCGACATGGCCGCCGCCGACCCGCGCCTGGTGGGCATCACCCCGGCGATGAAGGAAGGCTCGGACCTGGTGGCTTTCAGCGAACGCTACCCGCAGCGCTATTTCGACGTGGCGATTGCCGAGCAGCACGCCGTGACCCTCGCCGCCGGCATGGCCTGTGAAGGCGCAAAACCGGTGGTGGCGATCTATTCGACGTTCCTGCAACGGGCCTACGACCAACTGATTCATGACGTCGCGGTACAGAACCTCGACGTGCTGTTCGCCATCGACCGCGCCGGTCTGGTGGGCGAAGACGGCCCGACCCACGCCGGCAGCTTCGACCTGTCGTTCCTGCGCTGCATCCCCGGCATGCTGGTGATGACCCCGAGCGATGAAAACGAGCTGCGCAAGATGCTCACCACCGGCCACCTGTTCAATGGTCCGGCGGCAGTACGCTACCCGCGTGGCACCGGCCCGAACGCAACGATCACGACCGACCTCGAGCCGATCGAGATCGGCAAGGGTGTGATCCGCCGCCAGGGCAAGCAAACCGCCCTGCTGGTGTTCGGCGTGCAACTGGCCCAAGCCCTGAAAGTCGCCGAGATTCTGGACGCCACCGTGGTGGACATGCGCTTCGTCAAACCCCTGGACGAAGCCCTGGTGCGCGAGATGGCCGGCAGCCATGACCTGCTGGTAACGGTCGAGGAAAACGCCATCATGGGCGGTGCCGGCGCTGCGGTCAGCGAATTCCTGGCGCGGGAAAACATCCTCAAGTCCGTGCTGCACCTGGGCCTGCCAGACATCTATGTCGAACACGCCAAGCCGGCGCAGATGCTGGCCGAATGCGGGCTGGACGAGGCGGGGATCGAAGCGGCGGTGCGTCAGCGGTTGCAGTTGTTGGGGCTGTAAGTTCAGACAACACAAGCCCCTGTGGGAGCGAGCTTGCTCGCGATAACGGTAGATCCGTCAATATTCCATTGGCTGACACACTGCTATCGCGAGCAAGCTCGCCCACACACTGGTTATGTGTGAATCAAGCATGATTGGAACCCCATGAAACTCCGCCTCGCCCTCACGCTCTCCCTGCTCCCCACCCCCGATTTGCTGGCCGACACCTTCGAGCGCGACCAGGCGCTGAAGCTGCCCGACATCGTGATCAGCGCCAACCGCCAGGTCGAGGCCCGCAACGACAGCAGTGCCGCCAATACCGTGTTCACCCGCGACGACATCGATCGCTTGCAGCCGGCCAGCGTCACTGACTTGCTCAGCCGCGTGCCAGGCGTGCAAGTGGCACCGTTGGGTGGGCGCGGCAGCCTGCCGGGGATTTACATTCGCGGCACCAAATCGGCCCAGAGCCTGGTGCTGGTGGACGGCCAGCGCGTCGGCAACGCCACCTCCGGTGACAGCAACCTGCAACGCCTGAACATCAACCAGATCGAGCGAGTGGAAGTGCTGCGCGGTTCGCGTTCGGTGATCTACGGTGCCGATGCGGTGGGTGGGGTGATCCAGATTTTCACCCGCCGCGGCAACGAGCAAGGCCTGCAACCGCGCCTGCATGTGGGCGTCGGCAGCCACCAGACCTGGGAACGCAGCCTGGGCCTGTCCGGTGGCGACGAGCAGACCCGCTTCGCCCTCGGCGCCAGCCTCGACGAGAGCGCCGGAAGCAATCGGACCCACGAGTCCTACGCCAGCGACCGCGACGACGATGCCAACCGCAACCAGTCCTTGAGCTTGAGCCTGAGCCATGCGGCCAGCGATGATCTGGAAGTCGGCCTGAACCTGCTGGATAACCGCGGCAAAAGCGAATACGACAACCCGTTCGGCCGCTTCGACCCGACCACCTTCCAATCCCTGCCCCAACAACCCTACAGCGAGTTTGCGGTGAGCAGCTTCAGCACCTATGTGGACGGGCGAATCAACGATGCCTGGAAATCACGCCTGGAACTGGGCCACAGCGAGAACCGTGAAAAGACCTTCGACAAGCTCAGCGACGTCCGGGAAGTGTTCAACACCTACCGCGACTCCGTAACCTGGCAGAACGACGTGACGCTGGACGCTCGCAACAGCCTGATCGTCGGCGGCGACTGGTATCAGGACCGGGTCAACAGCAGCACGCCGTTCGACGAAGACAGCCGCTGGAACCGTGCCGCGTTCATCCAGCACCGATTCCAGGCCGAAACCTTCTCCACCGAACTGGGCCTGCGTCGCGACCAGAACCAACAGTTCGGCGGCCAGAACAGTTGGAGCGGCACGCTCACCCTGCCGATCAACCCGGACAATGACCTGTTGCTGACCTACAGCGAAAGCTTCCGCGCGCCGACCTTCAACGATCTGTACTACCCGAACTACAGCAACCCTGACCTGAAGCCCGAGACGGCGAAAAGCTACGAGCTGCAATGGCGCAGCCAACTGAGCGACAGCGCCCGCCTGGAGACCTCGCTGTACCGCACGGACCTGGAAGACGCGATCATCTTTGGCAGCAACTCACGCCCGCAGAACGTTGCCTCGGCGCGGATCAACGGTTTTGAGATGGCCTACCTGCAGGATGTGTTCGGCTGGCAGGGCAACCTGGCCCTGGCCATCATCGACCCGCGCGACCGCGACAGCGGCCACACCCTGGCCCGCCGCGCCCGACGGACCTTGAGCCTGGACCTGGACCGGCAATTCGACCGCCTGGGCCTGGGCGCCACCTGGCAAGCGGTGAGCAGCAGCTACGACGACGAAAACAACCGCAATGCCCTGGGCGGCTACGCCCTGCTCGGGTTGCGCGGCAGTTGGGCACTGACCCGGGAAGTGAAGCTGGAGATGAAAGTGGATAACCTGCTGGACAAGGGCTACAGCCGGGCGCTTTATAGCCATGATGGAAGCCAGTATGGGTATCGTGAAGAAGGTCGGGCCTGGCTGTTTGGGGTGACCTGGACTCCGTCTCTCTGATCCAGAACCTGTAGTGCCCGGACGGGCCTCTTCGCGAGCAAGCTCGCTCCCACAGTTGATCTTCAGTGGCCACAGGTTTTTGTGTTCACAACAGAATCCCATGTGGGAGCGAGCTTGCTCGCGATTGCAGGCGCTGCGGTCTATCTGTCTGGCGCAATCAATTCGCACAGCCGAGCCGTCGCCTCGATCATCTGCCCACTGGGTCGCTCCAGCCCCTTGTCATTGACCAGCAACAACCGCCCCTGGGCCACCGGCCATTTTTTCCAGGCATCGAGCTGCGCCTGCTCCGTGGCCAGGATCATCTGCGGTTGGCGCTGCAACACCGATTCCACACTCACCTGCGGAGCCGGCAGGGCCTGATCGGCAAAGACATTGCGGGCCCCGCACACCGACAGCGCATCACTGATGATCTGCCCGCCTCCGACGGTATACAACGGCCGGTCCCAGACTTGATAGAACACCAACAACGACGCGTCCCGTCGATAACGCTGACGTAGCGCTTCAACCTGCAGGCGCAACTCGGCCGCCCGCTGCACGCCCCGCTCCGGGCGTCCGAGTTGTGCGGCAATATCTTGGATTTGCGTGACGAGTTGGTCGAGGCTGTGGGGCTCGGCAACGTACATCGGGATTTTCAGCGCCTTGAGCTGCTCGCGCTGGGCCGGGCCGACACTGCCAGGCCAGAGCAGGAGCAGGTCGGGCTTGAGGCTGAGCAAACGCTCCACGTCCAGTTGGCCGTAACGCCCGACGGAAGGCAGGTCTTTAAGGATAGGCGGACGATCACCGCCATCCAGCACGCCCACCAGCAGGTCGGCGGAGTCCAGTTCAACGACGATTTCCGACAGTGATGGCGCGAGGCTGACGACCCGCGAAGCCGCCATCGTCGAGGCGCTGGCGGCCAGCAGCAAGACCGCCAGCCAGCGGTTCATCAGCCGAGTTGGCGCGGGATGCGGTACAGATAGAACAACACGGCAGTGGACAAGGCCAGCAGCATCAACGGCACCGCTTCCAAGCCAACGAACACCGCAAGGGCACCGACCCAGGCTGGTAGCCCGGCCACCAGGAAGGCGGCGCGACGACGGGCCGCCAGGTCAATCCAAGCCTGGGGCTCTTCGCGCGTGTCGAGGGCTTTCTGGGTGGCGATCAGAGCTTCCCTGTACGGCCCGAAGAATCGCAGGCTGACAAACATCGACGCCATGCCGGCAATGAACAACGGCATCTCCAGCACCGGCAGAATCGCTTCGCCCTGGCCGAACACCGCGTTGATCATGAACAGTGGCAGCAAGGCCAGGGCCAGGTATTTCCACCAACTGACGGACAGCCGCCGCCGGACTTGATCGCGCGTCATGCCCGGTCAACCTCGCCTTGGTGCTCGTTACCCATCATGTGGTCGAGCTTGCTGGCCTTGGTCGCCAGGTAGAGTTTGTTGTGGGGGTTGTGACCGGTGTGCAGCGGCACACGCTCGGCCACCACGATGCCCATGTCGGTCAATGCCTTGACCTTGCGTGGATTGTTGGTCATCAGCCGCAGGGACTTGATGCCCAGATGTTCGAGCATCGGCAGGCAAATGCTGTAGTCACGCAGGTCGGCCGCAAAGCCCAGGCGTTCATTGGCCTCCACGGTATCGGCGCCGCCATCTTGCAGTTCATAGGCACGGATCTTGTTCAACAAGCCGATGCCACGTCCTTCCTGGCGCAGGTACAGCAACACACCACGGCCTTCACGGGCGATGGCCTGCAATGCGGCCTCGAGTTGCGAACCGCAATCGCAGCGTTGGCTGAACAGGGCGTCGCCGGTCAGGCATTCGGAATGCAGGCGGCCCAACACCGGAGAACCGTCGGTAAAATCACCCAGGCTCAGCACGACGTGCTCACGGCCGGTGGCCTCATCGAGAAAACCATGCATGGTGAATTGCGCAAAGGGCGTTGGCAGCTTGGAAGCGGCAACAAAAACGACAGGCACCGGTGTGCTCCTGATCTAGTACTGGAGATTCGCAGAGGCAGGCATTGTAACAGCACGTTCCTATAGACGCTTAGGCTGAATTATCGCTGATGATCATCGATAAATCTGATCACGGCTTCGGTGGCTTGCCGTGCTCGTCGAAAGGATAGGGTTGCTTCCAGCGTTCGAAAATCGGCTTCAACTCGCCGCTCTTCACCAGCACTTCCATGCGTCGATCGAACAATGCACGTAATGCACGCCCATTTTCGTTGTTGGCGAAGCCCAGGTACAGCGGCAAATTGGTCAGCGGCGAGAGCTTGAATTGCTGGGGATTGTCGGCCTTGGCGAGCACATCCTGGATTTCCATCAACGCATCGACATAAAAATCGGCGCGATCATGGGCCAGCATCGGCAAGATGCCCATGGCGCGGTGAATCTCGTTGAAACGCCGGATGTTGGGCAGGTAGTTGTTGTATTCGTACCCGCGCATCCACACCAATCGATAGTTGCCAATCGTCGCCAGCGTCGGTGACGGCTTGGAGGCCAACCCCAGGGCATAGATGTGATCGACATCGTAGTGCCACTGTGGGTACAGCAGCCCTTCGGTTTCATCGCGATAGGCGCCGACCTGGGCATCCATTTCCCCACGTTGCACCAACCCGATCGAGCGGGTGTAGGGCACGCTGCGGATCTCCAGCTTGACGCCTTCCGGCTCGAACACCGCACGCAAGATGTCCCAGCCCATGCCCTGGCCATCGGCCTGGGTATAACCTGCCCACTCCTCGCTGGCCGCACGGATCTTGTCAGGCAGCGGGGTCGACTCGGTCGCCCTCGCCCCTACACAAGCTCCTAAACACAGCAACAGCAGTAGTGCGCGGCTTACGCCCATGCCTGACTCCCTCAGGTGAAACACCACACCAATCCTTGCATTGCCAGCCAGGCGAAAACCCCGGCCAACACATCATCGAGCATGATACCGACGCCTCCGTGCACATGCCGGTCGATCCAGCGGATCGGCCACGGCTTGAGGATATCGAAGAAACGGAACATCAAAAAACCCGCCAGCAACCAATACCAACCTTCCGGTACCAGCCACAAGGTGATCCACATGCCGACCATTTCGTCCCAGACGATGCCTTCATGATCGTGCACCCGAAGGTCGTCAGCCACTTTGCCACACAGCCAGAAACCAAACAGCATGGTGATGCCCAGCATCAGCCAGTAGCCCCAGTCCGGCAACATCTGCCACAACGGTATGAAGGGTAGCGCAACCAACGAGCCCCAGGTGCCCGGGGCTTTAGGCAAAGTGCCCGAACCGAAGCCAAATGCCAGGAAATGCCAGGGATTGCGCCAGACCGAAGGCGGAACGAACTCTGCCGGGACCTGGTTGGGATGATCTGTCACGGTGTCTCCCGAAAATGTTGATAGCCCCGCACTCGCGGGGTGATGTCGTGCCCGACGCTGTCAACCAGCGTGACGCCTTGCCCGGCCAATACGCTGCCGATCACGTGAACCGGCCAAGGTTCAACCTGCAGCGCCGACAATCGGCTCGGTGGCACGGCGAACAACAGCACGTAATCGTCACCGCCGCTCAGGGCGACCTGCTCGGCATCCGCCCGGCCAAGAAACGCTACCAGAGCGTTGGACAACGGCAGTCGGTCCCGTTCAACCTGTAATGCCACGCCGGACGCCAGGGCGATATGCCCGCAATCGGCCAGCAGGCCATCGGAGATATCCATCGCCGCACTGGCCTTGCCCCGCAACGCCAGGCCCAGGTCGATCTGCGGACGTGGCGACCAGTAATGGGCCAGCAACGGCTCGGCAATCACCGGTTCGGCGCTGCGCTGGCCGAGCACCAGCGGCAATGCGCCGGCGGCATTGCCCAGCTCGCCGCCGACACACAGCAGGTCGCCGGGGCGTGCGCCGCTACGGACCAGGGCCTGGCCGGACGGCACGTGGCCGAACACCGTCATGGTCAGGCTCAGTGGTCCACGCGTGGTATCGCCGCCCACCAGCGCCACGCCGCAGGCCTGGGCCATCTGGTTCAAACCGCGGGCATAGGCTTGCAGCCAATCGGTGGTCACCGTCGGCAAGGTCAGGGCAAGGGTAAAGGCGAAAGGCTTGGCGCCC